>NZ_CP016796.1:639251-958876 GCF_001895265.1 Francisella uliginis
AGAGACTTCATTAGTATCAAATATCATCAAACAACAGCTAACAAAAGCTAATGGTGCAACTGTTGATTATAGTTCTTTAAAATTAGATTTGACTGATGCAAGACTTAAAATAACTGGGTTAGGAGCAGCAGATCCAGCAGATCTTAATAAAGACAGATTCTATGCTAAATCTATTAGTTCTAGTATAAATATTTCACATTTACTGACAAGACAAATAACATTAAAAGATGTTGTTGTTGAGGGAGTATCTCTAGATAAAAAAAGAAAGTCTAAGGGTAAGTTATATATAAATAGTACTGAGCCAGCAGCGTCGAAAGAAGAAAGTCAAAAAGCTTCTGAAGCAGCTAAAAAGCAAGCTATTGATAAAATTAAAAAAATGGGTGGAGATCTACAACAAGTAGACTTACAGCAGTTAAAAGATAATGCTAAAGAAGTCAAAGATGTTGCAGGGAATATAAAAGAAGCAGTAGAGTTTCTATCAAGCTTTAGATCTAGCGAAGCTAAGGTAACAGATTCTCAAGTTAAGCAGAAAATTATTACCCCTAAAGATCAAGCACAGGTTTATGGTTATGCAAATGTTAGAAATGAAGATTTACGCGATAAATATCCTAGTTTTGTAGTTCAAAATATTGATATCAAGAATTATAAAGATGGTGATACTTTGTATGATGCTGTCATTACTAATATATCAACAAATCCGGAGCTTTTAGGAAAACCTACTAGAGTGGGTGTTAAATCAACTAACAATAAAGATCTTGATGTTAATATTGTTATTTCTAATAAGCCAAATGTTGATAATACAGTCAAATTTGATTTAGATAATGTTGCAGGCGATGCAATAAAAGGTTTAACAATTCAAGGTATAGGCTTAGATGCTGAAAGTTTAGCAGTTTCTGGTAGTGGTACTTGGCAGTTTAGTGGGGTTAGAAATGTAATGTTCAATATTCCATTACAGCTAAAATTTAAAGATGTAGGCATTAACTTTAATCAGTTTAAACAAAATATATCTGACTTGACATTAAAAGGTATCATTTCAGGTGATTTAAATAATGTTGGATTTGGTGTAGATACATCATCATTGAAAAATCTATTAAGCGTTGATACTGTGAAAAATACAGCTTCACAAGTAGCTAAGCAAACTGGGTTGGATAAAAAAGCTCAGCAATTTTTAGATAAGACTAAAATAAATGGCCAATCATTAAAAGATATAAACGTAAATGGCAAATCAATAAAAGACTTAAATTCACAAGATATAAAAAACTTGAATCATCAAGATGTGAAAAACTTAGCATCTAGTTTTGGTGTTCAGATCTAAAATCTATCTCTTAAGTTTTATTCTCTCAGCGAACAACTATTGAGAAATCATTTTTTTCTAAAAATGGGGTAAAATAATTCATTTTCAACTATTTATTGTTTCTAATTATCCTAATTTCATTTAGACTTGTATAAAAAAATATTTTACTAAGTTGCTGCTTAATTTTTTTGCATGGTTTATCATTGTTGGGTAAGATTCAAATGTAAGCTGTATATTTTGTATTTATTTAGTTTTTTAGCAAGAAGTTTGTTTTGTAAATGTAATTAGTTTAAAACTGATTATATTAGATTTGAGATTTTGGAGATATTTACATGAAAAAAATATTATTAGCTATTTTAAGCTTTTCGGCATTAGCGTTATCGAGTTGCTCTACCTACCATGAGGCTGCAAAAGCAGATAATAATACGCAGAGTATTAGTAAAAGAACGGATGATTACGCAAAAATCATTGCTATTCCAGCTGTCTTAGATGAATTGTTAAATGATAAAATGACTCCATCTATTGGTCCTAAAGACGCTAAAAAGGCTGTAGTCGTTTTCTATGATTATGGTTGTGATAAATGTACCCAAACATATGAAAAAATGTCTAAGCTGATTAAAGAAGAACCCGATGTGAGATTTATATTTAAAGCTTATCCTTCATTAAAGGCAGATGACGACGCTGCTAATTATGCATCGTTGGTTGCTAACGAAGCGTATTTGCAAGGAGGGCCAGAACTCTTTAGTGAATATAATAAGATCATCTACACTGAGCGTGAAGCAAATGGTAAATTAACAAATGAAGATATTGATAATGCTATTAAGCAGTTAAACATCAAAGCAAATAAACCTGAGCTTAAAAAACAAGCAGCAGAAGAAGAGCTAAAGACAAAAAAAGTAGCTAAATTAATTGGCTTTCAAGGACCTCACTCATATATTGTCTTACCAACAGATTTAGCAAAAATGGGCTCACAAAAATTAGAAGATAATGTTAGTCAAATATGTGTCATAGCTTTTAATGAGCCAAGTGATGCTGAAGATTATCATAAATCAGTTGATTGGTCTATTGATAAGATAAAGACAGAGTTGAAGGGCATTAAATAAAAGCTAAATTTATAAGTTTTAAATCTACAATTTTTATTTTCATGTTTATTCTATTTTCAGTTATTTATCGTGGTTTCATTACTTTGCTTAGAGGCGATTTAAGCATGTCATAATTTGTTATGTATGTTTTTTATTCTTGATTTATTTCTCAATAAGTATAGCTTTACATGAATAAATCCCTTGGCACATTCAAATAATATAAAATGAAGATATATAAAAATTGATATAGTAAAAACTCTTTCAAAAGGTCCAATAGTATGTAATAGCATATTTGTAAAATAAAGATAAACCAATACTATAATCAAAAAGAGTGTTACTAAAAGATTCAGTATATTAGGTATACCTTTTTCTATATATTTTTTCTGGGAAATGTTATAAATAATTTGGCTTTTTATTTTATATTCATAGTTTGTTCCATAAATTAGAAGAATGTCTCCCTTTTTTATTCTACTTCCTTTTAGCTTATGTTTACTTACCTTAATTGATTTTTCTCCAAGGATGATTTCTATTAAATCATTCCTGACTTTTACTTCTAAAACTCTTCTTAAGAAAACGGTTGATATTTTCCATTTCATTTTTATATTTGGATTTTTCTATTATCTTTAGCTTTTATTGTATATGTTACGTATAAGATTATCATTAAGTATGTTATTTTAGCTTGTTATTTTTTGTATATATTTATTTGTCAATTTTTGATAGTATGGTTAATGAGATAAGATAGTTTTATTTAAAATAAGGATGTTTAAAATGCTTGCAAAGCTACTAAATAAAGACTTTGAGCCTTTAGTCGACAATTCGGTTAAGAAAGAAAAATTTATAGTAAATGATATACGTAGTTATGCTGATGAGGCAAATACCGTACCAATAGACGATACTTCTGAGTTAAGGTTCTGGCAAAAAAATTTTCAACAGCAGCCTTTAAAAAAGTTTAATCAAACTGATTTTAGTGATAAAAATTCTATTCTGTTACAAATAGCATTTAGAGAGCCTAATAGTGATGTGCGACAGTTTTCAGAAAAAGTAAAAGCTCCAAATAATTATTCAGAGGCAAATAAACATCTACCAACATCAGAAAAGAGGGTGTACAACCTTAGAAATGTAGATGATGTAAATATGCAACACTATGGTGTTGAATTAGTAAAATTAGAAAAACCTATTGTTTTGGATCTGGACGGAGATGTTTATGAAAATATCAAACCTTATCTAGATGATATATTTAAAAATGTTAATAAGGTTTTTTCAGATGCAGATAAGATAATATTACGATCAGCTCTGGTTAGAAACATTGTCAAAGATTCTAATGATAAAGGTATTGGTTCAGCACACTCTGATTTTACTTGTTCATCTGGAGCACAATGTCGAAACTCTTTGATAGAAAAAGGACTACTAAAAGAAGGGCAGAAATATATATTTGTAAATGCATGGATGCATGTGAATCAAAAGTCTCAAACTTCGACGTTAGTCTTTATGTCTGGTAAATATGCACAAGCAGCAGATATGGGCATTATAGAGGTTAAATCAGAAGAATTTAAGAACTCAAGCTATAGGTTAAAAGATAGCTCTAATCACTTTTGGGGATATTTCCATGACCTTGATATTAATGAGCTAGTGGTTTTTAAACAATTTGATAGTGAAAAAGCTAAAGCTTATCAAAATCATAATGATGTAACTTATCACTCAGCAGTAAGACTATCAGAGGGTGTTGATATTAGAAGTAGTATGGAGCTTCGTTTTATTATAACTTTCGATTAAAATTTGACTCTTACTTATCAAAGACTTTTAAGGCCGCTAAAAAAGTATCAATATTTGCATCTTTCTTAGTAGCATTCTCACTTAGATATCGGCGATAAACTCTGGCATTTGGTAAGCCATTAAAAAGATTTAAGGTATGCTTTGTTATATTGTTAAGCTTAATGAAAGGATCTTTTTGCATTTGCTGAGTGATATACTCAGCCATTTTGTATCCGACTTCAAGCGGGGTTATTTGTGATTGCTCTTGATTGTAGAATTCATGATCAAAATCTCTAAATATCATAGGATTATGATATGCCTCACGTCCAATCATTACACTATCAACATGCTCTAGATGTTTGTGAGTATCTTCAATAGAAGTGATACCACCATTGATACCAAGCTCTAAGTTTGGAAAGTCTTTTTTGATATTGTAGACAGTATCATATTTAAGTTCAGGAATTGTTCTGTTTTCCTTTGGTGACAGACCACTTAGCCAACCTTTGCGTGCGTGAATACACACAAAATCAACACCTGCTTGAACTTGCTTGTCAACAAAGTTATACAACTCTTCATAACTATCATTATGGTCATAACCTATACGGCATTTAACAGATACTGGAATGTTAATACTATCTTTCATAGCTTTGACACAATCAGCTACTAGATTTGGTTCAGCCATTAAAGATAATCCGAAGTTGCCTTTTTTAACTCTCTCGCTAGGACAGCCAACGTTTATGTTGATCTCATCGTAGCCTAATTTTTCAGCTAGTTTACCACATGTTATAAAATCTTCGGGTACACACCCTCCAAGTTGAAGAGTGACAGGATTTTCTTCAGGATTATATTTTAGTAGAAAATCTTTATTTCCATGAAGTATAGCGTTTAAAGTAACCATTTCAGTATATAGCATTGTTTTTTTTGTTATCAAACGCATCATGTAACGGTAGTGTTTATCTGTCCAATCAAGCATTGGAGCAATACATATTTTTCTACTACTTTGGTTCATTCTTAATAATATAATTAATTAGTTATATTGGATCGTTATTATAACTTAAACGATGAATTATTTTATCTATAGGAGTGCGATATTTTTCAGTATTTTTTGAATATCTAGCATAGCGAGGGTCTGCTCTATCGTATAACCAGTTTGCTAAGTCCCAGCCATATGTGGTTTGGAAACAAAGTTTACCAAATTCTGTTAGATTAAATTCTGCTTGAGTTTGTAAACAGCCTGTCATAAAAACATCAGCATAAGTTTGCAGAATGGGGTATTTTTTTGTTGGGAATTCAGCATCCTTAAAATCTTTTACATACATCCAGAAGTCTCCTTTAGGTAAGCTTTTTACTCCTAAAGGAACAATATCCTTGCGAGGAACTTTAACTCTACAATAAGAGGCTTCTCTTAAATCTGTAGCAGATATATCACCAGCAGTCGCTTTGTAATATATAGCATTCATTGCATACCCTTGATTAGGTACTGCAAGTAAAAATGTTGCATGTGATTTCTCTCCGCGCGATGCCCATAGTCTTTCAAAACCACTTACTAATATAGGAGCAGCATATGTGGCATCAGGCACAGTTATTTGTCTGGAGTCTTTGTTCATAAGGCTTCCATAACCAATAACATAGTTTTTCTTCTTAGAACTTACATTAGGGCGACAGTTTGTAGTATCTTCAGGAGTTTGTGAAAGCTTATTTTGTTCTAATATCTGTAGTTCACTTTCATGTATAGATGTTGCTTTCTCAAAACCAGTTTTTTTACCTATAATGAAGCTTAATAAAACTATTGCGATAATTATAATAGCTATTAATATATTTTTCTTTTTCAAAACTTTAGACAAGATGGTTTTTATATTTCCCTAAATATTACCATTTCCATATAAAATAAAAAACCTAAGCCTTTATATAAATAATGTAACCGTCACGAATCTTGTAGCATTAAAGAGTTCGTAGTGATATTAAAATCTACTTTATTGATAGATTCTGCTCTTTCAGATTCAAGTAAGCCACTAAAAATAATGTAGACTAAAATGACTAGTATGGGTGCTACAATAGATGCTATAATTAGTGATATTTTTGTGGTGACTTTTTTCAAAATATTTAAATGCAAAACTTTTAAATTGCGTATTATACATGTTTTTCTATCAAAAGGAAGTTTTAAATAATTCATTGATGAATCATAATTAATATAAGTGTTAATTTGTGCTATAATGGCACCTAATTGAGTTTATAAAAAATGTAACTTGGAGCTTATTAATGTCTGAGAATAAAGCTTATGATTCATCGAGTATTAAAGTACTCAAGGGTCTAGATGCGGTTAGAAAAAGACCAGGAATGTATATTGGTGATACTGATGATGGTAGTGGCCTACATCATATGGTCTTTGAAGTTCTTGATAATGCTATCGATGAGGCATTGGCAGGGCATTGTGATGACATTAAGGTTATCATTAATAAAGATGGCTCAGTATCAGTTTCTGATAATGGGCGAGGTATTCCGACAGATATACATAAAGAAGAAGGTCGATCAGCTGCTGAGGTTATAATGACTATACTCCATGCAGGAGGTAAGTTTGATGATAACTCTTATAAAGTATCAGGTGGTTTACATGGTGTAGGTGTATCTGTAGTAAATGCATTATCTGAATCATTGTCTCTAGATATTTGTCGTAATGGTTATAGATATTTTCAAGAATATACTCATGGTGTGCCGCAGTATCCATTAAAGCAACTTGAGAAGACGGATAAAAGTGGTTCGATAATTACATTTAAGCCTAGTAAAGATACTTTCTCTTTTGTTGAGTTTGATTATGATATTTTGATGAAGAGAATTAGAGAGCTTTCTTTCTTAAACTCTGGTGTAAAAATAGAGCTTATTGATAAGATTAATAACAGATCTGAAGTCTTTAAATATGATGGTGGTATTGTAGCTTTTGTTGAGTATTTGAATAAGAGTAAAAAACCAATTCATGAGAATGTTATAGCTGTAAATGGAATCAAAGATGATATCCAAGTAGAGCTTGCTCTACAATGGAATGACTCATACAAAGAGTCAATATTTTGCTTTACAAATAATATTCCTCAGCGCGATGGTGGTACTCACTTATCAGGCTTAAAAGCTGCCGTTACTAGAACAATGAACTCTTATATTGAATCAGAAGGGTTAAATAAAAAACTTAAAGTGTCTCTAACTGGTGAAGATACTCGAGAAGGTTTAGCTGCGGTATTATCTGTAAAAGTTCCAGACCCAAAGTTCTCATCTCAAACAAAAGATAAGTTAGTATCTTCAGATGTTAAATCAGCTGTAGAATCATTAGTTAATGAGAAGTTACAAGAGTTTCTTTTAGAGAACCCTAAAGAAGCTAAAATTGTTTGCGAGAAGATATTAGATTCAGCAAAAGCTCGTGAGGCTGCGCGTAAGGCTCGTGATATGACTCGTCGTAAGGGAGCTTTAGATATTGCGGGTCTTCCAGGTAAGCTAGCAGACTGTCAAGAAAAGGATCCATCTTTATCAGAAATATATCTGGTGGAGGGTGATTCAGCGGGAGGTTCAGCTAAGCAAGCTCGTGATCGTAAGACTCAAGCAATATTGCCTTTAAAAGGTAAAATTCTAAATGTTGAAAAAGCACGTTTTGATAAAATGCTTGGTTCCCAAGAGGTTGCGACACTTATTAAGGCTTTAGGCTGTGGTATTGGTGCAGAAGACTATAATCCAGATAAAACAAGATATCATAAAATTATCCTGATGACGGATGCCGATGTTGATGGATCTCATATTAGAACACTGCTTTTGACATTCTTCTATAGACAAATGCCAGAGCTTGTAGAAAGAGGTTACTTATATATTGCACAACCTCCTTTATATAAAGTTAAGAAAGGTAAGCAAGAAACATATTTGAAAGATGAAGATTCCTTAGCAGAATATCTTGGTAATATTGGTCTTGAAGGAGCTAATATTTATCTTAGTAATAGCAATGTTATATCTGGTCAGATTTTGGCAAATTATTATGAACTTTACCAAAAGTCTGAAAAAGTGATCAAGAAATATGCAAAAACATATCCTGAGAAGTTGCTTAGAGTTATGGCATATAGTGCAAAATATGTTGATGATAACGTTGATATTAAACAATGGTGGGAAGCTATTGTTGAGAAGTGTAATGAAAAAGCATTATCTTATGAAAGATTTGAACTTATAGAGTCAAAAGAGATTGATAGTGATGATCAAGAGAGTATTTCTTATGGTGTTAATCATTATATAAACGGCTATGATACTGACTATATAGTCAAAAATAGTTTCTTTACAACTAAAGACTATGAAGATCTTGTTACATATGGTGATGTATTATCTGATATATCTTTTGATGGAGCATATGTGGAAAGAGGGTCTAAAAAAGAATATGTAGATGATTTTGAGTCTGCGGTTGATTGGTTACTACAGGAAGCGAGAAGAGGTAATGATGTTCAGCGTTATAAAGGTCTTGGTGAGATGAATCCTGATCAGCTTTGGGAGACAACTATGGATCCGGATAATAGGATATTACTACAGGTTTCTGTAAAAGATGCTGTTGAGGCAGATGCTTTATTTACAACTCTTATGGGTGATGAGGTTGAGCCACGTAGAAACTTTATTGAATCAAATGCTTTAAACGTTATAAATTTAGATGTATAACAAGGTAATCTAGTTTAAATCTTTTTGGAGCGCTTTATGCTCAACCAATATAACAAACTTATTCTTCTAATATTCTTCCTTCCTTTCGTTGCTATTGCAGATGATGTTATTAAGCCTCTAGCATTGCATAAGGGTGATACTGTAGCACTTTTAGCTTCCGCGTCAGCTGTAACAAATGAGCAAATTCAAGACTCCATAAATAAAATAGAATCTCTGGGACTAAAGGTGAAGTTAGGGCGCTATGTTAATACTATTTACCAAGATGGTTATTTCTCAGCTAATGCAAAATATCGAGCAGAAGATCTAAAGAATGCATTTTCTGACCCTAAGATTAAAGCTATTTTTGAAGTTAGAGGCGGATGGGGCAGTGCTCAATTGTTACCACTAATTGACTATAATCAGATAAGGAATAATCCTAAGATTATAATAGGATTTAGTGATATTACTTCACTACTAATAGCTATAAATAAAGAAGCTGGATTGGTTACATTTCATGGGCCAGTAGGTGTACAACCTTGGCCAGATTTTGCTGTTGAGTCTATGAAAGAAATTCTATTTGATTCTAAAAGGGTAACTTTTAAAAATGTAGCTCATGTCCAAACTATTTACCCAGGAAAATCTACAGGTGTTCTTTTAGGAGGTAACTTAAGTAATCTTGTGGCTTTAATTGGAACTAAATATGAACCTAACTGGAAAGGTAAGATACTATTTGTAGAAGAAATTGGTGAAAAGAACTATCAAATAGATAGAATGATGAATCAGCTATATTTAGCTGGTGTTTTAAGTAAGATTAATGGCTTTGTTTTTGGAGAGTGTACGAAATGTGAAAATCCAATCAAAAGACAACAAACACTAAAAGATATACTTAAATATTATTTGGTTAAAGATAAGATTCCTTCTTTTATGGGCGCTAGTTTTGGTCATGGTGAAAATAATTTTACTATTCCTATAGGTGTTAATGCTGAGATTAATGCAGATGAAAAGACTATTAAAACTTTATCTCCAGCAACCAATAATTAGTTAAGTGGATAATAATGCTATTGAAATATACTTTTACTTAAGATCTATTAATTTACTTTATATCCTTACTAAGTTTAGTGTTGTTATAACTTGTTAGTTTACTTCTGTTAGGTCCTGTATAGCTATATAATGAAGTTGGTTCAGCCCATATGTTTAAAAATGTTCCTAATGAGCCTGATTTGTTTGGTATCGTAGTTAGAAACTCCCTATAACTATTTAAGAATGTATTTAAATAATTTTTTAGTATCATACTGTATTTTTTAAGATCACCATCTTTAGTATCAAGATAAAGAAAGTCGTTTATATTATTTATATAAATAAGAATATTTTTACAGACATTGCTAAAAAGGAATGCTCTCATTTGACCGTCAACTCCATGGTATTGGGTAAAACCATAACTATTTGTTTCAAGAAGTATATTGGCAACGCCTTTGTAGAGTGAGATAATTGTATTTACATAAGGAATATCAGTACTTATATTAATTGGATTTGTTAGAGTAGACTTATTCCAACCTTTTTCCCCAGTATCAATTCTTCTTTTGAATTTTTTGGCATATTCTTGTATTGCTTTTTGAATATCGGCCATTAATTTATTAAAATTTCTTATTTCACCTTGTGGTAAGCCATAGTCTGAAGAAGTTGAGAGTTTTTGTGAAGCTAGTTTTTCTGCTAGCTTTTTATAGTGAATTTGTTGTCGTTCTGAAAATAAACTTTTAAGAAACATTTTACCATTAACTGTTTGTGATAAAAGGTAAGTTAAAACAGTGTTGATTTTATCACTTTCTGATATAAGGTTTGGTTTTTGAGCTGCCTCATTGATGAAAAGTTTATCTATGTTATTTGGACTTTTATTTATAAAATTAACTAAGGCTTCTCCAGTATTAAAATATATTTGATTACCTGTTTTAACTTTAGCTACACTTGATATGTATTTATTTAAATCATTGTTATTGTCCTCAAAAAAACAAGCTTGATGAATTACTGCTAGATAAACAAAAGTTGTTAGTGAGGTTAGTTTTTCAGAAGAGATACTTTTATTCTCAGGATTTAAGCTTGAAAAATTAAAATAATTTGCTCTTTTAAGAGCATAGTTTTTGATATTGGCGCCATTATAAACTAGAAAATCATTTAATACAGATATTATACTAGTATTATCCTGAGCCATATCCATTTGTAAACGCCATTGTTCGGAGGCCTCTATTCCGCTGTTAGATATTAAGTGTCCACTAAGTTTCACTGTGCTTAAATATTTCTTTAAGTCACACTGTCCATCTTGAATAGCTTTAAACATTTGATATTGTTCAATAGCATCAAGAAAAGCCTGTTTTATCGCTTCAGCACTTATAAATTTGATTATTTCCATGATATTTCCCCTTTATATTATTTACTTCTTTTATTTAATTTTAACTCCCGCTTAAATATATATTTATAATAAATATGTTAATTAATGTATTTGTCTAGAATATTTATGAATTGTAATAATTTGTAACAGTAATCTGGTTCGTTACTTAGGTTGAGATTTATCTATATTTAATCCGAATGACTCATGTAAAATAAAGCCTGTCATTCCGGACTTGATCCGGAATCTCCTAGCTAAATGAAGAGATCCTGAATCAAGTTCAGAATGACTTCGTAAAAGTACACAATACAGTCGGATTGACTATATCTAAGACTACCGGGTGACTTAATGAAAAAGGATAAGATAAATAAATAATTTTATTAACGAAAATTAATTATCTATAGCATCTAAAAATACTATAATGCTTCCTGCTATTTCGTTTTAATAAACTAAAAAGGAGTATTCGAAATGTCTGAAATTAGCTTGAAAATAGGCTTGGCAGAGATGTTGAAAGGTGGAGTTATAATGGATGTTGTGAATGCACAACAAGCTGAAATAGCTCAAGAAGCTGGAGCGGTAGCTGTAATGGCTCTTGAGAGAGTGCCTGCAGATATCAGAAAGGATGGTGGTATAGCTAGAATGTCTGATCCTAAACTTATTAAAGAAATAATGTCTGTAGTTTCTATACCTGTGATGGCAAAAGCAAGAATTGGACATTTTGTTGAAGCTCAAATCTTAGAATCTCTAGGTGTTGATTTTATTGATGAAAGTGAAGTTTTAAGTCCAGCAGATGAAATAAATCATATCGATAAGCAGAGATTTAAAGTACCATTTGTCTGTGGCTGTACAAATCTTGGCGAAGCTCTAAGAAGAATAGGTGAAGGAGCTGCTCTTATTAGAACAAAAGGTGAGGCTGGTACAGGAAATATTGTTGAAGCTGTAAGACAGCTAAGACAAGTAACTAGAGATATAAATTATATTAAAAATGCTGATCCCATGGAGTTGATGTCTATCGCGAAAAATATGCAAGCACCATATGAGCTTGTTAGGTATGTTCATAGAGAAGGTAAATTGCCTGTACCAAACTTCTCAGCTGGTGGTGTTGCTACTCCTGCAGATGCGGCATTAATGATGCAGTTAGGAGCAGAGTCAGTTTTTGTAGGGTCAGGAATATTTAAATCAGCAGATCCTCTTAAAAGAGCGAAAGCTATAGTTAGTGCGGTTACTTATTATGATGATCCTAAATTACTTGCTGAGGTTTCAACAGATCTTGGTGAACCTATGACTGGCATTAATTGTGATTTTGAAAAATTCTCAGAAAGAGGATGGTAATGTCAGAGAAAGTAGGCGTTTTAGCAATCCAAGGGGCTTATGTAAAGCATACAGATATGCTTAAGTCTTTGGGGGTGGATGTGAAATTAGTAAAATCTAATAATGATTTTGACGATATTGATAGGCTTGTTATACCAGGTGGAGAGAGTACTACACTTTTAAATGTACTAGCTAAACACTCACTATTTGATAAACTATATGATTTCAGTAGCAAAAATCCTGTGTTTGGTACGTGCGCTGGAAGTATTATTTTATCGAAAGGACAAGACTATCTTAGTTTGATTGATTTAACTGTTGAGCGTAATGCTTATGGCAGACAGCTAGATAGTTTTGTTACAGATCTTGATTTTAATGATAAAATCGTATCAGGAGTGTTTATTAGAGCTCCTAAGTTTGTAGCTGTTGGAGATGGTGTGGATATCTTATCTAATTATAATCAATCGCCAGTTTTAGTTAGACAGGGAAATATTCTGGTTAGCAGCTTTCATCCGGAGCTAACAAATGATTTTTCAATTCATCAGTACTTCTTAAATATGTAAATTATTTTTGGCATTTTTTACAGTAAAAAGTATTTCTTTGGCCAA
Source organism: Francisella uliginis (assembly GCF_001895265.1). Classification (NCBI taxonomy): domain Bacteria; kingdom Pseudomonadati; phylum Pseudomonadota; class Gammaproteobacteria; order Thiotrichales; family Francisellaceae; genus Francisella; species Francisella uliginis. Next base: position 652,326 of record NZ_CP016796.1, read on the forward strand.
TAACTAAACTTTGAATTTTTGTATTACAGGTATAACATTCTTGGTTTACTCTACCGTAGACATTAAGTTGTTGAGTGAAGTAGCCTGGTTTTCCTTCAGTGTTTTTATAGTCTTTAAGAGTAGTACCACCCTCTGCTATAGCTTTTTGTAATATCTTTTTTATCGATTCTACAAGTTTATTAGCTTCCTTTTTAGTAATGGTATTAGATGCTCTAGTAGGTAATATATTACTATCAAAAAGTGCTTCACTGGCATAGATATTGCCAACACCAACTACTATGGAGTTATCCATAATTGTTTGTTTAATCTTTCTAGATGTTTTTGAAAGTTTCGCAAGTAAATATTTAGAATTGAAATCATCTGTTAGGGGTTCAACACCATGAGAAGCTAAAACCTTATGTTCAAGAGGTGAGTGATTAGTATTAATTAGCCAGTAACCAAATTTACGTGGATCGTTATAAATCAGGCTAGTGTTGTCTGAAAGTCGTAAAATTATATGATCATGTTTGACTTTGCTATATGTATTGGTTTCTTTAACTTTGATTACCCCAGACATTCCTAAGTGTATTATTAGTTGTAAATCTTCTGCTAATGTTACAATAAGGTGTTTTCCTCTTCTTTGAATGTCATTTATTACTTTATCTTTGATATTTAAAAATAGATCTTTTTGTATAGGGTAGCGCAGTTTATCTGTATTTATCTCTATATCTATGATCTTTTTATTAATAATATTTTTGTTTAAGCCTCTTTTTACAGTTTCTACTTCAGGAAGTTCTGGCATAAATTTTATATTGTTATAAAAATTAATGTGAGTATATGATAACATAATATGCTATGCAGTAAGTTTACATTGTCAATTAACGTAGGATAAAAATGCGCCTAAATCAGCTTAAATCTTCTATACATAAAAGACTTAATCAATCTTATATATATGATTGTAATAAAGAAATTGATTTTAGACAATTTAAGAGCGGTTCGATAATTGTTGCTAATGATACTAGCATAATTAGTGTTCTGGCATTAAAAACATTTCTAGATAATCAAAGTGTAACAGTATTGGGTACTTTTGATGAGCGTGCGAAAGGTTTAGAAAAAACTATGGAAAAGATCGGCATTGATTTTGTTGATCATATTAGTTTTTGGGATCATCAAGGAGTGCTACTAGTTAATAAAAACCTGATTTCACAAGTAGAGCAAAATGACAATAGATTTTTGATGTTTATTTGTGGGCCTGAAATGCCTAGCTTTCCTAAACGTAAGAATCTAGATAGGCAAGTATTTTTTGATATATCTAGCTTACAAAGTCTAAGAACTCTAAATGAAGAGATGGAAGACCTTTCTGTAAAAGCGTGGGAGGAGTACCTGTGTCTACTTAAAGCTCCAGCAGAAATATGGTTTAGACAAATGCTTAATGCTAAGAATAATTTAGTTTTAACTGATACAACAGGTGTAAGCTTAGATGGCCATAAGTTTGCTACAGGCGCTGTTTTAATGTCTAAAAAACTTCAAGAGATTACAAAGCAAGAAGATAATGTTGGAATATGTCTACCTACAAGTGGAGGTGGCTATCTAGCAATTTTAGCGCTTATGATAAGTGCTAAGTCTATAGTTAATCTTAATTATACAGCTTCAGAAGAAGCTTTAAGACATGCAATAAAAAATGCTGACATAAAAACTATTATAACTTCTAAGGCATTTGTTGAAAAACTCACACATAAAGGTTTCTTTGTCGAGGAGGTATTCTCGACTTGTAAAATAGTTTACCTAGAAGATATTAAAGCAAAAATTAAAAAAGCCGAAGCTATTAAAACACTTCTTAGCATTAAAATGCTACCAGCAGATTGGCTTGTTAAGAAATATATTAAACCAACAAAACTAGAAGATTTGTCTTTTATAATTTTCAGTAGTGGAAGTGAAGGTGTACCAAAGGGAATTGCTATTAAGCAGAAAAACTTATTAGCAAATGTTTACCAAAGTACAAATGTTATTGAGTGTAAAGATAGCGATTCAGTAGCTGGCATATTGCCGATTTTCCATGCTTTTGGTTTGACTATCTCATTGGTTTCACTTTTCCAGGGAGGCTATATTGCTTGCCATCCAGATCCAACAGATGCAAAAGGTGTAGCAAACCTAATCAGAAAGAATAAAACTACAGTACTTTGTGCAACACCGACATTTTTAAGAATCTATACAAAAAATAAATCAGTTAAAAAAGAAGATTTTGCAACTATTAGGCTTATTGTTACTGGGGCAGAGAAATTATCAAAAGAAGTTCGCTCAATGTTTGAAGAGAAGTTTGATAAGGTAATAAATGAAGGCTATGGTACCACAGAGCTATCGCCAGTTGCTGCAGTAAATAGGCCAAGCAAATCACCAAATAAAATTGGCACTGTAGGGCTTACTGTGCCTGGTGGGCAGTTTAAAATTATACATCCAGAATCTCATGAAGAGCTTCCAAATGGCACAGAAGGTATGATTATCTATAGAGGTGTCAATAAAATGGACTATTATCTCAATGACCCTAAAAAAACAAATGAGGTTATGATCGAGAAATATGGTCATATGTGGTATATAACCGGAGATAAAGGTAAAATTGATGGTGAGGGATACTTAACTGTTGTCGATAGGTACTCTAGATTCGCTAAAGTAGCAGGGGAAATGGTAAGCTTAGGTCTTCTTGAGCAGAAAGTTTATGATGCATTAAGAGAAAAAGGCTATGATTCTCATCAAATAGATTTTGAGGTTTTAGCGGTAGCTACTTCAGATACAAAACGAGGAGAGATAATTAGCTTACTATATACTTTAGAGGATTTGGAGCCAAATGATTTGAAAGATATTGTAAGGCATTCTGGTATAGAGAACTTATATAAGCCAACAAATTATTTTAAAGTTATAGATATACCTAAACTAGGATCAGGCAAGACAGATTTTTCAAAGGCTAAAAAACTAACTAATGAATTAGTCAAGGCATAAAAAATGCATTTCTCAGTATTGTTACAAGAGTCGATAAATGACTTAAATATAAATCCAAATGGAATTTATATTGATGCAACCTTTGGTAGGGGTGGGCATTCTAAAGCAATTTTAAGTAAGCTTGATAAGGGGCGTTTGATAGCTTTTGATAAAGACCCTGATGCTATTGATTATGCTAAAGAGAAGTTTTCTTGTTTTGAGAATTTTGAAATAGTCCATACAAGCTTTGCTAAAATTCATGAATATTGTCAGCAAAATAATCTTCTTGGCCAGGTTGATGGGATTATTATGGATCTTGGGGTTTCTTCACCGCAGATAGATAATGCTGATAGAGGTTTTAGTTTTATGTATGATGGTCCATTAGATATGCGTATGAACACTACTGATGGGATGACAGCAAGTGAAGCTTTAGATAGTTTGTCTGTAGAAAATCTTACTTATATATTCAAAGTTTATGGTGAAGAGCGTTTTGCGAAAAAGATTGCTCAGAGGATAAAAACATATATACAAGAAAATGGTAGTATAAAAACTACTTTAGAGCTATCTAATCTAATAAGAGAGACAATAGGTAAAAGAGAGAAAAAAAATCCTGCAACTAGATGTTTTCAAGCTTTACGTATTTATGTTAATAATGAATTGGGAGATTTGGAAGATTTGTTAGAGAATATCTTAGCCGTCATTAAAGTTGGCGGTAGGATCGCAGCAATATCTTTTCATTCTCTAGAAGATAGAATCGTCAAACAAAAATTTACCTCTTTAATTAATCCTAAACAAGAAATTAATCGTATTACAAGGATGCTGCCTCAAGATAGCAGCAATATAAAATTAAAATGGATTACTAAAAAAACAAAAGCGAATCAAGATGAACTTGATCAAAACGTACGTTCTAGAAGTGCTATTTTAAGGGTGGTAGAAAAGCTATGATGTTAACAAATCGACAGATTAGAATAAGGCTTTTTGAATCTCTTAAAAATAGTTTTTTTAGAAAGACAGTGGGAATATCTTTTGTGTTGCTTCTTATATTGTTAATAACTGCTTTTAGCTTAATTGTTGTTCGTTTTGAGTATAAGCTTCAATTAAATCAACAGAAAGAGCTAATTGTTGAGGATTCTAAGTTAGATGAAGAATGGAGCCAGATTGTTTTAGAGTATAGTTCATTAGCTGCCCCAACAGCAGTTGAGAAGTTTGCCGAAAAAGAAAAAATGTCTTTGCCAACAAAGAAAGATTTACGTTTTTTGAATGAGCAAGATGAGGATTCTAATAATGAGTAGTTATAGACCTAAGCTTAGGCATTTTGTTGTTATTGTTCTTCTTGTTATAAGCTTTATTGTTTTATTCACTAAGCTTGTTTATATGGAAACTATTCAGTATCCAAAGTTAAAGCAAGAAGGTGATAATCGTAGTGATAGAAGTATAAATATCAAAGCCTATAGAGGTATTATAGTTGATAGAAATGGTAACCCTTTAGCTATTAGTACTCCGGTTGATACTATATGGGTTGATCCATTTTATGTAAAGGCTGATAGTCCTCAGCTAGAGCAAGTCATGAATATTTTAAACTTGTCTAAAAAAACAAAAGAAAAGATTGAAAGACAAGTTAAGCCTAGAGAAGGGCGTAGCGGTTTTGTTTATATTAAGCGAAAAGTTCAACCATATTTATCACAAAAAGTAAAAGATCTTGATATAACAGGTATTCATGTTATACGTGAATTTAAGCGCTACTATCCTTTAGCAGAGGTGGCATCACAGATTGTTGGATTTACCAATATTGATGGAAAGGGGCAAGAGGGACTTGAGCTTGAATTTAATAAATTCCTAACAGGCCAGGATGGTTACTTTGAGTATAAGAAAGATCTTCATGGTGGGGTTGCATCTAAAAATGAAGATAAATATGTTGAGCCAAAAAATGGTCATAACTTACAGATAAGTATTGATTCTAGAATTCAATATATTGCATATAAGTATCTAAAAGAAGGCATGATTCGAACTAACTCAGAAGCAGGCTCAGTGATTGTTGAGAATGTTCACACTGGTGAAATATTAGCAATGGTAAATTACCCTTCATATAATCCTAATAGCATGGCAGATGCATATCCTGATAGACGCAGAAATAGGGCTGTAACTGACGTATATGAATTAGGTTCAGTAATGAAAACTTTTGCTGCAGCTACAGCACTTACATATGGTGATAATGTAAGTGCTAGTGAACCAATTATTGACACTCACCCAGGATTTTATCGTATAGGCAAAAACACTGTCCGAGATGAGAGAGATTATGGTGATGCAGATCTTAGATATATTTTGATGAAATCTAGTAACGTTGGTATTTCTAAGATGATTCTGAGCCTAACAGATCCTACTATATTAGAGTCTTCTCTAAGAAACTTTGGCTTTGGTGATAAAACAGGAATAAAACTTCCTGGAGAAAGAGAGGGGTATGTTCCCGTAAAAGATAAGTGGGGTGACTTTCAGTTAGCAACTTTATCTTTTGGTTATGGAATGAATGCTACAGATTTACAACTAGTTGCTGGAGTATCTGCTATTGCAAATGATGGTCAGTATATTAAACCAACTATTTTAAAGAGACAACCAGGCGAGCAAATTAACTCTAGGCCCGTTCTTTCGAAAAAAGACTCTAAAGAAATGATAAGTATGATGGAGTCTGTTGTTGAAGGATTGGGAGGTACTGGTCCAAAAGCTAGAATTCCTTTGTATCATGTAGCAGGTAAAACAGGTACTGCCAGGATGCTAGAAGGTGGAACTTATGGGGCTAAATATTTAGCTAGTTTTGTTGGAATGGTTCCAGCGAGTCATCCTGATTTAGCAATTGTTGTGACAATTAAAGATCCAAAAGGCGATCATTATGGCGGTGGTTCAGTTGCTGCACCAATATTTGCTGATGTTGCTTTAAATAGTTTACAAATCTTAGGTATTCAGCCTGATAATCTTAATAACTAAAACTTTTGTTTTTTAGATCTTTATAGTATATAATTACGCGTTGGTAAACTGTTCCTTTGTGCGGTTTATCCAAAGTTAATTATAATCAAAAACAAACGGAGAAAAGTTATGTTAACAGCACAAGATAAGCAAAATATTATTAAAGAAAATCAACAGTCAGAAGGTGATACTGGTTCTCCAGAAGTTCAAGTTGCACTTTTAACTGCTAGAATTAATGATCTTCAAGGTCACTTTGCGACTCATAAAAAAGACAATCACTCAAGAAGAGGTCTTTTAAGACTTGTAAGCCAACGTCGTAAATTATTAGATTATTTACATGGTAAAGATGTAGAAAGATACCGTAGCCTAATCAAAAAATTAAATCTACGTAGATAATCAAATCTCATCTTAGTTGTTCTTACATCATATAAAATCAAAAAATAAGGTTAAACTGTGAAAATATTTAGAGAAGTCTTTGAATTAGGAAACAAAGAAATTGTTCTTGAAACAGGTGGAATGGCTCGTCAAGCAGATGGGTCAGTAACGGTAAGTTGTGGGAATAATGTTGTATTAGTTACTACAGTAGTTAAAAAAACTGTAGCTGATGGTCAAGATTTTTTCCCATTATCGGTACATTACTTAGAGAAAACTTACGCTGCTGGTAAAATACCTGGCGGTTTTTTAAGAAGAGAAGGTAGGCCTTCAGAAGAGCAAATACTTATTTCTAGGTTGATAGATAGATCTATTAGGCCATCTTTCCCGGATGGTTTTTTTAATGAGATTCAAATAGTTGCTACTGTTGTATCTTATGATGGTTCATTTTCACCAGATATATTAGCATTAATTGGAGCATCAGCTTCTTTAGCTATTACTGGTGCGCCTTATGATGATGTTATAGCTGGTGTAAGAGTTGGATATATAAATGGTAAATATATACTTAACCCTAATAAAGAAGACTTAAAAGAGTCAGCTTTAGATTTAGTTGTTTCTGGTACTGATGATGCTATTTTAATGGTTGAGTCAGAAGCAAACAGCTTGCCAGAATCAGTTATGCTAGGTGGTATTTTATATGCTCATAAACATTTAAAAACTATCATTTCGTCTATTAATAAGCTTGCTAAAGTGGCATCTAAGCCACGTATGGAATATTCTGTATATCAAATAAATAAAGTTTTAAAATCACAGATTAAATCACAGTTTTTTGGTGAAATAAAAAATGCTTACACTATAGCATCTAAGCAAGAAAGAAATATCAAGCTTAATGAAATCAGAAAAAGTGTTTTAGAGTTTATATTCTCTAGCGATGTTGATAGTGGGGAATATAGTGAAAAAGAAATTCTTGAAGCTTTCCATGATATAGAAAAAGATCTTGTGAGAGCAAATATCCTAGAAGGTAAACCTAGAATAGATGGTAGATGTACAGAAACTATAAGACCTATTAATGTTAAAGTTGGGGTTTTACCAGGTGTGCATGGATCAGCTTTATTTACTAGAGGTGAAACTCAGGCATTAGTTGTTACTACATTAGGTAGTGATAGAGATGCTCAATTAGTCGAATCTTTAGATGGTATGGAAAAATCTAGATATATGCTACATTATAACTTCCCTCCATATTCTGTAGGTGAGTGTGGTATGGTAGGTATGGCACCAAAGCGTCGTGAGATTGGTCACGCTAACTTGGCTAAACGTGCGACACAAGCTGTTTTTCCTAACCAGGACGCATACCCTTATGTTGTAAGAATTGTTTCTGAGATTTTAGAGTCAAATGGTTCAAGTTCTATGGCAACTGTTTGTGGTTCATCTTTATCTATGATGGATGCAGGTGTGCCAATAGCTGAGCCAGTAGCAGGTATTGCTATGGGGCTTATCAAAGATGGCTCAAAATATGCAGTATTGTCAGATATATTAGGTGATGAAGATCATCTTGGTGATATGGACTTTAAAGTAGCTGGTACTAGATATGGTGTTACAGCTTTACAGATGGATATTAAGATAAAAGGTATTTCTAGAGAAATTCTTGAGCAAGCTTTAGAGCAAGCAAGAGTTGGTAGATTACATATCTTAGGTATCATGAATGAAGTGATAAAAGAGCATAAAGAAGCAGTTTCTGATGTTGCTCCGCAAATTCATGTTATGAATGTAAATCCAGCAAAAGTTAAAGATGTAGTTGGTCGTGGTGGCTCAGTTGTAAAAGGCATTGTAGAAAAAACTGGTGCACAAATAGACACTAATGATTCAGGGGAAGTTAAAATCTTTGCTAAAGATAAGGCTTCTTTAGATATGGCTGTTGCAATGGTTGAAGAAATAGTTGCTGAAGCTGAAGAAGGTCAAGTATATAAAGGTAAGATTGTTAAGCTTTTAGATTCTGGGGCTTTTGTGAACTTATTTGGAAAGCAAGATGGTTATTTACCTTTTGCAGATGTTGAACAAGCAGGTATTAAAACTAACTCTTTAGTTGAAGGTCAGGGTCTTGAAGTTGTAGTTCAAGCTATTGATAAGATGGGTAGAGTTAAGGTTGGTATAGTAGCGAGGTAATTTTTATGAGCGAAGAAGTTCAAAGTGTAGATCCAATAAACTTTACAGATGCAGCATCTTTAAAAGTAAAAGAGCTTATTGAAGAGGAAGGCGATAAATCTCTTAGCCTTAGAGTATATATCACAGGCGGAGGTTGTTCTGGTTTTCAATATGCTTTTGCTTTTGATAATGAAGTAAAAGATGATGATATGGTTATTACAAAAAATGACGTACGTCTTCTTGTTGATTCAATGAGCTTCCAATATTTAGTTGGTGCTGATGTTGATTATAAAGATGATGTTGAAGGCGCATACTTTGTAATTAGAAACCCTAATGCGAAAACTACTTGTGGTTGTGGCTCATCTTTTTCTGTATAATTAAATTAAATATTTCCAAATAAAAGAGATTTGTATGAAAATCGCTAATTTTGAAGTAGGGAATGGTAAGCCATTTTTCCTAATGTCTGGACCATGTGTGATTGAATCTGAGCAGATGGCAATGGACACAGCAGGTTATCTTAAAGAAGTAACTGAAGATCTTGGAATTAATTTTGTTTATAAATCATCTTTTGATAAAGCAAATCGTTCTTCTATAAATAGTTTCAGAGGCTTAGGTGTTGATAAAGGATTAGAGATCTTATCAAAAGTCAAAAAAGCTTATAATGTTCCTGTTGTTACAGATGTTCATGAAGATACACCATTTGCTGAAGTAGCTGAGGTCGTAGATGTTCTACAGACCCCTGCTTTTTTATGTCGTCAAACAAATTTTATCTTAGACGTTTGTAAACAAGGTAGACCTGTAAATATTAAAAAAGGTCAGTTTTTAGCTCCATGGGATATGCAACATGTAGTAGCTAAAGCTAAAACTACAGGTAATGAGCAAATTATGGTTTGTGAAAGAGGTGCAAGTTTTGGTTACAATAATCTGATTTCAGATATGCGTTCTCTTGAGATCATGAAAGATACTGGTTGTCCTGTAGTTTTTGATGCTACTCATTCGGTACAACTACCAGGTGGCCAAGGAACTTCTTCGGGAGGACAAAGAGAATTTGTACCAGTTTTATCAAAAGCTGCTATGGCAGTTGGTATTGATGGATTATTTATGGAGACTCATCCAAAGCCTGATGAAGCTAAAAGTGATGGACCAAATTCATTCCCGATGTATAAGATAAAAGAATTTCTAAGTTTGCTTCAGGAATTAGATAATTTAGTGAAGAATCAACCTAAAATAGAATTATAAGGTTTAGCATGGCTGGTAAAGAAGATGTTTTTATAATAGGAATTGTTGGCGGTTCAGGTTCAGGCAAGACATTATTTTCAAACGCTATTATTAAAAAGTTAAAATCGAAACATTTAAATAAAATAGCTGTAATTTCAGAAGATCGTTACTATAAAAACTGGGGTGAAATGGTTGGCTTCGAAGAAGCGTGTAAAATAAACTATGACCATCCAGATGCCTTTGATCATAAGCTATTAAGAAAAGATTTAGATAACTTGATACAAGGCAATGATATACATATTCCTTATTATGATTATACAACTCACTCTAGAGTAGAATCTAAAGCTGAAAAAATCGCTGGTGGTGTAAGTGTTATCATTATTGAAGGTATTATGCTCTTTAATGACCGTAAACTTCTGAAAATGATGGATTTTAAGGTCTATATGGACACGCCATCTGACTTATGTTTTATTAGAAGATTGATGCGTGATCAAAATGAAAGAGGTCGAAGTGTTGATAGTGTTATTAATCAATATTTAGAAACTGTTAGACCGATGCATATTAAATTTATTGAACCATCGAAGAGAAAAGCTGATATTATAATTCCTGATGGGGCTCAAAATAAAACTGTTATTGATGTAATATATAATAAAGTAAGACAATTATTAAAAAGAAATGGAGTAAAAAATGGCTAGAGTAACGATTGAAGATTGTTTAGACAAAGTAGAGACAAGGTTTGACTTAGTGGTTTTAGCTTCTATGAGAGCGAATAATATTTTAAAAAAAGGTTATTCAGAGTCTATAGAGAATGAAAAAAAAGAAAAAGCTACGGTTGTAGCATTAAGAGAAATTGCTGAATCAGAGATAACAGCTGAGCAAATTCTTAGAAATGAAGTAGAGGGTTAGTTTTTTCGGAGATATTTAAAAAATATATTGACTTACTTAGAAAGCTCTATATAATATGACTCTATCGGGTGCATAGCTCAGCTGGGAGAGCATCGCCCTTACAAGGCGAGGGTCGGGGGTTCGAACCCCTCTGCACCCACCACGATACGAAAGGTGGTTTTATACCGCCTTTTTTGTTTCTAATAAATTATCTTAGTTAATTATTTATCTTCTAACTAAATCTTTTTAAACATGCTAGAATTTTATCTAGATCATCAGTAAAAAAGAGAGTTTTATGAAGAAATTAATATTAACATCATTATTTTTATCTATATCTATTTCAACACTTGCTTATGCAGATAGTCCAAAAAGTAATATCTGCCCTAGCGATTTAAAATATAAAAACATAAATATGAAAGATATGAATTTTAAATATGCTAAATATAACGATTATATTTGTGCTACTTTGAAAGTTAATCTTGATAAAAATAAGGCTTGGAAAAACCAGGGTAGTGGCTGGTTTGCAGCAGGTTTCGGAGCTCCAACAATGAAAGGAGCTAATATGTTTATATTTGTTCCACAAAAATCTAATGGTAATGATGTTAAATATAATGTCTTTGCGAATGTTGGTGGCGGATATGGCCCAACAAAGCCGCTTGATACAAAACCGAAGGAAGGTCAAATTGATGTTCTAGCATCATCTTTAGGAGAGGTTGAATTTGTTCTATATCCTGAAAAAGTAGCAAACCTTGCAGATAATGGCACTATTGATATGATTTTCTCACATTCTAAAGCTGGAGTTTACAAATTTATACCACCTCATGTATCAGCCTATGGTGATAAGAAAATGATTATAAAATAAATATTTCCTTTAAGTTGTATTTAACTACTTAATTAAATACAATTATCCTAATATATTTTAGTTAAATTATTTATGGGAAGAGCCAGAAGAAGAAAGCTCAAAGAAGGTATCTTTGAAGCTGAAATTGTATCTCTAAGTCACGATGGTAGAGGTATAGCAAAAGTAGATGGTAAAACAACTTTTATACCTTTTACATTACCAGGTGAATTAGTCAAATTTGAATATACTTTTTCAAAAGCTAAGTTTGATGAAGCTAAAGTTGTAGAGTATGTTAAAAAATCACCAGATAGAATTACACCAAAATGTGATTTTTTTGAATTATGTGGTGGCTGTAATTTGCAACATATGTCTAATAGTGCTCAAATTGAGCATAAGCAAGAAACATTATTAAACCAACTTAAATATATTGGTGAAGGAGTGGAGCCTGAAAATATTCTTGAACCTTTATTAACAGATAATACCGAAGGTTATCGTAATAAGGCACGTTTAGGAGTTAGGTATGTTAATAAGAAAGGTAAGGTTCTTGTTGGCTTCAGAGAACGTAATGGCAGATTTTTAGCTGAAATTGATAGGTGTATAGTTCTTAATCCATTAGTTGGTGAAAAGATTAATGATATTGCTAAATTTATAGAAACTTTGTCGATATATAATCAGATTGCTCAATTAGAAATCGCTATAGATGATCATCGTCCAGCAATTATTGTTAGGCATTTAGAGCCATTCACAAATGAAGATTTAGCTAAATTAAGAGATTTTGGGCAAGAAAATAATTATTGGATATATTTGCAATCAAAAGGTCCTGATACTATCTATAGGCTTTATCCAGATAGAGATATTGCGCCAACTAAGCTAAGCTATGAGCCAATAGATGGAGTAGAGATTGGTTTTGAGCCAAATGATTTTACTCAAGTAAATAATGATATTAATCGAAAAATGATCAAAAAAGCTATAGATCTTTTAGATATATCAAAAGATGACTCTATTATTGATCTATTTTGTGGTTTAGGTAATTTTAGCTTACCTATATCAAAATATGCAAAATCTGTGATTGGTGTCGAAGGTGAGTCAACAATGGTTCAAAGGGCTATTGAAACAGCACAAAATAATAATATTTCAAATGCTAAGTTTTATGCGGCAAACCTTTTTGAGGGTTTTGAGGATAAAGAGTGGTTTAATAATTTTGAATACAATAAGATGCTTTTAGATCCTCCAAGAGCAGGAGCTCAGGAGGTTTGTCAAGCTATTGAGAAATTTAATGTTGATAGAATCGTTTATGTATCTTGTAGTACAGCCACTTTGGCAAGAGATGCTGGCATCTTGGTAAATCAAAAGGGTTATAAATTAGTAAGTGCTGGTGTAATGGATATGTTCCCACATACTATGCATGTTGAGTCTATAGCTGTTTTTGAAAAAGTTTAATGGAGAAGCTTATGTATATAGGTTTGGATATTGGTGGTACTAATATATCTGCAGGTCTTTTTGATCAAGATAAAAATTTACTAACTACGGCCAAAGTTAAATCAAAAGGTAAAAGTGATACAGATATAGTTTTAGGGCAAGTTTTTAAGGTAATTAATAAGCTCGTAGATGATTCAAATAAAGATAAGATCAAAGCTATTGGTATTGGCATAGCTGGATTTGTTGATTCAAAGCAAGGAGTACTTAAATTTAGCGCTAATATAAATCTAAATGGTATTAATATTGCTAAAGAAGTGAGCCAAAAGTTTGGTGATGTACCTGTATTTCTTGAAAATGATGTTAATGTTGGTGTCATTGGTGAGTGGAAGTATGGTGTTGGTAGAGGTCACAGAAATATTGTAGGTATTTTTGTAGGTACTGGCATAGGCGGTGGGCTTGTTGTAAATGATCAATTCTTATATGGCGAAACAGGTGGTGCTGGAGCCGTTGGTCATGTAACTATAAATACTCAAGGTCCATATTGTCAAAGCTGTGGTTCGCAAGGTTGTGTTGAGACATATGCTGGTAAAGTTGGTATTGAAAACAGAATCAAGAATCTGCATAAAAAGGGTATTAAAAGTATGCTTATTGATTCAGTACTAGAAAATAACGGCAAGCTAAAAAGTTCCCATCTTAAGAAATCGTTAGAAGCTAAAGATCCTGTTGCTATTGATATAGCAAATACAGCAATGACTAATTTAGGTGTAGCTGTAGCTAATTATATAAATTTAATGAATCCATCATTAGTTCTTTTTGGTGGAGGTGTTATTGAGGCTATAGGTGAGGATTATTTAGGGACTATTTATCAGTCTTGCTCAAAATATGCTTTTAAAACAATGTTAGATGCTTGTCAGCTAAAGGTTGCAACCTTAGGTGATAATTCAGGTGTATATGGAGCTATGGATATAGCAGTTAATAGATTAGAAGGAAATTGGTAATGTTTATAGGTGTAGATATTGGTGGTTCAAATATGGCCGCTGGATTATTTGATAAAAATAGAAAGTTAGTAACAACAGCTAAAGTTAAATCAAAAGCAAAAGAAGCAACAGAAGTTGTAATAGGTCAATTATTTAAAGTTATCAATAAATTGACAGCTGAAATTCCTAAAGATAAAAAGCTTGAAGGTATTGGGATTGGAATTGCGGGTCTAATAGATAAAAAAACATCTGTAATTCGTAGAAGTGTTAATATTAACATTGATGGAGTTAATCTAAAGCATGTTTTAGAAGAAGAATATGGTGTACTTGCTGAGATAGATAATGATGTTAATGTTGGTATCTTAGGTGAAGCTAAATATGGCGCAGGTGTAGGCTGTGATGATATTGTTGGAGCATTTGTAGGTACTGGTATTGGTGGAGGCTTAGTGTTAAATGGCAAACTATATACTGGTAATAGTGGTTTAGCTGCAGAGCTTGGACATACTATAATTAAACAAGGTGGCTCATATTGCCCTGGTTGTGGTTCTCAAGGCTGTTTAGAGGCTTATGCTGGTAAAGTAGGTATAGAAAAGAAAATAGAAAATTTAGCCAAAAAGAGAATTAAGAGTACACTAATTGAGTTAGTTACTGAAAATAATGGCAAACTTAAAAGTAGTCATATCAAAAAAGCACTAGATGATAATGATGAAATTGCTTTAGATATTTTATCAGAAGCTATGGAATATTTAGGTGTCGGTTTAGGAAGTGCTTTAAATATGATTAATCCATCTATGGTAGTCTTAGGTGGAGGGGTTATGGAAGCAGTTGGAGAGAAGTATCTTCCGCAAATAAAAAGAGCAGCTATGCGAAATTCATTTGCTGATATTTATGCTGAATGTGATTTTAAATTAGCAAAACTAGGTGATCAAGCAGGCATATATGGTGCTATGGAATTGGTCGCTAACTAGTTCATTTATTTTGGATATAAAATGGTTAACCAGATTGTTTATAATTTTTTCTCACAAGTATCTAGCTATCTTAAAGGATTTAAAAATATAGATTTTAAAAGAGTTTTTGATGATTATAATTCTTTTGAGATTACATGGCTTATATGCTCTGTTGGAGTACTTGGTCTAATAAGTATATTAACTACTGATCAGTATTTAGTTTTGACAACTATTGCTACAGTTACAGGTATGCTAAATCTTTTTTTAATTGCGAAAGGTAAAACTCTTAATTACTTTTTCGCTTTTATTAATAATTTAACATATGCTTATGTTTGCTATCAACAAGGTATCTTTGGTCAGTTCCTGCTTTTTGCATTTTTCTTTTTCCCAATGCAATTCTATGGTTTATATAATTGGACGAAACCTCAAAGCACGGATGAAAACAATGATATTGTGACAAAAAGTCTTACTAATAAGCAGAGAATATATTTATCTGTAGGTATTATTATTTCAGCTATCTTATATGGTAGTTTTATCTTAAAAGGTATATTTAATCAGCAAGTTGGGCTTTTTGCAGATTCATTGACAGGTGTTGTTTCTGTTGTTGCTATCATACTTATGGTAAAAGCATATTTAGAACAGTGGACGCTATGGATAATTATTAATACTCTTTCAACAATTATATGGTTACAGCAATATATTTCAGGATCTGGTGATGGTATAGCTTTTCTTGCTATGTGGTTAATTTATTTATTTAATGCTATATATGGTTATATAAATTGGAAAAAATTACAAAAAAATTCTTAAACTTTCTATATCTCCTTAACTTAGTATCTAGCTTCCTATATAATCAGCCTTATTCATTGATTAGATTTCTGGGAGTTAACTCATGACCGTTAGACAAACTTTATTTTTGATTCTTACACCGATAGTAGCAATGTGTGTTTTATCGTTTGGGAATGGATTTTTTACAACGTATTCATCTATTGAGTTAAATAGTCTTGGACGCTCTAATTTAATGATAGGTTTAATCTCAGCGGCTTACTTTTTTGGTATGACTGCAGGGTCTTATTTTTCACAGTTTACAATTGTTAGAGTCGGTTATATTAGAGCATTTGTATTGTTTGCATCATTAATGGCTATAAGTACTTTGACTGTAGGTATTTTCAAAGAGGTTCCTATTTGGATATTTTTTAGATTTGTTTGTGGTTTCTCACTAGCTGCTTTATTTATCATTATAGAGAGTTGGTGTATCTTATCTTCGGAGAAGAAAAATAGAGGGCTGGTATTTTCAATATATCTTCTTATATACTATGGTTCACAAGCATTATCACAGTTAATGATAAATATACACTTTAGTCAAGGATTGTTGGCTTATTGTTTTATATCTTCATTATGTAGTATTGCTATCGTGCTAATGGCATTTACTAAAACAGTAGCTCCAGTACCACACTCAGAAGAGATTTGCTCTCCTATAGCAATTATGAAAAAAGTTCCTTTGGCTATGGTTGCAAGTGTTATAGGAGGATCTTTATTAGGATCAATTTATACTATTTTGCCAATATTTTTAGTTAGAGTTGATTGTGATGCTAACATGGTATCAGTTTTAATGATGACTACTATTTTAGGTGGGATGCTTTTACAAGTGCCTATGGGTAAACTATCAGATATTATAGATAGAAGAAAGGTTATCTTATTAGCTGGTATTGGTATTTTATTAGCTTCGACATTAATATTTGCTTTCCATACTTCATATTTTGTATTTTCTATAATAATTTTTATATTTGGAGGGTGTGCTTTTGTAATATATCCTTTATCAATATCTCATGCTAGTGATTTCCTTGATGAAGGTGAAATATTAGGGGCAATAGGTGTTCTAACAATTGCATATGGTTTAGGATCTGTAATTAGTCCAGTTATTATATCTAGTACGATGTCTATCATTGGACCATTTGGATTCTTTATAATAACAGCTTTACTAAGTGCTAGCTTATGTGTTTATTCTGTCTATAGAATGACTAAAAGAAAATCAGCAACAGATACTGTACAATTTACAGCTGCAACTCCTGAGAGTCTTAACTTCAGTGAAGCACAAGAGATTCTTTCAGATAGATCATCAGAAGAAGAATAGCCTTAAAGATCTATATTCAAATTGCAAAGCATACCCAGCTAGCTTATAATTACAGAAGTTTGTTTAAATACAAGAAAGACTTAACATATCTTAAGGAGTTTATAGTTATGTCATCACAAATAAGTAAAGTTTTTGCAAGACAAATATTAGATTCACGTGGTAATCCTACTGTTGAAGTAGATGTGGTTTTAGAAAGTGGTGCTTTTGGTAGAGCAGCTGTGCCATCAGGTGCTTCTACAGGTATTAGAGAAGCGTTAGAACTAAGAGATGGGAATAAGAAACTTTTTCTTGGTAAAAGTGTTTATAAAGCAGTAGAAAATGTAAATACAAAAATTGCTCAGGCAGTTAAAGGTCTAGATGCATTAGATCAAAGATTAGTTGATAAAACTATGATTGAGTTAGATGGTTCAGAAAACAAGAAGAACTTAGGTGCAAATGCAATCTTAGGTGTTTCATTAGCGACAGCTAGAGCAGCAGCGTCTCATCTAAGAAAGCCATTTTATCGTTATTTAATGGATGTTAAAGAGTATCTAATGCCAGTACCAATGATGAATGTTATCAATGGTGGTTCTCATGCTGATAATAATGTTGATATGCAAGAGTTTATGATTGTGCCGGCTGGGTTTGAGACTTTCTCAGAAGCTCTTAGATGTGGTACAGAAGTATTCCATACACTTAAGAAAGTTCTAATTGCAGATGGTTACAGTGTAGCTGGTGTTGGTGATGAAGGTGGCTATGCTCCTGATCTTCCATCAAATGAAGCTGCTATTGAAGCAATTTTAAAGGCTGTTAAAGAAGCTGGTTATGAGCCTGGTAAGCATGTATTTATAGCATTAGATCCTGCAAGTAGTGAGTACTATAAAGATGGTAAGTATGAACTTGCATCAGAAGGGAAATCTTTAACTTCAGCTGAGATGGTTGAATACTTTGCTAAATGGGTTGAGAAATATCCGATCGTATCTATTGAAGATGGTATGGCTGAAGAAGATTGGGATGGTTGGAAACTAATGACTGAAAAATTAGGTAAAAAAGTTCAGTTAGTTGGTGATGATCTATTTGTAACAAACCCTAGTATTTTAGCTAAAGGTATTGAGATGGGTGTTGCTAACTCAATATTGATCAAGCTTAACCAAATTGGTTCATTAACTGAGACATTTGAAGCTATGGCTATGGCTGGTCAAGCTGGATATACATGTGTAGTTTCACATCGTTCAGGTGAGACATCTGATACTATTATTGCTGATTTAGCTGTTGCAACTTGTTCAGGTCAGATTAAAACTGGTTCACTTTCAAGGTCTGATCGTATAGCTAAATATAACCAATTACTAAGAGTAGAAGAAGAGTTAGGTGAAAATGCAATCTATCCAGGACTTAAGTCTTTTGTATTTAGTTCAGAAGAAGATTCTAATGATGCACAAGAAATCATCGTAGAAGAAAGTGAAACTGAAAAAGTTGTAGTTCAGGTAGAAGAATAATAGTCATTTCATGAATACAAAATCAAACTTCTTTTTTTACTTTTTTATTTCAGCTGTCATATTGTTAATTATTATATTACAATATGATCTTTGGTTTAGTAATACTGGTATTTTTAAATATAATGAGCTAAAAAAAGCCGTTGCTACTCAATCAAAAGAGGTCAAACAAAAATCTCAAACTAATGCCCAACTATATTCAGAAGTTGTATCACTACGTAAAAATAATGAAGTTTTACAAAGTTTAGCGCGTGAAAATATGGGCCTAATTAAGAAGGGAGAGGTTTTTTACAGTGTCAAATAAATATGTGATTATTCCTGCTGCTGGTGTTGGCACAAGGATGCAATTAGATATTCCTAAACAATACTGCAAGTTATCTAATGATAAAACTATTCTTGATAACACTTTAGAAAAGTTTATTGATAGTCCCTTTTTTGATCGTATATTTTTAGCCTTAGGCTCTGAAGATAAATTCTGGAGTCAGTCTATTTACTATAATCATCCTAAAATTAAAACTTGTGTAGGTGGTGAAACTCGCTTTGAAAGCGTTTATAGCGGTTTGAAATCTATTAAAGGTAATAGTGATGATTGGGTGTTTGTCCATGATGCTGCTAGACCTTGTGTTGATATTCAAAATATTGTAGATCTGTATGAACAAACAAAAACTTCTCATTCTCAAGCAGGTATATTGGCTGTTAAAGCATTTGAGACAGTTAAGAAGGTAGGCGTTAAAAATATTATAGTTAATACTCTTGATCGTAATAATATTTGGTTAGCTCAGACTCCTCAGTTATCTAGACTAGGTCAATTAGAAAGATCTTTTGATTTTTGTTACTCAAACAATCTTATAGATAAGATAACTGATGAAGCTTCGGCTTTGGAACTATATGGTATTAACCCAATAGTTATTGAAGGTAGTAGAAAAAATATTAAGATAACTACTCAAGATGATTTAGATTTTGCTAACTGGCAGCTAAATAAATAATATTATTTTATTAACAATCCGATTACATATCCAAATATAATTATTAATCCCATTATAAATAAAGTCGAATCAAGAATAACTCGTCGATAAGCTTTACATTTAAAATTTTTATAGATAATTATTACAGGTAAAATATAGAGTAGAAATGCTACTGTTGGGGCCACAAGAATACCTATTATATTAAGTATTTTGAAATTGCATATTGTACATATCCATAAAACTATAAATATTAATCCAGTACATGTTTTGTTTATAATCGACTCTGATATTTTTTTGTTACAAACATTTCTAAAAAAATATTTAAACAAATATTTCAAAGCTTCTTTTGAGCCTATATAGCAGCCTATAAATGAACTTATAATAGCAGTAAAAACGATCATGGGAGCCAAAATATCAAGTATAGTGCTATGATGTTGCTCTTGAATTAGGGTTACTATAGATAGATTATTATCATTAGCTCTAGCTAAGTCTGTAGCTGTTGTGCTAAGTAGACACGATGTTACAAAAAGTAATACAAAAATAAAAAGTATCAAAGCATTTATTTTAAGTATTTTATAGATTTTTATTTTCTCTTCATTATCGCTAGCTTTTACATATTTTTTATAAAAAACAACTAAGCTAGAAACAACAGGGGAGTGATTCATAGATAATATTAATATTGGTAAAACCATTAAAATACCAATAATATATTGAGTTAGTTCAAAATGACTATCTGTAATAAAGCTATAGTTCCAGTAAGGTATAATATAAATTGATAATATTACTACTAATGTTATTAGAAAAACTACAATGAATTGCATAAATTTTAAAATAATATTTATACCTAGAGAAACTATTGCTAGTAGAGTAATTAATATACTGAAACTAAACCAAATATTTGTCGACAAATTTGTCTGTGTAAGATGATAGTTTAATAAAAAGTTACTTAGTTCATTGTTTAAGCCAATTGAATACATTGGCATATTTAGGAAGATAGCAAAGAAATAAAGAATAACACATATTAAGCCAAAAAATTTGCCTAAATTATGAGTAAAAACATCTGTAATACCGCCATCCTCTGAACTAATTACAATATTTGCCATATTTTTATGTGAATAGTATGTTAGAGGTAGAGCAAATATCATTACAGTTAATAATGCCCAAAAACCACTATCTCCAGCCTGAACAGGCAAATATAGTAATCCGGCGCCAATAGCCGTACCAAATAAAGTAAAAATCCACTGAAGATCAATTTTTTTAGAATTTGAGTGATTTATTTGTTTCACGAGCTACTCCAGTCGAGTATTACTTTGCCACATTTACCACTTTTCATTATTTCAAATCCTTTTTGATAGTCATCTATATGTAGCATGTGCGTTATTATAGGACTTATGTCCATACCTGACTGAATCATGCTGGACATTAAGTACCAAGTCTCGAACATTTCTCTGCCATAAATACCTTTTAAAGTTAGCCCTTTAAATAGTATAGTTCCCCAATCTATAGACACATTTCCTGCTGCAATTCCTAATAATGAGAGTTTAGCTCCATGGTTTACAACATCTAGCATCATTGATATAGCCGAATTAATTCCAGACATTTCTAGACCAACATCAAAACCTTCGCTCATGCCAATATCAGACATTACTTTTTGCATCTGTGTAGTTAGTTCTTCTTGAGTTTTATATGGAGCAACATTTAGTGCTACAGTTGCACCAAACTCTTGAGCTTTTTTTAAGCGATACTCATTTACATCAGTAATGACTATTCTACGGGCACCACAGAATCTAGCTATTTTTATAGCCATCAATCCTATTGGACCAGCCCCTGTTATAAGTATATCTTCACCAGTTAAGTTAAATGAAAGAGCTGTATGAACTGCATTACCAAGAGGGTCAAATATACTAGCAATCTCATCTGTAATCGCATTAGGAAGTTTAAATACATTTGATGCGGGCATTGCTAAAAATTCAGCAAATGCTCCTTGTACATTGACACCAATCCCCATAGTCTCTCGGCAAAGATGGCGTTTACCTGCGTTACAGTTACGACAATGACCACAAACAAGATGACCTTCACCGGAAACTCTATCTCCAATATTAAGTCCTGTTACACTCTCACCTTTAGCTACAACTTCGCCAACAAACTCATGGCCTGTGATCATTGGTACAGGAATTGTTTCTTGTGACCATTTATCCCAGTTGTATATATGAAGGTCTGTGCCACAGATAGCTGTTTTTTTTATTTTAATTAATACATCATTGTATCCGTACTTTGGTATTGGGGCGTCATTTATCATCCATATACCAGGTTCTCTTTTTAATTTAGCTAATGCTTTCATAGTTTAATTCCTTGAAAATGAAATTAAGTAGAAGAAATAATAATTCTATTACTCTATTAGATTATGCCTAGATCTTTGCCAGCTTTGGTGAAAGCTTCGACGGCTTTATCAATCTGTTCAAATGTATGTGCTGCAGACATCTGTGTTCTAATACGAGCCTTACCTTTAGGAACAACAGGGTACGAAAATGCGATTACGTATATACCATAGTCTAGAAGTTTGTCGGCAAACTCAGCTGCTTTTTTCTCATCATAGATCATTACAGGGATGATAGGGTGTTCACCTGGTATTAGATCAAATCCAGCAGCTGTCATTTTAGATCTGAATCGTTGTTGGTTAGCTTGTAGTTGATCTCTTAGCTCATTAGAGCCTTTAGTTATTTCTAATGCTTTTAAAGATGTTTTAGCAATTATTGGAGCTAGTGAATTTGAAAACAAATATGGTCTAGATAAGTTCTTTAACAGATCAACAATTTCTTTTTTAGCACATATATAGCCACCAGATGCTCCACCTAAACCTTTTCCTAGTGTTCCAGTCAGGATATCTACGCGACCCATTACATTGCAGTGTTCTATAGAGCCTTTACCATTTTTACCAACAAAACCAGATGCATGCGAATCATCAACCATTACAATAGCATTATATTTATCAGCTAAATCACAAACAGCTTCAAGGTTAGCTATAATACCATCCATAGAGAAAACTCCATCAGTAGCAATCATTTTAAATCTTGCTCCAGCTTTATCAGCTTCGATTAGTTTTTCTTCTAAGTCTTGCATATCATTGTTGTTGTATCTAAATCTCATAGCTTTACACAATCTAACACCATCAATAATACTTGCATGGTTAAGAGAATCACTAATAATAGCATCTTCTTTTGTAAGTAAAGTTTCAAAAAGACCAGCATTTGCATCAAAGCAAGACGGGTATAAAATAGTATCTTCAAACTCAAAGAAATCACTAAGTTCTTTCTCAAGTTGCTTGTGAACACTATTTGTGCCACAGATAAATCTTACAGAAGCCATTCCATAGCCACATTCTTCAATATGCTCTTTAGCATAAGCAACAATTTCAGGATTATTGGCAAAACCAAGATAGTTATTTGCACAAAAGTTAATAAGAGTTTCACCATTTTCTAAATCTATGACTGGTTCTTGAGGAGTTGAAATTATTCTCTCACTTTTATAAGTGCCAGCATCTTTTATTTCTTGAATTTTATTGTTGATATTGTTGTAGAAATCTTTATTCATAATTAAATCCTTAATTGTTTCTTAAATACCCTCACTCTAATATATATAAGAATATTCAGATTTGGAATTTTTTAAATGCTAGAATGTTTAAAAATTACACTAACACAAAAGATCTTATTAAATTTTTCGATTATTACTGAATTTTAAGCTCTAAAAAATTAAGGAATATGTCTTATTAATCAAAAGAGCCTTTTTGTGCTAAAAATAGTGAAATTATATTATTTTTTTGTAAATCATAATAAAAAATTAATGTTTCCTAAAAGCAATGCTAATAATGATGGATTATTAAACTTTTTGTTGTATTTTTTATTTTTACCTTTATAGAATTGATAATGAGCTTAATAGAATAAATTTCTAAATACTTAAAAAGGAGAATAACATGAGCGGTAAGAAGAAGTTAGCAACTGCGATATCATATATACTGATGGGCTTAGGTTCATTTGGCATGGCAGAAGCAGCTACGAGTAATAATGTTGAGACATATGATTTTAAGGCGCCATTTAAAGATTATAATAATAAAATAGTTTTAAAGGTTAATAATGTATCATCAGCGAAGACGATTGAGTTTACAAGTAACTTTAAGCCAAAAACTGGCTGGGGTAACTGTTTTGGGACTAGAGCTGATTTAGTTAACTTTGTTAGCACAGAAAATAGCAAAGGTGATTACGTAACGAAGATGACATTAAAAGATAGTGATGGATCATTTGATTTAACACAATCTTGTGACATTATGGGAACAGATTCTGGGAATGCTGCTGTATTACCTGGTGTTGTAGTTCCAATAGTTAGTGATCTTAAAGTTGACGGTAAGGATCTTGAGATTGAAAGACCATGTGCTGGCAATGTATGTAAAGATCCAGCTCCTGGCTATACAAATGCGGCATATTATGCACAATGGGCAGTATGGGGACGTAAATATAATCCATATGACTTTAAATATAATAAGTTAAATACATTAATCTATGCATTTATAGGTTTTGATGGAAGTACAGGTAATATAAAAACACTTGATGCTTCAGCAGATTCTTGGGGACTTTCAGCAGCAGCTAGAGCAGCTAAGAAATACCCATATCTAAAATCATTCTTATCATTTGGTGGTTGGACAAATAATGGTGTTACAACAGCACCGATGTTTGAGAAGTTAGCTTCAAACCAGCAAAGTATGGAAAACTTTGCTAAGCAGTCTGTAGAGCTTATGCGTAAACTTGGCTTTAATGGTATAGATATAGATTGGGAATGGTGGTCTGATTATGGTAATGATGTAGCACCAGCTAAGAAGATGTTAGCACTCTTTAAAGTACTTCGTGCTGAGTTAGATAAAGCTGGTAAAGAAGATGGTAAGAAGTATTATCTTGCAATAGCTGTTAATGGAGCAAGAAGCCGTATTGAGGCTATGGAAAATCCAAGTAATCCAAATAGTGTATCAGACTTCTGGAAACAGACTGGTGAGCTAATGGATGAAATTAATGTTATGAACTATGACTATCAAGGTGCATGGGGTACTGGATTCCCTGCATACTTCCAAGCATCTGCGAAGTTCCCAGATGTATCTGGAGTTAGTAATAGTAATTATAGTGCAGGAGATGTATCAAGTGATGTACAAGATAACGTTACTGATAGCTCTGGTAGTAATGTTACATTAAGTAAATCTATAGGTTTAGATGGCGGATGGTCAATCCAAGATTCTATTGATGCATATATTAAAGCAGGAGTTCCAGCTAAGAAATTAATAGTTGGTTTACCTTTATATGCAAGATCAATGGCTGTTGATAGTGCTAAGGATGGAGGTTTATTCCAAACAATCACAGGCCCTGGTCTTGGTGATTATGAGAAAGGTGTATTTGACTATAAATGTTTAGTTAACCCAGTTAATAATCCAGTAACTGGATGTGGAACATCAAAACCTGTAAGTGGATTATCAGATTTACAGTTTTATGATGAGAAATCAAATGTAAGCATTTTTGATAAATATGGTAAAGTGGCGATGCAGCCATGGGCATATAGTCCATCTACTAAGTCATTTATAACTTATGATGATGTTTGGTCTGTAACACAGAAAACAGAATATGCTATGGGCAGAGGGCTTGGCGGAACAATGTTCTGGCAAGCAGATGGTGACTCTGTAGATGATAGTAAATCATTAATAAATGCTGTAGCTAAAGTTTATGAATCAGATAGTGTTTATGTATCTGTAGATAGCGTAACAGAGACATCTGCAACAATATCTTGGAATAAGCCAGAACTTGATGGAAATATTACATATACAATCAAGTTAAATGGAAATGTAGTTGCTCAAAATATTACATCACAAAGTTATGTATTAACTAATTTAGATAAAGCAACTAACTATAGTGTTGAAGTTGTTGCTAATGCATCAGGTGAGTCTAGAGAAGATAGCATATCATTTATAACAGCTGGAGCAGATGATCAAAACCAAGGTGGAGATGATCAAAATCAAGGTGGAGATGATCAAAATCAAGGTGGAGATGATCAAAACCAAGGTGGAGATGATCAAAACCAAGGTGGAGATGACCAGAACCAAGGTGGAGATGATCAAAATCAAGGTGGAGATGATCAAAATCAAGGTGGAGATGTAGCTACAGGAAACTGGGATTCGAATAAGGCTTATACTAAAGGTGAGAAAGTAGAGGTTGATGGAGTAACATACGAGGCTCAATGGTGGACTAAAGGTGAAAACCCTACACAATCTGGAAAATGGGGTGTGTGGAGAGTAGTTGAAGGTCAAACTGATGACCAAAACCAAGGTGGAGATGATCAAAACCAAGGTGGAGATGATCAAAATCAAGGTGGAGATGATCAAAATCAAGGTGGAGATGATACTACAGCTTCAGGAACTTGGGACTCCAATGAGGTATACACTACAGGTGATGAAGTAACATATAATGGTCAAACATATACAGCTAAATGGTGGACGCAGGGTGATAAGCCATCTAATGGTGGGCCTTGGGATAGTCCTTATGTCGCTGGATCAGACTGGAATGCAGATGAAGAGTACACTGGAGGTCAAACAGTAACTCTAGATGGAAACACATATAAAGCTAAGTGGTGGACTAGTGGTGATAATCCAAAAGATGGCGGCGTATGGGAAAAGCTATAAAAAATAAACTCTAAATTTAATCTAAAAAATTATTTTGAATCTTTCTTTAAGTCTATTCTCAAATCTATCTTATCTTCCAAATAGTTACAGGCTATTAAGTTTAATTATAATTTTCTACAAAATAAATGATGAGTATAGATACTTTAAACAGAATCTAATTTTCTTGGTTTTTTATAAGAATCTTCTATTTATATGGTCATTTAGGTATTCAGATATGTCTAAATATAGGTAAAAATAGGAAAATCTAAAAAACTTTGATTTTTTTTAAGAAAGTACTTGCAATTATGAGGAGTGATGCGTATTATATGTCTTCACCGGCTGACGAGTGATGTCAACGGTAGGAAGCTAAGGCTTTTAAGATATTTAATAGATATATTATATACAAACACTTTGTTAAAGAATTTGAGTATCAGTAGTTAGAGTCAGAATTTGAGAATTAAACTGAAGAGTTTGATCCTGGCTCAGATTGAACGCTGGTGGCATGCTTAACACATGCAAGTCGAACGGAAACGATACTAGCTTGCTAGTAGGCGTCGAGTGGCGGACGGGTGAGTAACGCGTAGGAATCTGCCCATCTGTGGGGGATACCAGTTGGAAACGACTGTTAATACCGCATAATATCTGCGGATTAAAGGTGGCCTTTGTGCTGCCGCAGATGGATGAGCCTGCGTTAGATTAGCTTGTTGGTGGGGTAAGGGCCTACCAAGGCTACGATCTATAGCTGATTTGAGAGGATGATCAGCCACATTGGGACTGAGACACGGCCCAAACTCCTACGGGAGGCAGCAGTGGGGAATATTGGACAATGGGCGAAAGCCTGATCCAGCAATGCCATGTGTGTGAAGAAGGCTCTAGGGTTGTAAAGCACTTTAGTTGGGGAGGAAAGCTTATGAGTTAATAGCTCATGAGAAGGACGTTACCCAAAGAATAAGGACCGGCTAACTCCGTGCCAGCAGCCGCGGTAATACGGGGGGTCCGAGCGTTAATCGGAATTACTGGGCGTAAAGGGTCTGTAGGTGGTTTGTTAAGTCAGATGTGAAAGCCCAGGGCTCAACCTTGGAACTGCATTTGATACTGGCAAACTAGAGTATAGTAGAGGAATGGGGAATTTCTGGTGTAGCGGTGAAATGCGTAGAGATCAGAAGGAACACCAATGGCGAAGGCAACATTCTGGACTAATACTGACACTGAGGGACGAAAGCGTGGGGATCAAACAGGATTAGATACCCTGGTAGTCCACGCTGTAAACGATGAGTACTAGCTGTTGGAGTCGGTGTAAAGGCTCTAGTGGCGTAGCTAACGCGTTAAGTACTCCGCCTGGGGACTACGGCCGCAAGGCTAAAACTCAAAGGAATTGACGGGGACCCGCACAAGCGGTGGAGCATGTGGTTTAATTCGATGCAACGCGAAGAACCTTACCTGGTCTTGACATCCTGCGAACTTTCTAGAGATAGATTGGTGCCTTCGGGAACGCAGTGACAGGTGCTGCACGGCTGTCGTCAGCTCGTGTTGTGAAATGTTGGGTTAAGTCCCGCAACGAGCGCAACCCCTATTGATAGTTACCATCATTAAGTTGGGTACTCTATTGAGACTGCCGCTGACAAGGCGGAGGAAGGTGGGGACGACGTCAAGTCATCATGGCCCTTACGACCAGGGCTACACACGTGCTACAATGGGTATTACAGAGGGCTGCGAAGGTGCGAGCTGGAGCGAAACTCAGAAAGGTACTCTTAGTCCGGATTGCAGTCTGCAACTCGACTGCATGAAGTCGGAATCGCTAGTAATCGCAGGTCAGAATACTGCGGTGAATACGTTCCCGGGTCTTGTACACACCGCCCGTCACACCATGGGAGTGGGTTGCTCCAGAAGTAGATAGCTTAACGAATGGGCGTTTACCACGGAGTGATTCATGACTGGGGTGAAGTCGTAACAAGGTAGCCGTAGGGGAACCTGCGGCTGGATCACCTCCTTAACGGAAATACGAAAAAAAGAATAAGCTCTAATTACATGTTTAAATGATTTAGCTTAGTGTTTGTAGATAATATATTTTAGTGTAAATAAGATACGGGTCTGTAGCTCAGTTGGTTAGAGCGCACCCCTGATAAGGGTGAGGTCGGTAGTTCGAGTCTACTCAGACCCACCAGTATATTAGGTTTAGTTGGGGCCATAGCTCAGCTGGGAGAGCACCTGCTTTGCACGCAGGGGGTCAGCGGTTCGATCCCGCTTGGCTCCACCACTATTTTATTTGCATGATGATAGAGATATTTAACAATTTAGTATAGAAATAGACTTAAGAAAATAAGTGCAAGCGGTGGATGCCTTGGCATTCAGAGGCGATGAAGGACGTGATAATCTGCGATAAGCTTCGGGGAGATGGTAAATAATCTTTGATCCGGAGATTTCCGAATGGGGGAACCCACCTAACACAAGTTAGGTACTCACTCGACATAGAGTGTAGAGCGAACGAGGGGAACTGAAACATCTAAGTACCCTTAGGAAGAGAAATCAATTGAGATTCCCATAGTAGCGGCGAGCGAAGTGGGAAGAGCCTGGTATGATTTAGCTGTAATTATAGTAGAACAAGTTGGGAAGCTTGACGATAGAGGGTGATAGTCCCGTATACGAAATAATCACAGTGGAACTAAGCATACGAACAAGTAGGACGGGGCACGTGGAACCTTGTCTGAATATGGGGGGACCATCCTCCAAGGCTAAATACTCCTGAATGACCGATAGTGAACTAGTACCGTGAGGGAAAGGTGAAAAGAACCCTTATAAAGGGAGTGAAATAGAATCTGAAACCGCTTGCATACAAGCAGTAGGAGCATTATTTAGTAATGTGACTGCGTACCTTTTGTATAATGGGTCAGCGAGTTACTTTTAGTGGCGAGGATAACTGAATAAGGGATCCGTAGCGAAAGCGAGTTTTAATAGGGCGACTAGTCGCTAGGAGTAGACCCGAAACCGGCGCGATCTATCCATGGCCAGGTTGAAGGTTAGGTAATACTAACTGGAGGACCGAAC
The DNA here is from genome assembly GCF_001895265.1 of Francisella uliginis. Lineage (NCBI taxonomy): Bacteria > Pseudomonadati > Pseudomonadota > Gammaproteobacteria > Thiotrichales > Francisellaceae > Francisella > Francisella uliginis. Next base: position 681,338 of record NZ_CP016796.1, read on the forward strand.
CCAATAATGTTGCAAAATTATGGGATGAGCTGTGGATCGGAGTGAAAGGCTAATCAAGCACGGAGATAGCTGGTTCTCCCCGAAAACTATTTAGGTAGTGCCTCGTGTATAACTCATTGGGGTAAAGCACTGTTTCGACGATGGGGGTTTTACGACCTTACTGACTCGATGCAAACTCAGAATACGATGAAGTTCAATCACGGGAGACACACTGCGGGTGCTAAGGTCCGTAGTGGAAAGGGAAACAGCCCAGACCGCCAACTAAGGTCCCCAAGTCATAGCTAAGTGGGAAACGAAGTGGGAAGGCCCAGACAGCCAGGAGGTTGGCTTAGAAGCAGCCACCCTTTAAAGAAAGCGTAATAGCTCACTGGTCGAGTCGGCCTGCACGTAAGATTTAACGGGGCTAAGCTATGCACCGAAGTTGCGGAATATATAGTATATATTGGTAGGGGAGCGTTCTGTAAGCCGATGAAGGTGAATTGAGAAGTTTGCTGGAGGTATCAGAAGTGCGAATGCTGACATGAGTAACGTAAAATAAGTGAGATTCTTATTGGCCGAAAACCCAAGGTTTCCTACGCAATGTTAATCAACGTAGGGTAAGCCGGCCCCTAAGGCGTAGCTGAAGAGTGAAGTCGATGGGAAACAGGTTAATATTCCTGTGCCGCTTATATGAACGAAGGAGGGACGGAGAAGGTTAGGTAGGCCTGGCGGATGGTTGTCCAGGTGAAAGTATGTAGGTAGAGATGTTAGGCAAATCCGGCATCTTGTTGATCTGAGATACGAGACGAAGTCAAACTTGTTTGACGAAGCTATTGATACCAAGCTTCCAGGAAAAGCTTCTAAGTATATTGTATAAGCGACCGTACTCTAAACCGACACTGGTGGGTAAGTAGAGAATACTAAGGCTATGAGATAACTCTGGTGAAGGAACTAGGCAAAATGACACCGTAACTTTGGAAGAAGGTGTGCCCTTGATGGTGATAAGACTTGCTCTTTGAGCTGTTGGGGGTTGCAGATACCAGGTGGCTGCGACTGTTTATCAAAAACACAGCACTCTGCTAAATCGTAAGATGAAGTATAGGGTGTGACGCCTGCCCGGTGCTGGAAGGTTAATTGAAGGGGTTAGCGCAAGCGAAGCTCTGGATCGAAGCCCCAGTAAACGGCGGCCGTAACTATAACGGTCCTAAGGTAGCGAAATTCCTTGTCGGGTAAGTTCCGACCTGCACGAATGGCGTAACGACGGCCACACTGTCTCCACCAGAGACTCAGTGAAATTGAAATCGCTGTGAAGATGCAGTGTACCCGCGGTTAGACGGAAAGACCCCGTGAACCTTTACTACAGCTTTGCACTGGACTTTGAATATTTATGTGTAGGATAGGTGGGAGACTTTGAAGCAGTCACGCTAGTGATTGTGGAGTCGTCCTTGAAATACCACCCTTGAATATTTAGAGTTCTAACTCAGGAGAGATTCGAGGACAGTGTATGGTGGGTAGTTTGACTGGGGCGGTCTCCTCCCAAAGAGTAACGGAGGAGTACGAAGGTGCACTCGGTATGGTCGGAAATCATACCTAGAGTATAAAGGCAAAAGTGCGCTTGACTGCGAGAGTGACGGCTCGAGCAGGTACGAAAGTAGGTCTTAGTGATCCGGTGGTCCCGTATGGAAGGGCCATCGCTCAACGGATAAAAGGTACTCCGGGGATAACAGGCTGATTCCTCCCAAGAGTTCATATCGACGGAGGAGTTTGGCACCTCGATGTCGGCTCATCACATCCTGGGGCTGAAGCAGGTCCCAAGGGTATGGCTGTTCGCCATTTAAAGTGGTACGCGAGCTGGGTTCAGAACGTCGTGAGACAGTTCGGTCCCTATCTGCCGTGGGCGTTAGAGATTTGAGAAGAGTTGCTCCTAGTACGAGAGGACCGGAGTGAACGAACCACTGGTGTTCCGGTTGTTTCGCCAGAAGCATTGCCGGGTAGCTACGTTCGGACGGGATAAACGCTGAAAGCATCTAAGCGTGAAGCCTCCTTCAAGATTAGATCTCTCTAGCTATGCTAGTAAGGAACGTTGGAGACTACGACGTTGATAGGCTGGGTGTGGAAGTACAGCAATGTATGAAGCTTACCAGTACTAATGATCCGAGAGACTTAAGTCTATTTCTATGCTGAATTGTTAAATATCTTTATAAAAAGATATATAACCCAAAACACAGTTTTGGCGATGATAGCTTGTAGGAACCACCTGATCCCATTCCGAACTCAGAAGTGAAACTACAACACGCCGATGATAGTCTGGCATTTGCCCAGGTGAAAGTAGGTAGTCGCCATCTTATTACAAATAAAAGACTTATCGTGATAAGCAATACCAAAAGCCTCAGAGAAATCTGGGGCTTTTTCGTTTCTAATACTTTATAAATTTATTAACTTCATAACTACTTTAAAATTCGTAACTTTATAGCTAAAGAAGTTTCTATTTTTAATTATAGCTATTGCTGTAATATTTTTTTCAAAATTAAATAAAACTAATATTATTAGTTATATATTTTACAGTAGCTTGACTTTTTATTAGATAAGTTATTAATGGTTATAGTTATATAATAACAAATCAACGCTTTATTCTTAATATGGCTTTTTATATCTTAATCGTAGATATATTTTATATCGTAATATAGATGGTATTAATCTTAGATCAAATATTATATAGAAACTCTTTGGTTAAGGTCTTTATATATGATATTAGTAAAGCAATGAGAATTAATGCGAGGGATCCCTAATAATACCTGTCGAATGGAAGGATTAAGACTTCAAGACTGTGAACAGGCTATGGATATAATTAGCGAAAATACCCCAAAATATAAATCTGATAGGAGATAGTTATTATTATATTATGCTAAGAGATATTTTACAGGATTATCAGGACACTGGGTTAAACCACATTCAAAAAATGTTGATATAAAATTTGCAAAAACAACTAGTATAAAAATTAAAAAAACGATATTTGCAAATAAGCGAATCTTTTTATTTTTCGCTTCTGATATTTCTTGAGGCTCCTGACGGATCTCGTATTGCTTTGGATAAGACATAACTATTGCTATATAAATAATTGCCACCATAGATACTACAAATACCCAGCTATACATATGCATACCTAAGATCTTAGGACCAAAACCAACAGGGTCTGAAATATGTAAAGCAATTTGTCTAAGTGATACAAAAGCAGTGAAAACAGCTGATAATAACGATAAAGCATAATGGCTAGGGCGTACATGGAAACGCATATTAAGTAAAAATCCAAAACCTATTGCTAGTAATCCTAATCTCTGTAAAAGACACAATGGGCATGGTAGTTCTCCCATTACAAATTGAAAGAAAAAAGCTGCTATTATAATTACAGCGATACCTATAGCTTCAATAGCACTTATAGCTTTAACTAAGTCTTTTGATGTTAAATTTTTCATATCATGCCTCCTTATAAATATATTGATAATTGGTTAGTTGCATGATGCAAAAAAACAAGACTTGCAATAATAAGAAATATGCTAAAAATAATTACTCCATAACGACGATTGAAAAAAGCAGTTATCATTGAGATTAAAAGTAAGAAAAAACTTATTAATATACCTGGCATGATTTTCTCCTAATGAAGTGTTACACACTTTAATCATAGCAATTAATGAGTCTATTTAATATATGAGGATTAATTTATTGATAGGAATTATATTAAAAACTGAGGAAGAATATTGATGATTATTGTAATATTGGAGCTGCCTGTGTTGCTTGATCAATATGTGCTACACAACTACCACCATTACACTCATAATAAGTTATACCTATACTTATTATTGTTAATAAAATAAATACTGCAAAAACAATATGTGTAATGATGCGTATAATTTTATTGCTAGACTCAGATATTTCTGAAGACGTTCTTTGATGTAGATCATATTGGCCAGAAAATGACATAACTATAGCGATATATATTATATAAATAATTGATATTATGAATACCCAGCTATACATATGCATTCCAAAAAGTTTTGGCCCAATGCCAATAGGGTCGAGCATGTGAATGCTTATTATCTTCAAAGAAACAAGTAGTGTAAAGACAGATGCCAATAATGACAATGCATAATGACTTGGGCGAATATGAAAGTGAGTATTAAGTAAAAAACCAAATCCCATAGCAAGTAAACCTAGTCTCTGCAATAATATAAGAGAAATAGGCCTTGGCATGTTATGTACGCTAAATTGGAAATAGAATTCTATTGCTATAATTGCAGTTATGACTACAACTTCTAGGACACTTAAAATTTTCATGTAATCTTCTACAGCGGATCTTGTCATGATAAACTCCTATAAATATATTGATAATTGTTCAGTTGCATGATGTAAAAATACTAAACTTGCAACAATTAAAAATATGGTAAAAATTACTACTCCTCCACGACGATTAAACCAAGCTGTTATTACAGAAATTAGTAATAAAATTAGGCTTATCAATATACCAGGCATAGATTATTCTCCTATAATAAATTTCATATGTAATGATAACATAAGTTAATCAAATTGTTTTATATATATTCTAGAGGTTTTTTAATTAATGAAAAGTATATTTCATACCACTATCTAAAATCATTATAAGAATATTATATGAATTGTCTTGAGGGATCAAATTTAATAAATTTTTAGCAATAAAATAGTTAGCTCCACTACTGTGACCGGCATATATTCCTTGCTCATTAGCTAGTTCTAAACAGCCATTTATTGCTTGTTCATCTGTAAATTGGATAATTTCATCAATATACTTTAAATTCATGGATTTACAAAAAACTGGATTACCAGGACCTTCAACTTTATAGCTATAGATATTTTGAAGGTTAGGTTTGCCATTATAAAAAATATCATAATAAACAGACCCTTTAGGGTCAGGCATAATAACTTTAGTTTTTGGATATGTTTCTTTTATTTTTCTTGCACAGCCTGTAATAGTTCCTCCAGAGCCCCCAACAGTTATGAAATAATCAATATCTACGTTTTGCTCTAAAAAGTAATCAACAATCTCTTGACCTGTAGTTTCATAGTGACACTGTGTGTTTAGCTTATTATCGTATTGATTTATTAAAATACCATTTGTTTCATTAGCTATCATTTTTGCTTTATTTACATAGAACTCTGGATCTTGATGGTCTGAGGTATTTTTGCATATAGATAGGTTTGCTCCGAAGCTTTCTATCATAGCTCTTTTCATTGAGCCTGTTTTTTCAGGGCAAGTTATATGTACAGGATGATTATATAGTTTTCCAATAGCTGCTAATGAAGTTCCCATATTACCAGAGCTTGCTTCGACTATAGCTTGTTTTGGTTGTATTTCATTGTGTTCAATAAGTTTTTCCAATATATATTTTGCAACTCTATCTTTAATACTGCCTGTAGGATTTAGCCATTCACATTTTGCAAAAATATTATGTTTAGTATCTAAATTTCTAAGCTTAATAATAGGGGTGTTACCAATTAAAGATAGCATATTTTATTATGATAGGTTTAAAACTAATATATTCTAACAAAATGTTTACAAAATAATTATCTCTAATTAAGAGAAATTATTTTTATCTAAGCAGGTTTACTGATTTGATATAAGTAAAACTAATAAAATACATAAAGAATATAGATTTTTCTTAAAGGTTGTTCGGTGAGAAAATACGTATAGATAAATATTAAAGATCATCAAGGAAATATTACATGAAACAGTTATTATTAGTTACATTAGTTTTCATAACACCATTTTGCTATGCTAGTACAAGAGGGACAACATACAATCGTGATAGATATGAAGAGATAAGCTTTTTACCTGAACAAAATATTAGTTCTATATGTGCTCAGAGAAAGGATATGGAAGATAGAATTTCTTCTGTTAGACATAGTTATCGATAAATCATTTTCCGATACAAAAGCTTGAGAATATTTCTCCTAATAAATCATCTGAACTAAACTCTCCAGTAATAGTATTTAGATATTCTTGAACTATCAAAAGCTCTTCTGCAAGTAGTTCACCATTACCAAGATTTAATTGTTCTTTTGCTAGAGTTATATGTTCAAAAGCTTTATTTATAGCGGTTACATGTCTCTCTCGAGCTGTATAGATGCTTTCATTTTGATTGGTATAGCCTACTTTTTTTAGTATATGATCTTTTAGTTTATCAATACCAATATTATTTCCTGCAGATATGTATATGTGATTATCTTGATTTTCAGGAGTATTTTTAAGTAAGTCTATTTTGTTATGAACATATGTAATATCAATATCTTTAGGTATTTGATTATAAAATTCAGGTATTATTTCTTTAATATCACTAAATTTAACATTACTATTTGTGTAGTCATCAGTTACAAAAAGCACTTGATCTGCTTCTTGAATCTTAGCAATAGCTCTTTTAATACCCTCGCTTTCAATAATATCATCACTACTGCGTAAACCAGCTGTATCAATTATATGCATTGGCACGCCATTGATTTGAATATGCTCTTTAACAATATCTCTAGTCGTACCTGCAATTGATGTTACAATCGCAGATTCTTTACCTGCTAAAGCATTTAAAAGGCTTGATTTACCAGCATTGGGCTTACCAACTAGTATTAGAGTTATTCCTTCAGATAAGATAACACCTTGTTTACAGCTGTTTCTAACGTCTAAAATAGTCTTATATATTTGCTCTAAACTAGTATGTATTTTTTTATCTTCTAAAAAGTTTATTTCTTCTTCAGGGAAGTCTATAGAAGCTTCAACATACATTCTTAAGTAAATTAGTCTCTCTAGAAGATTATTTATCTCTTTAGAAAAGTCACCTTGTAAAGATTTAGCTGCAGATTTAGCAGCAATCTCAGATGATGCATTTATAATATCTGCTACAGCTTCAGCCTGTGCTAAATCAAGTTTGTTATTTAGAAATGCTCTTTCTGTAAATTCTCCGGCCTTAGCCATGCGAGCACCACAATTTAAAGCTGCCTTTATGATTAAATTAAGTACAAAAGGGTTACCATGAGCTTGAATCTCAACAACATCTTCACCTGTATATGAAAAAGGAGCATTGAAGTATATTGCAATACCATTATCAATAGTTTCTTGATTATCGTAAATGGTACAAAATGTTGCATAGCGTGGTTTCAACTGCTTATGAGTAAGTTTTTTTGATATTTCTAGAGCATCTGAACCAGATATTCTAATAATGCCAATGCCTCCATTGCCTTGAGGAGTTGCTATCGCAACAATAGTATCTTTTGTATACATTCTTTACTTAAGTTTTTCGTTTGAGTTAGATTCATTAGGCGAATTTTCATCTTGATCAATAATTCTACCTTTTTTGCGACTATTCTTTTTAAAGAAATCAGCATTTTCTTTCATTATTTTTCTACGTAAGATGAATGATGAGATCATTAAAAAAATTATCAAGAATACAAAGATTGGTGCAAAGATTATAAAAGATATCACAGCGACTGCGATTAGACCTAGTGACGTTAAAATTTGTTTCACATTGTTGTTCATTCTTTTCTTTATAATATTTAGCTAGTATAATGTAATTATATCACTTTAGTGGTTATTATAAAAAGGGCTCTATATAAGTTTGTATAAATAACTTAGGAGTTCGGTGTTCAAAAACTGGAGGTTTATGTATGAATATTCAAATTACTGGTAGGCATGTAGAAGTTACTGATCCAATCAAAAGTTATGTCGGTGAAAAAATAGGAAAAGTAGAGCATTATTTTGATCATATAACATCTACAAAAGTTATCTTAGCTGTAGAAAAAGAGCAGCAAGTTGCGGAGGCTATAGTAATTGTACCTGGTAGTGAGTTTGTGGCAAAGGCTGAAGATAAAGATCTTTATGCTGCTATTGATATGCTAGAAGATAAGTTAGCGCGTCAGCTTAAAAAGCACAAAAATAAAATGAGATGTAATCATGGCACTGGCCATAGTGAATAGTTCTTTCTATATTTCAAACCTTATTTAATCATAATTTATGAATCTAAAAGCTCTTATTGATAAAAAAAATATTATCTTAAATCTTAATATCGAATCCAAAAAACGTTTAATGGAATTTATAGCTAATAGGCTTGCTGTATCTTATCCTGAGATCGATGAAGATTCGGTGTTAAGTAGTATTTATAGAAGGGAAAGAATAGGTAATACTTACATTGGCAAAAATATTTATATTCCTCACTGTAGAGTTAAAAATCTTGATACTACTAAAATAATTATAGTAACACTCAAAAAAGGTTATCATGATGACTCTATTGATGAAGATATAAAAATGGCAATAGGAGTATTTTTCCCTGATAATATTTCTGAAATTCATATAGAGTTACTAAAACAGTTAGCTCTATTTTTAAAAACAGATAGAACACAAAGATATTTTGAACAGGTTAAAACTGTTGATGATTTATATAAGTTAATTACTAGTACATATAATGGATAGATTATTAAAAAATATAAGAATAGTGCTTGTTGAACCATCTCATAGTGGTAATGTTGGCTCTACAGCGAGAGCAATGCTTAATATGGGATTAACAAACTTATGGCTTGTGAACCCAAAAAAAGGTATAGATGATGAGGCTATAGCGTTATCTTGTCATGCTACAGAGGTAGTCAAAAGTGCAAAGATAGTTGATTCATTGGATAAAGCATTAGAAAATATTGATTATGTGGTTGGAACAAGTGCAAGAGTAAGAAGGGTCTCATTACCAATAGAACCTATATCAAAAGTAGCTACAAATATTCTAGATAAAATTCAAAAATCTGATGAAAAGATTGCAATACTCTTTGGTCGTGAAAGAACAGGTCTTTTGAATGAAGAGCTTTTGATGAGTAATGTTCATGCATATATTCCTTCAAATGAAGGTTATACATCCTTAAATTTAGCTCAAGCAGTTCAGCTAGTTGCTTATGAAATACATAAGCAGATGATTGAAATTACATATGCTAAGAGTGTTCCAGAATATAACCATCTACATAAAAAAGCTTCTACAAAAGAGCTACAAGGTCTTTATCAGCATCTTGAGAATAGTATGATAGAGTCTAACTTTTTAGATAAAAATAAGCCAGGACATGTTATGGATAAGTTAAAAAGGCTCTTCCAAAGAAGCGAACTAGAAAGTCAAGAAGTAAATATTTTGAGAGGTTTTTTAAGTTCTCTAGATAACAAGGGATAAACAATTTTAAATGATTATATTAGGTATAGATGAAGCTGGAAGGGGTCCTTTATCAGGTCCTGTAGTTGCTGCGGGAGTTATATTAGATAATGATAAAATTATTGAAGGTCTTAACGATTCTAAAAAACTCAGCGATAAAAAACGTGAATTACTATATGAAGAGATTATTTTTAAAGCAAAAGCTTATTCAATAGTCGAGATTTCACCTCAAGAGATAGATGATTTAAATATCTTGCAAGCTACATTAAAAGCAATGAAACAAGTTGCTGATAATTTAGTAGGACAGTTTGATAAAGTTTTGGTTGATGGTAATAAGCTTCCTAAGTGGAATTATAATTCAGAAGCAATAGTAAAAGGCGATTCTAAAATCTTAGAAATATCCGCTGCCTCAATATTAGCAAAAGTACATAGGGATAAGATATGTTTAGAGCATGATAAAATCTATCCAGAGTATGGTTTTGCTAAGCACAAAGGTTATCCAACAAAAGTACACTTAGAAAATATAAAGCAGCATGGAGTTTTAGATATTCATAGAAAAAGCTATAAGCCTGTTGCTAATTTATTGAAGCTAGATTAAAGAAGTTATGAAAATATTATCAGATAGTAAAAATATTAATCTAAGAAAAGCTACTCGACATGATGTAGACTTTATAGTTAGTTTAGAAAATGATGCTGATAATAACTTATATATTGGTAAATGGGACAATGAGACTCACATCTTAGCTTTAGAAAATAAAGATATAGTATATTTTATAATCCAAGATAGTTTATCTAAAGATGTTGGATATGTGATACTTACTGATTTATTTAATGAGCATAATTCTATCCATATCAAACGTATTACTATAGATTCATCTAGCAAAGGCAAAGGATACGGCAAGGAAACTCTAAAGCTTATATTAAATTGGATCTTTAATAATACTCAGGCTCATAGAGTCTGGTTAGATGTTAAAGATTTTAACTATAGAGCTATCCATATTTACAAATCTATAGGATTTATTATAGAAGGTACTTTAAGAGATTGTGAGTTTAATATTATAAAAAATGAATATGAGTCATTTCATATAATGTCTATTCTTAGAGAAGAGTATAAGAGAAGTTCAAATAAAGATATGTTTTAGATTTAATCTAAGGTAAGAATGTTATCATTGTCTGACTCACCAACTTTTTTAGGGTTAGCTGTTTCGTCATCTTCACCTTCATTTACATTGATTCCATAACCGAATTCACGAGCATAAACTCCTTGTTCAGTTTCTTTAGAAAATACTTCTAAAACTGCTTCCATAGGAATATTTACAGATAGAGGCTCACCATCAAAAGTAGCTTCGAATGTTATATGGTTATCATCTATATTTAGATTTTGAATTGCTTGTGGAGATAAATCTAACAGTATTTTCTTATCTTCATCTATATAGTTTGTCGGAACCACTACATCTTCGTACTCAGTATCAATAAGTACATATGGAGTAAAACCATGATCAACTAACCATTCATATGTTGCCTTAACTATATAGGCTCTAAGCATAGCCATATTAAGCTCCTTCTCCTTTGATAGTTTTGATGAAATTAGGTTCACTAAGTAGATCTTTTATTTCCTTGATAATATTTTTATCTTTAGTTGGGATAGAGATCTTTAACTTAATAAAATAATAAAAAACAAAAGTTATTATAAGAGTTAAAACATTGATATTCTGAGCATCGGGATTGCTCTCAGCATTTACTTCTCTTTCATTAACGATTGTTCTATATGTACTAATTAAATCCTTTTGCATCATTTTTTTTATTTGCTCAGCTTCTTGGTCACCTAAGTAAGGATCTTGAAGCTTAATGATGTTCTGTAAGAATGTTTTATTAACGTGTTCCAATAGGATTCTCGCATTTGCTCGCTGTTTTGGAAAAACAGGAAACATAGGAGGGAAAGGGTATAAGTCTTCAATGGCTTCAATAACTACATTAAGTCTATATACAGCAAAGTCTTCTGTAGTTAATGTAGGAATATTACCATTAGGTGTAATGATATTTAATTCTTCTAAATGTTTTGAGTTTTCTTGATCTGAAACATCTATGATTTTAGCATTAGCACCTTTGATAGATAGTATCATACGGACTATGTCGCTATAGATATCATCCTTTTTTGTGTATAAAACCAAGGTTTTATCCTCCTAGTGATAAAATAAAAAGAATAATAAAAGAGTGTAATATAATAAAGTATATTAACGCTTAGAGAATTGTCTTCTTCTACGAGCTTTTCTAAGACCAAATTTCTTACGCTCAACTTTACGTGGGTCACGAGTTACGAAACCTGCTTCACGAAGAGCTGGTTTAAGATCTTCATCATATTCGATAAGAGCTCTAGTAACACCAAGACGGATAGCACCAGCTTGACCAGTAGTTCCACCACCTTTTACAGTTACTTTAAAGTCAAAGCTATCTGTATTGTTAGTTAAGTCTAAAGGTTGTCTAACAACCATGCAATCTGTTTCACGACATAGGTATTGCTCTAATGGAAGACCATTAACGATGAATTGACCAGTACCTTTTTTCATAAATACACGAGCTACAGAACTTTTACGACGACCTGTACCATAATTATATTCTGACATTTTTACCATCCTTTATTAAATATTTTGAGCTTGAGGTTGTTGAGCTGTATGTGGGTGAGTTTCACCAGCATAAACTTTTAACTTTTTGAACATTGCACGACCTAGTGGAGTTCTAGGAAGCATACCTTTTACAGCTTTTTCAATAGCTCTTTCTGGATGAGTTGCTATTAGCTTCTCAAAAGATACTGATTTGATACCGCCAATATAGCCTGTGTGATGGTGGTAGATTTTACCTTTTCTTTTGTTACCAGTTACAGCTACTTTCTCAGCATTTACGATAACAACATAGTCACCAGTATCCATGTGAGGAGTATATTCTGGTTTGTTTTTACCTCTTAGGATCATTGCTACTTCTGTAGCTAGACGACCTAAAGTTTTATCTGTAGCATCAATCAAAAGCCATTCTCTCTTGATATTTGATGGTTTTGCAGTAAACGTTTTCATCTTTTTTCCTTTATTTATTGTTGTCAATTACTCAGTTTTTGCAAAAAATTCTTAATTTTGCGAACAAATATAGCTCGTCTTACTTTAAAAATTTAAGCAGTCTATATAATACATTTTCTATATTAGATAAGCAAATAGTTTATTTAAATATTTTAAGGTAATTATATGATAAATATATTTATCTTCCTTCTTCCATTTTACTAATTGTATCGTGGCTAAATGTTCTTAAATATACATTTAATTACATATTCTATATTTCTGATAATGTATTTAGCTGGAGGAGGCTCTATTTTTCCATGTAAAACATTCATATAGTATTTCCTAATATCATCAAGCCAACCATAGCTATCCATTATTTTAATAATATGAACATAAGTGTTGGGTAAGTTATTTGTAATTGGTTGGATTATTATAAGAGCTATCAAAACATCTAATACCCCTTTATTAATAACATATCTATAGTTTTTCTCGTGTAATTCTAATATAGTATCGATAAAATTATCTTCATTGATAAGTGCCAGAGAGTTACTAACCATGGTAAGATTAAGTCTAAGTTTTTCAAACATTACCTCAAAGATTCTATCTTCAGTTATTATCTGGTAATTTTCCTTCCAGCTTAGTGCTAAAGCTTGTAATTCTTGTTGTCCAATTGCTGAAGCCAGATCATTTCCTATTTTAAATGGTAAAGATATTTCAGTATCGTCAACCACCTTTGAATGATCAATATTAAATATTATTTTCTTCAGATGCTCTGATAATTGTTTTACTTGTGTTTTACCTAATGATGAGCTTAAAATTTTTCCATTTTCTGTGGAAATACTTAATAGTTCATCTTGCTTATTTAGATTATTTATATAATCACAGAGCCAGGCATAGCTTGTTTCTTGAATATAAACATCTTCTCTTTTAAAAATATCTTCAAGCTTACCGTTATAATTTAGAAAAAGGATAGATGATAATGTAAGTAATTTTTTCACTTCTTTAGTGTGGTAATTAATATTACAAGAGTTGAAAGATAATTCAGGTCTTTCCAGCAAGACAGCTATTAAACTTAGATATTTATCGTAGTTTCCAGCAAGATTCCAAAACGAGATATTAGTACCATCACTATGATTTTTAAGATTATTTTCTTTGTACTTACTGTTTTCCTCAAGCATTAATAATAATTTACTAAAAGGATTTTTTGATTCTAAATCTATTTGAATTGGTTTAACAAACCTTGAATTTTCAATATTTGAAATTATTATATTTGTAATAGTGTGAAATAATGATTTTTTTTCATAACTATCATTTAATCGAATAGCATTAATTCTTGTACTATTCACTGCCTCCAAATTAAACTTTTCATAATAAACGCTATCAATCTTCGTGAAAATATTTGAATCAAGATAGTACTTTCCATCTTTATAATAAATACTATTACTCTCGCTAATAATATCCTGATATTTATTTTCATTATTAATTATTAAGTCAAAATATAGTTTGCATAAATTTTCTTTTTTAGAGTGACTTAGGTTATAGATGTTTAATGATAAAATCATATCATTAATAACTTCTATAGCTTTATTAGAATCTTTCTCTACACACAAGATAAATGATGAAACTGTGCCAATAAAATAAAACTCTAAATCTTTTTTATGTGCTAATAAAAATGCTAAAGCTTCTTTTTCAACCGTTTCATTAATCCTTATTGAGAATTTATGAAAATGATTGTAAGCAGAAGATAATAAAAGCCTAGCACTTTTTAATGTTTTAGAAACCTTCCAATTCTTTAAGAAATATTCAAATGCTTTATCGTACATATTATAGTCAATATAAATATCTCCTATGTAATCAGAATATTGATTTTGATCTATATATTCTAAAAGGTTCTCAAAATCATTTATGTGCAAAGACTTATCATTTTTACATTTTTCCAATACATAATATGACATACTATCAAATTTATCTATTTTTGATATTGCTACATTAATATATTCAGTGGACATATTTAATTTTTCGAACAATTCAATAGCACTTACTACTTTTATGTACTTAATATCTTCATTTTTAACAAACTTATTTAAGACATTTACATCATCTTTTGTAATCGTATCTTTATTATGATTTTTTATATATAAATATGATAAAAACAACTCAAAACTTTCATTTTTATCATTTTTTATTTTCTTTAAGACATCATCGTTAATATTTGAACCTAGATTAACACAACTCATTACATAACAATATATTGCATAATCTATATCAATTATGAGCCCAATATTGTTTTCAAAAAAATCTTTTGCATTTTTATATTCTGGCTTTAATAACAAAGATACATAATTTATTAATAAGGCTTTGTTACTATTATCATTACTTAAGTTTGTCTGTATTCTCTGATTGTCTATAGGAATATCTTTTATAGCCGAGTATTGCAAATAATGCCTATCAAACAAAACATTTTCATTTTTTTCATAGAAATCAATATATTCATCTTTCATTTCTAGAAGAAGTAATACAAAAGCATTTAAATTAATAAGATGATTTATCACAACTTCACTAAAGTGCTCTTTAGCGCTAAAAATATTACTCAATGAGTCTAGAAAAGTAGTAAGGCTTTTTTTATCAAATTTATTAAACGATTGAAGAGAATTATTAATGATATTTTCTACAAAAAACTGTTGGGCATGAAACTTGTTTAAAAATTTTGGAGAATTTTCTAGAACAAGCTGAAAATATTTTTCTGCTTGTTGTAAATCATCAAGATTATTATTTTTATAGTATGAGCTTAGAAAAACATTTGCAGCTAAAAAAATATCTTCTTTTTCTTTTGTGGGTAGTTGATCAAATAAACCTTTTACTTTTTCTAAATTGCTTGAATACACTGCAAAAATAAGCTCAAAATAGTTATCTGACTTAGTTACTTGTTCCTCGTCTTTTAGATATTTGATTAATTTATTAAACTCTTCATATTTGTTATCTATAGATAGCAAAACTAGCATGCATTCATTAAATTTATTACTACTATAATCAGAATAATTTTCATTTATAGTTTCAGCTAGGCTTTTTGCTTTATCAATATTTGATAACTCTAAGTAAAACTCTATTTTTTTTACTAAAAATCCATGTTTTGATTTTCGATGTGTGTGTTCTTTTAAAGCTTTATCAAGTTTTTCAAAAGCTTTTATAATATTTCCACTATAAAAAAAGTCATTAATACTATCTAATAAAGTTTCAATTTCTGAAGAATTATTATTGTCTTGTTTACCAATAAAAGTATTGTTTTTGTTTGAACCAAAAATAGTAGATAACTTAAACATTATTTTCATCATTCTTATTTATACAATTATTATTTTGGGTACCAATGATAGTGTTGCTATCATTTGACCCTATAATTGTTGAAATTTTATTTGATTGTTTACTACTTAAATCTTTCTTTTTAACTTTCAAGACATAGGTCTTATGTGCAAATATTCCACCTAAAAAACTTATTACAGCTATAATTATTTCTTTCATAATTTTGTACCTTAATCTTCTTTAACAACCATTTTCTCATATGTTCTGATAATAAAAGTTAATTAGAGTATTATAAAACTCTAATTAACTTTTAAGTTTGTATGATTTTATTATAAGTTAGATATAAATAATTTAAAATAAGCTTACTTAACTCAGTAAACTGATCTATTAAAGAAATTTCTAGAGATATAGCTAGGTAGTGATAAAAACTCTTTTTCTGAATATTGTAGGAAAAGGTTATAATTATGATGATAGCAGAGTAGTAGGTTAATTTTTTGATATAAACTGAGAGTTTTAGTTATCCTTAACTAATGTCTTTGTTATCTAGATATATAAATTGTTTATGAAATATATTTATCTTCCTTCTTCCATTTTACTAATTGTATCATGGCTAAATGTTTCTATAGTAGCATTTTGATATTCTTTAGTATCTGGCAACATGATTGTAAAGTTATTCATTTTTTCTATCTGGGCATTAACTTGTGCAGATTTAAAGCTATATACGTGGTAGACATGTGATAAATTTTTTGTAATAAAGTGGAAATGAAAGCCTGGGACTGCAATGCTAGATAAATATTTAGGACTATATATACCAATCATTGTACCTTCGACATTTTTTAAGTCATGAAACTTTTGATTTTCAGCGATCCACTGACTTAGAGTATATCCTTTTTTAGCTGGAGGGATTGTTCTAGCGTGAATTTTTGAGAATTTTCCTTTAATTTTAATTATATAAAAGTAATTGTCACCATAAAGTTTGTCTTTGATAATGGATAATACCTTTGGAATGGTTAGATCGTTATAATTAGAGTTTATTTGTGGTTTTGAAAAGCTAAACACATCAGCAAAAGGTACTGTTATGTCATTTTTAAGAGGTATTGCTTTACCACTGACGTCACTAAGATAAGCCTTACCTTTAAATATTATCATTTCACCTTTAGCGCCTTGTATAGTACCAAGACCATATTGACCTTTACTTTCTAAATTTTTTAGAGTTATATCACTAGAATATATGCTTCTTGTTAAAGAGGTAATATTTCCTGCTTGATAAATAGTATTAAAAGCAAATAAATGGTTTGAAGTAATTAATAAAGTTAGTGAGAGTATTATTTTTTTCACAAGTATATTCCAAGTTTATATAATAACTAGCTTAGTTTCTATAATATACCTTTGCGTGTAATTTTCAATTGCTTTAGTTTGGTAGAATATAAACTATAAGGTTTGTGACAGTTTTTTCTAAAGTTTATAAATAATTGTGATTGTGATGAGAAAGTTATATATGATTTATGCTTGTCGAAAAAAAATCAAAGAATAAGAGAGTTTGTTATTACTATCCCCAAATACTTTTTATAAGATAGTTATATCCTTGAGAAGCTGTATCTCGAGCATATTGATAACCTCCACTGACTGTTTCTTGAGCATATTGATAGCCTCCACTGACTGTTTCTTGAGCATATTTATAGCCTCCACTGACTTTTTCTTGAGCGTATTGATAGTTTTCAGAAATACTTTTTTGAATGATGTTGTAAGTATCAGCATCCATAGTTTCTAATTCTTTGGTGGTTTTTTCTATTTCTTTGACTTTCTCTTCAAGTTTTTTTTCAAGTTTCGCAAGTTCTTCCATTCCATTTGTTCTATATCCAGATAAGATTAGATAATCGAGAGCACTTTTTGTAAAATAATAACGACGTCGATGGATTAATAAAGACTGTTGTTGTAATGGTAAAGCTTTTTGTAGTTCATTATATCTTGAATAATTTGCTCTTTTTTCTAAGGCAGTTTTTGCTACATATCCTGCAGCCAGAGCTATACCAGCTCCTGCTGCAACTGCTGGTGCTAGACCAATGCCAAATGTTGCTCCTAGTACCATATCTAAACTATAATATGAAGCTAAGATAGCTGCTGCTCCACCAGCGTTAGATTCAGTAGCTTTTTTTCCTGCTTTAAAAATAGATTTTCCTGTTTTATAGCCATACTTCATGATTTTAAGTGGAATATCTAGTTCCATAGAGCGAATTTGCATTATTTTGTTTGTATACCAAGCACTATCGTTGAACATTACAGAGCCACACTCAAGTAACTTTGAATCTGCTTCTACACCTTCTGTACATGCTTTATTCATTTCAGCTTTTACTATAGTAGCTCTTCCAACTAACAATATTTTATTGCAATCAATCAAAGTATTTGCTACATAAGCTGCAAACTTGGGGTCTTTTCGATATCCTTTTTTCTTAGATAGTTTATAGTCTTCTTCTATATCTTTGATTGCTTCTTGTGTTGTAACTCGTTGTGATAATCGTAATTTTGTAAGTAGTTTGAAAAAATGCTCATCATTCATTTTCATCATACTTTTATAGTTTTGTGCTTGATATTTATATATTTTTGTTTTGCATGAACGACCTATCAATTCAAAAGTATCTAAAATTCTAACTTTAAATCTACTATATTCTTCGTGACCCATTACGAGTTGAAGATTAAGATCAGAAACTATATCTAAAACTGCTTTCCAAATATAATTTAAAAGAGCTCCTAAGTGACCAGCGGTATGTTGAATTGATTTTTCATCTGTTGAGTAATAAGCTACTAGGTTATACTTAATCATTTCAGCTACCAAAAACTTTCCGTTATTATCTGCACATAAAATTAGTTTTTCAAGGGATCTGAGGATATTGTCATCATATTTAGAAACATCACCGTCATCAAATACTAAGAATTGCTCAATAACTTCGAAAGTAGCTCTAGTACTTAGATTTTTAGTAAGACATTCTTTAAATTTTTCAAGGTTTAAGAATTGTAAAAAGAGGTCTTTTGATGGCCAGTTTTCTAGCCAAAAACTAGCAATAGATGATTTTTTTCTTAAATATTCTTTTAATTTTTTATAGTTTTGTTTATTAGCTATATCTTTGTTAGGATGCATTCTAAACTTTACTATTGTTTCCATTGGCCAAATATTTTTAAGCATTGCAAATTTTATACTCTTGCGTACCCTATTTGAAAGGTTACTCTCAGCCACTATTTTATTTACTGTCAATTTTCTATACTCATGATCAAAGTTACCTATAGTCATAATTTACTCTCCCATTTTGTTATTAAATATTAATTGGTAATATTATCAAATATTAATAGTATTGAGAGAATGTAACTCAGATATTACAAGTTTGTAAAAGTTTGTAAAGTCTACGAATATTTATACTGAATTTCAGTTATAGAGTTATTTTCTCAAGGATGTTTGTAAATTTTTATTAGCTTCTTTTGCATAATTTGTTTTAACAAATTGTAGTTATAGGTAAAATCACAATGCTTTTAGAGTATTAATACGAAGAAGCTTTGTTAGATTCTATGAAAGCAATCTATTAACTTCTTTGTTTGATCTTCTAATACAATTTTCAATAGCTAATCTATCAAAGAAGTTTCCAGTGATATATAAACTAGGTACTTGTGAAAGTTCTTTCTCTAAATCTTTTAAGAAAATATTATGATTACGGTGATAGCAGGGTAGTAAGTTTGTTTTTTGATATGAATATAGAATATCAGTTGGATTTATTTTTAGAAGTTTAGAGATTTTGTTAATTAGTTCTTCTGTAGAGACATCAGAATGACAATGAAAAACTATAGCTCTATAATTAGGATGATCAACAACATCTCTAGAAACCGCAGAAAAGAAAAATTGCTCTTTACCAATTAAACCAGCTAAATCTTTAATATGACTAAGTCTATGTTTATCAACAACTATAGCTATGCTTATAAGTTCAGATATCGTTGGAGAATATTTATGTTCAGCTATATTTGGTAATATATCTTTAATTAGTTCTTGTGTAGTACTCCAAGGGGTTGCTAAGCAAACTTTTTGAGCAGTATATTTAGTGTTATCTGTAGTAATTAACCACTTATTATCTTCAGTATAAGAAATTTTTAAAACATTATCTTTAATTGAATTTACTTGTGAGTTTTCTATTATGGTTGAAAGTCCATTTTTTAATGTAAAACTTCGTGGTATATTTGTATCTCTATCATATTTTTTAAAAAGATATTCCATAGGGAAATCTTGGCTATCTTGAGAAAGTACCGCATTAAAACAATATTTTAATGTATTATCATAATTATCTTTGCCGAAAAGTTTTGAAGCATACTCTTTTACGGTTTTATCATTTTTAGACATTTTTCTATTTTTAATATAGTTATAAGCAAGGCTGAAGAAGTTTAGATTTTTAAAGATACTTTCAATTCTATTGTTTGGTTTAACTAATAAGAAAGGTAGTTTGTTACGCGTAATAATATCATCTGTAAGATTATTGGTTTTTATAAAATCTATAGTATCTGAGTAAGAGTTATATATCGTATGGGCTCCCATCTCAAACCAAAAATCCTTGTAGTCTTGAGTATCGATACAACCACCATTTTTATCTTTTTCTATAATTAGATTCTCAACCCCTGCTTTATTTAACTTTTGTGAAAAACTAATTCCAGATATTCCACCACCTATAATTACTGTATTAACTTTATTCATTTGGTAATAATATCCATAGTTTACCTCTATTATTCATATGACCAGCATTAAACTCTGCTTGCTTGCCATGACCCCAAAAAACATCGCCACGAATAGCCCCACGAATAGCCCCACCGGTATCTTGTGCGATCATTAATCTATCAAGAGGAACAGTGTTCTTATGATTTTGTTTATAATAATCTGTTTCTAACCATAATGGTACACCATAAGGATAATATACATGATCCACAGCTAAAGAGTAGCCCGGAGTTAGCTCAACATCTTGAGCTCCTACAGCATTTTTACGATCAATATATCTAAAAAAGACAAATGACGGGTCATAATTTAAAACTTCATCTACTTTATCTTCATTGTTCTTTAGCCATTTTTTTATCGATTGCATAGACATCTCTTTTGCGGACATATAGTTATGCTCAAGTAGATATTTACCTATTGGTCTATAAGGGTGGCCATTTTGGCTGTCATATCCTAGAAGTATATCACCACTACTAGTTTGTATCCTTCCAGAGCCTTGGATTTGTAAAAAAGTACGATCAACTTTTGATTTTACCCAAACTAGTACATCTTTATTAGTAAATAGATTGCCTTCAGATATTTGTTCTCTTGAATAGTATGGAACTAGCTCACCATCTTTGTTATATGTTCCAAATGAGTAGCTATCGTCACCATTTGATTTTTTTATTAAATCATTAGGTGTTTTATATATGGGTACATTGTACTGCAGAGTTTTTACTAGACTTCCTTTTATTGTAGGCTCGTAGTAGCCAGTGAAGAGTCCTGTATCTTTATCTTTATAAATTATTTGATATGGGGAAAAGTTTTTTTCAAAAAATAATCTCGCTTGTTTAGCTTTCTTAAAGTTTGTTTTCTCTGCTTTTTCGCAGATGTTAAACCAATTTTTATATTCTGGCTTCTTCTCTTCAAGTATTTTGTCACAAGATAATTTTAATGCATTTAGGGATTTAAGTTGATTTGCATTATTCCAGCTTTGCAAATCTTTAAACGAGGATTTTATATATGTAACTTTGTTTGAATATTTTTCTGTTAGATAACTTTTTACTTTCGTATTATCTGATTTTTCAGATGAGGTTATGTTTGTTAGGCTTGTCGTAATATCCTTAGAAGTAATATTTGTACATCCTGATATAAGTATGAAAGGTAAAATAATACTTATATTTTTAAAAGTTTTCATTGTTAGTTTAATACTCATATTAAAAAAAACACCAATAATTTCTTGAAAATATCGAAATAATCACTATCTATAAAACATCTAACAAATTGTAGTATTAACAGGACTAAAAGTAAAAGGTTGTTTTATGAGTAAAGATGAAAAAGATAAAGTAGAAGATAAAAACCTAAATAATGAAGCAGAAGCACAAGAAGAAGCTTCTACTAATACTGTTGAGGAATTATCTGTAGAAGAGCAATTAGAAAGATCAAAAGACGCCATAAAAGAGCTTGAAGAAACTTGTGATGCTATGAAAGATGAAGCTTTAAGAGCAAAAGCAGAAATGGAAAATATTCGTAGAAGAGCAGAAAAAGAAGTTTCTAATGCACGTAAGTTTGGCGTAGAAAAATTTGTTAAAGAGCTTTTGCCAGTAACTGATAGCATAGATCAAGCTTTAAAGCATGAGGTGAAGCTAGAAGAGGCTGTAGCTATGAAAGAAGGTATAGAGCTTACAGCTAAAATGCTTATTGATATCTTGAAAAATAATGGCTTAGAAGAGCTTGATCCAAAAGGAGAAAAGTTTGATCCAAATATTCATGAAGCTATGGCAATGATACCTAACCCTGAGCTAGAAGATAATACTGTTTTTGAAGTTTTTCAAAAAGGTTACTTGTTAAATGGTCGTGTAGTTAGAGCTGCTAAGGTTATTGTTGTAAAAAATTAAAAAAATTCTTGAAAAAAAATAAATTACATCCATCTATTAGCTAGATGGTTTTAAAAATTACTAAATTAAAGAAATAAATATAAAACAGGAGAATCAAATGGGAAGAATAATAGGAATAGATTTAGGAACTACTAACTCTTGTCTTGCTATCATGGATGGTAAGAATGCTAAAGTTATTGAAAATGCTGAAGGTCACAGAACTACTCCTTCAGTAGTAGCATATGCTGATGGTGGTGAAATATTAGTAGGTCAATCTGCTAAAAGACAAGCTGTGACAAACCCTGATAATACTTTCTTTGCTATCAAAAGACTAATTGGTCGTAAATATGATGACAAAGCTGTACAAGATGATATCAAAAAGAAAGTCCCTTATGCAGTAGTTAAAGCTGATAATGGTGATGCTTGGGTTTCTACTAAAGAAGGTAAGAAAATGGCGCCACCTCAAGTATCTGCTGAGATCTTAAGAAAAATGAAAAAAACAGCGGAAGAGTTTTTAGGTGAAACAGTTTCTGAAGCTGTGATTACAGTACCTGCTTACTTTAACGATAGTCAAAGACAAGCTACAAAAGATGCTGGTAAAATTGCAGGTCTTGATGTTAAAAGAATTATCAACGAGCCTACAGCTGCAGCATTGGCTTATGGTGTTGATTCTAAAAAAGGTGAGCAAACTGTAGCAGTTTATGACTTAGGTGGTGGTACATTTGATATCTCAATCATTGAGATTGCTGATGTTGATGGTGATAACCAAATCGAAGTATTATCAACAAATGGTGATACTTTCTTAGGTGGTGAAGATTTCGATTTAGCTTTAATGGACTACTTAATTGATGAGTTCAAAAAAGAGCAAGGTATTGATCTTCATAATGACAAGTTAGCTCTACAAAGAGTTAGAGAAGCTGCAGAAAAAGCTAAAGTAGAATTATCATCTGCTAGCCAAACAGATGTAAACCTACCATATATTACAGCTGATGCTACAGGACCTAAGCATTTAAATATCAAAATAACTAGAGCTAAGTTTGAGTCTTTAGTTGGTGATTTAGTAGCTAGATCTTTAGAGCCGTGTAAAAAAGCTTTAGAAGATGCAGGTTTAAGCAAATCTGATATCACAGAAGTACTATTAGTAGGTGGACAAACTCGTATGCCTCTAGTACAAGAGAAAGTAAAAGAGTTCTTTGGTAAAGAGCCACGTAAAGATGTAAACCCTGATGAAGCAGTAGCAGTTGGCGCAGCTATCCAAGGTGGTGTACTTTCTGGTGATGTTAAAGATGTACTTTTACTTGATGTAACTCCTTTATCTGTGGGTATTGAGACTATGGGTGGTGTGATGACTAAGCTTATTGAGAGAAATACAACTATCCCTACTAAGAAGTCACAAGTATTCTCTACAGCAGAAGACAACCAACCAGCAGTAACTATTCATGTACTTCAAGGTGAACGTGAAATGGCTTCAGCAAACAAATCTTTAGGTAGATTTGATTTGGCAGATATACCACCAGCACCACGTGGTATGCCACAAATTGAAGTGACATTTGATGTAGATGCAAATGGTATAATGAATGTATCAGCTAAAGATAAAGCTACAGGTAAAGAGCAAAATATTGTGATTAAATCTTGTGGTGGTATATCTGAAGACGAGATCGAAAAAATGGTACAAGATGCAGAAGCTAACGCTGAAGCAGATAAAAAGTTCCATGATCTTGTAGGAGCTAGAAACACTGCTGATAACCTAATCCATAGCTCAAGAAAAGCAATTGGTGAATTAGGTGATAAAGTAACTGCTGAAGAAAAAGAGAAGATCGAAGAAGCTTGTAAAGACTTAGAATCAGTAGTTAAAGGTGATGATAAAGATGCTATCGAAGCTAAAACTAAAACTTTAGAAGAAGCTTTTGCTCCAGTAGCTCAAAAAGCATACGCAGATCAAGCTCAAGCAGCAGGAGCTCAAGATGGTGCTCAAGCTGAAGAGCCTAAGAAAGATGATGATGTCGTTGATGCTGATTTTGAAGATGTTGAAGACGATAAAAAATAATTAATTCTTAAGTAATCACTAAAGTGTGGTTTATCCACACTTATCTTTTTGTTATAATTATACGTTCCAAAATTTTAGGTTAATTAAAATGCAACAGAAATGTTACTATGAAATTCTAAATGTATCAAAGACAGCTTCAGGTGTTGAAATTAAAAGAGCTTATAGAAAGCTTGCAATGAAATATCACCCAGATCGTAACCCTGATGATAAAGAAGCTGAGATCAAATTCAAAGAAGTATCTGAAGCTTATGAGATATTAAGCGATGACCAAAAAAGATCAAGATATGATCAATTTGGTCATGCAGGTGTTAACCAACAAGGTGGTGCTGGAGCAGGTGCTGGTGGTTTTGGTGGCTTTGAAGATATTTTTGATACTTTCTTTGGTGGTGGTGCTTCTCGAGGAGGTGCTGGTAGATCTAGAGCTTCTAGAGGTAGTGATCTGGAGTATACGTTAGAGATATCATTAGAAGAAGCCTTCTTTGGTGTAGAAAAAGAGATAACTATTCCAAGAATGGCTGCTTGTGATACTTGTGAGGGTACTGGTTCAAAATCTAAAAGTAAAACAACTTGTCACGCATGTCACGGACAAGGTACTATCCGAAGACAGCAAGGTTTCTTCGCTTTTGAGCAAACTTGTCCAGCTTGTAATGGTTCTGGGTCTAATATTTCAGATCCATGTGATGCATGTTATGGAAATGGTAAAGTTAAAAAACAGAAGACTCTAAAGGTTAAGATACCAGAAGGTGTTGATAGCGGAGATAGAATCAGACTTCATGGCGAAGGAGATTCAGGTTCTAATGGAAGCATGAATGGTGACCTTTATGTTCAGATTTTAATCAAAGATCATAAAATCTTTGAAAGAAGAGAAATGAACCTTTACTGTGAGATGCCAATAAGTTTTACAAAAGCTTGTCTAGGTGGGGAAATTAAAGTTCCAACTTTAGATGGTGAGGTAACTCTTAAAGTAATACCTGAAACTCAAACTGGTAAAGTTTTTCGTTTAAGAGAAAAAGGTATGAAATCTCTAAGAGGGCATAGAAGAGGCGATTTACTTTGTAAAGTAGTAGTAGAGACACCTGTTAACTTAAATGCAGAACAGAAAGATCTCTTAGAAAAGTTTGCAGATAGTCTAGGTGAAGATTATCAAAGTAAACATTCACCAAAAAGTAAGTCTTGGTTTGATAATATGAAAGATTATGCTAAGAGTTTCTTTGAGTAATTAATCATTCTCATTCTCTATTAAATCTAAATTTTTATCTATATAGTTGTTCAAAGAATCTTTATTTCCCCGCACCAGCAACATAATATGTCACAGCCATCAGGTCCAGAGGTTACGGAATGTTCTGAGTTTATTGGATTAGTAAAAAAATCACCAGTATTAAAATTACCTCTTTCATCACTCATTGAGCCTTCTATAACATATACCCACTCTACATCAGGGTGAATATGTTTGCTTAATTTAGCACAAGGATCTAAGCGAATAAAATCTATCTGAAAGTTTCTGTTTTCATCTCTTGCAAGTAGCTTTTTAGAAACACCTTTCTTAAAGGACTCAACTTTTATGTCATTAATATTGGTTTTCATATCTTTTAGTTATTTTAAAACATATTAAAAGTATATGGGAATTATAGAGTACTATCCGTAAAGCCTAAAAGTATTTTGCAAATATTTTATATTAATGAAGTTTATTAGAGATAGTATGATTAAAAACTTGGTGTTAGTGCAAGGGTTCTTTTATGATGGCTGCGATTATGCCAAAAGCTTATTCTCTCTAAAGCTTTGTCAGATACTTTTTTACCATCTAAGAAATCATCAATTTCAGCATATGTGACACCCATTTCATCTTCGTCAGTTTGACCTTGCCACAATCCTGCAGAAGGAGCTTTATCTAAAATATTTTGAGGGACTTCTAAATATTTACCAAGCTCAAAAACTTGAGACTTTTTAAGATTAACAAGTGGAAGAATATCCGCAGCACCATCACCAAATTTTGTAAAATACCCCATATACCATTCACAAGCGTTATCTGTACCAATTACAATACGATTATTTTGTTGTGCATAAGCATATAAATACATCATTCTAAAACGTGCTTGAGCATTACCTTTTATTACGTGTTGACGATCATTTTTTGAATTTGTAAAAGCCTGAGTAGATTCTAAGAATGTTTCATATACTGGTTGTATTGGAACTGTATAGTAAGGAATATTTAATTTATCAATAAGCTCTATCGCATCGTGCATATCTTGGTCTTGATTGTTTTTTGAAGGCATTATTAGTGCTGTTACTGGTAGGTTTGTTTTAGTAGCTAAAGAAGATGCTACAGCTGAATCTATTCCACCACTAATACCTATTACAAAACCTTCAGCAGGATAGTTTAAACAGCTTTCTTTCAACCAGCTTATAATTTTATTTGAATAATCATCGACTTTAAAATTTTTTGCAATATTCATTTTATATCCTTTATTTAACTTACTAAATTTAATCTATCATAGTTAGCTTTCTTTCTACCGACTTTTGCTTGAGGAGTATTATTTAACTCAACACAATCACCGGTAAAGCCAATATTTACCTTTAATAAATTACTTCCAATACCAAATATATCTACAGGTGTATTTTCTGCATTAAACTTTTTCACTTTATTGTAGTCAAAGTTTCCTGATGCAATAATTTTGACATGTTGGAATCCTTCAGCATCAAGAGATTTGCGTAAAGCCTTTATAAGGTCTGGATTTACACCATTATATTTAGAATCCTCCGCTAGAGTTGGATTTTCTTGGAAATATTTGTCAGCTATATTTGGAGAGGTATCAACTCTAACAGCAAATAATTTATCAGTAAATTTTCTAGCTACTGCAAGTGAATCTGAAATTACATCATTATTATAATCAACTAAAGCAATAAGAGGTTCCTCAGGGAATGTGTCGATATATGCTTGGCAAGCATTTATAAGATTACCATCAAAGCTTTGTATTAAAGCGTGAGGCATAGTTCCTATACCAAGCTGACCAGTCCATGCTCCCATAGCATCAGTTGCAACTTTAGTAATTCCTCCTATATTTACCGCATAACCATCACCTGGTTGAGTTAGGTAGATGTCTTCACGGTCTCCCATAAATATTATTTCTTGATCTTGTTTGAGCAGTTTTGTATATTTATATGCATTTGTTGCTAAGCTTGTTCTTCTAGCTAAGATACCATCAATTATACCTTCAAGAAATCCAAAGTTTTTATATTTTCCCTTTATCGCTAATACTGGCTCGAATGCAGAAATTTTATCACCATCATTAAGAGCTTGTATTTCTAAATCTTGATAATTTAGAGCAAATTTTTTGATTAAAACTAAAGACTCATCGACACCACAAAGTATAGTTTCATCATAGCGTTGGAAGAATTGCATTAAAACAATATTCGTAGAATTTTCTAGAATTTTTTGAGTTTTTATAAAATATTTTGCCGAATAAAAACCTGTTGATATTTTATTATCTAGTTGAAATGTTTTATCAGTAAGCCTGGCTATTTTACCAGACTTTTTAAGTATAAATTCGCAATCGTTCATTAGAAATTATAGTTAGATTTTATATTATAGGGCTATTATATCATTATTTGATACAACCATTTATAAGATGCTTTTTATTTAGAGAAAGCAGGATTATTCATATGAGGTTTATCATAGTTATCAACGTTATATCCAGCACCTAGAGACTGGTATAGGTTTGAAACGCTAATTAAGGATTTTAATTTAGCCTGGTTAGCTTGCATTTGTTGATTAAGAACATTTATATAAATTCCAAGGTATTGAGCTTTACTAATTGCGCCTAGCTGATATTTTCTTCTAAGGATTTGTTCTTGTTTTCTAGTTGACTCTAGAGAAAGCATTTGTTTATTATAGTTTTTCTTATCAGCAGCTCTTTGTGATAGATCATTATCAACATCTTCGAACGCTTTTTGTAAGGTATTGATATAATCGTAATATGCCTGATAGAATTGAGATTTAGCTTTATCACTATCAGCTAAAATACTTAAATTAAATATCGGTACCGCTGCAACAGCTTGAGCTGCCCACGCCCAGGCATTAAAAGTAGCAAGCTGACCTAGGGCTAAAGTAGCATTACCAAATGTTCCAGTAAGGTCAATGCTTGGGAAGAATTGTGATCTTGCTAGACCAATATTGGCATTAGCTATTTTTAACTTATACTCAGCAATAGCAACATCTGGACGGTTTTCTAATACTTGTGATGGTAAGTTAACAGGATTTTTAATATTAGCATTTATCTGATCAAGAGTTCGAGCTGTATTAATTTCTCCTGGGTTTCTACCTGTTAAAATTTTAAGAGTATTATTAAAATGCGTAATATCATTTTTTATCGTAGCAACTTTACCTTTTTGAGCTTCTAATTGTTGCTTAATTAATTCTGGTATTAAAGGAGAACTAGCACCAAGTTGATGTTGACGCTCAGCATAGTAATATAAAGTTTGCATTTTATCAACAAGTTGATTTTGTAGTTTTAACTGTTCTTTTGCTGTTATTAAAGAGAAGTATGCTCCTGTAACTTGAGTGATTATTGTCAAGCGAGTCGCATTTAAAACATCTCTTTGAGATTTTTCACTAAATCTGGCTATTTTACCTAATTGGAATTCTCTAACAATATTAATTGTATAACTTGGAATTACACCGGCAAGAGAGCCTCCAAATAAAGATGAGCTTGGAGGATTTACATTAGGCACACTTACGCTAGAGTTAGTAGCAAATGTTTGGGCAATAAAACCACCACCACCGACACTTGCTGTAGGTAACCAACCGTAGTCAGCTTTATTAATTTCAGCTTGAGCTTGTAAAACATTACCAATACTAACTTGAATTTTATTGTTGTCTTTTAGTGCTGTTGTTACAAGGTTATTTAATGTTGGATCATCATACTCGCGCCACCATGCTATCTGTGTTAGATCCCAGTTTTTACTAACTTCGCCAGCAGCTTTACTTTGGCTATTCCAAAGAGCAGGAGCTTTAACTTTAGGCTTTTCATATTTTGGGTCAAAAAAGCTACAGCTGGAAGTTAATAATATAGTAGCAACTAGAGCTGTACGAAAAATATTTCTTTTAATCATATTTTATTGCCACCTATAATGTATCTATTGAAACTGTTGCACTTGCTCCGACTCTAAGAGGATAGCTAGGGTCATTCTTAATAGCTATTCTTACTGGAAAGCGTTGCGTAACTTTTACCCAATTTCCTGTAGCATTTTCTGGAGGAAGTAGTGAAAATACTGATCCAGTTGCATAGCTCAAGCTATCAACTGTGCCTTGATAAGTATGATTATACATATCTAATTCAATATCAACTTTCTGTCCTGGCTTGATTCTATTTAAATCTGTTTCTTTAAAGTTAGCATCAATCCACCATTTTTGATTGTCAATAAAGCCAAATAGTGATTGACCTGGAGAAACAAGCTGACCTTTATATAGTTTCATATTCGAAACATAGCCATCATCAGGAGCTCTAAGAGTAGTGTAGCCAAGGTTTAAGTTAGCATTATCGTAACCAGCTTTTGCAGCACCGACTTGTGCTTTGGCAATTTCTACTTGAATAAGTGCTTGTTTTAAAGATGATGCCGCCTGGTCTTTAGCTTTTTCAGCCTGGATTTTTTGGTCAATATATTTTTGAGCATCTTGTAATGATCCAGCATCGGACTTGTATAACTTAATATATCTATCAGCCATTTTTGTGGCAGTATCTAAAGAAGCTTTAGCTTTAATTAAGTTTGATCTTGCAAAACTAACTTGTTCTTGTGCTACAAATAGTTTGCCTTTTGCCTGAATAACTTTTGAATTTGCTTGAGACGCTTGCAGCTGATAGTCATTCGGATCAATTTGGACTAATTTATCTCCTTTATGTACAAATTGGTTATTTTGCACATAAACTTTTTGTATATAGCCACCAACTTTAGGGGATATTTTAATAACATCAGCACTTACATAGGCATTATCTGTACTTGGAAAAATTTTATTATACTTATAGTATCCATATATTCCTAAAGCAGTCAAAGCTATTATAGTACAACCTATCGCTATTTTTTTAGGCGAAAACTTAGATTCGTTTTTTGTGTTCTCAGTTTGAGTTTCTTGTAAATTTTCTTCTGACATTCTGATTAATCCTATAATGATTTTTAATGCATCACTGGAACAGGAGCATCTTTAGGTGGTTCTTTTAATAAAAATGGTACAAAAGCTAAAGCTAAGCTTAATATACCTACAACGTAAAAAGAGTTAATATAGCTTAATAAGCTACTTTGATGTAATATTTGCTGCTTCGCTATAGCAATAGTTGATGCCTCAGGCATAGGTAAAGAGTGAGCCCAAGACTGAAAATTTTGGTTTAAAGAAGATATATTCTGTGATAGCTCTTGATAAGTAGTTTGTTGATTTCTTGATATAAATGTCGCAACAAAAGCTGTTCCAACAGAGCTTCCAAAATTTCTAAAGAAGTTAAATGATCCTGACATATCGCCCATATCTTCATCAGCAACACCAACAACAAGCACACTCATAAAAGGGATAAAGAACATCATCATTCCAAAACCTTGAATAGCAGTAGTAAGAATAATATCAAATTCACTAGCTGTAGCAGAAAAACTTGCTTGCATTAAACAAGATATTCCAAATACTATCATTCCTAAACTAATAGTTTTTCGAACACCTAATTTTTTTACTAATATTGTTTGCGTTAGACCGGCACCAATAACAGCAGCTATACCTCTAGGAGCAGTTATGTATCCGGCTAAATCAACGGGATAACCATAAACTTGCTGTAACATTGTTGGTAAGTATGCCATTGCTGCAGAGAATAAAAGTACAAACATAAAGCACAAGAAACAAGCTATGACAAAATTCATATTTTTGAAGATTCTAAATTTAACAACAGATGAATAAATTAATCCCCGCCATATGAAAAAGCCCAGAGAAACTATTGATATAGCAAGTAGGATTATTATTTTAATAGAATCAAACCAACCATCTGTATTACCATTATCTATGAAAAATTCTAAACAGCCGACACCAATAGCCATAAATCCAAAGCTGATATAGTCTATTTTAATTTTTTTAATTTTAGTAGTTTCCATCATAAAGGCAATTATGACAAAAGCTATCAAACAAAGAGGGACGTTTACATAGAATATCCATTCCCATGACATGTTTTCACAAATTGCACCACCTAAGACAGGCCCAACAATAGGTCCCATAACGATAACCATACTATATACAGTCATCATTTTATTATATTCTTCATTTTTGAAGCTTGTTGATATATAGGTTTGAGCAACAGATGGTAAGAATGCTCCTCCTAAACCCTGAAAAGCTCTAAAGATAATCATCTCTGTCAAAGATGTTGATAATCCACACATTATCGATGAGACACCAAAGATGACCGAAGAGATTAAGGCAACACGCTTAATTCCATATTTTTCTATTACAAGTCCAGATAATAAAATAAAGATTGCTGCAGTAACAATATACACGGTAGTAACATCAGCTATTGTTTCAACATTTGCACCAATAGCCCCCATAATTTGAGGTATTGCAACGGCAACAATAGTTAAGTCAACAATTTCAGCTAGAGCAAGTAAGCTTATTGCTATTGCAACTATAGATCTTTTTTGGCTCCAGAATCCTGTTGTATTAGTCGTATTTGTTTGCATAGCTTGAAAATATTACTTAATTTTTACAAAAACATAACCCTTACTACTACCAAATTTAAGTAGATAGAATAAAAAATATTTTAGGTGTTTAAATTATTTTAGAATTATTGCACAATTTACGCTATGTATTATAACATTATAGGGACAAAAAATATTGAAAACTGGCCAAAATTATTCTGATACAGAAATTCTCTCTTTTGGTGACTGGTTAGATGGCCCATCAATTGTAGCAATTAAAGGTGGAAACTCTCCAGATAGCGAAAATCAAATCAACTCTAAAGAGACAGATTGGCATCATCATTCACGAGGTAAGATATTTTGTGTGGAAAGTGGTCTAGTACATGTTAGTACTCCAAATGGCTCATGGGTTTTGCCTTCTAATAGGGCAGGATGGGTGCCTCCCAATACTTCACATAAGATACGTATTAGTGGTATTGTTCATGGTTGGGTAATTTTTATATTACCTAGTATCTGTGAGACTCTACCAGATACTTCTCGTGTAATCCCAATGAGTCAGGTATTAAGAGCATTAGCACTAAGAGCAGTCGAATGGGATAAACAACAAACCCTAACAGAAGAGCAGGAATATATAGCAACTATAATTTGTAATGAAATTAGACGAGCACCAGAAGAAGCATTACATTTACCAATGCCAAAATCAAATAGACTAATAAAAGTCGCAAATGCTATAGTTGATAATCCATCTCTTGATAAAAGTTTAGAGGAATGGGCCTCGTTTGGAGCTATGTCATCACGTACTTTAAGAAGAGCTTTTTTAACTGAAACAGGTCTTAGTTTTTCGCGTTGGCGTCAACAAGCCCAACTAGCTCATGGTTTAGATATGTTAGCACAAGATATACCAGTTACTGAAGTTTCAGATTCATTAGGCTACGCATCATCAAGTAACTTTATAGCAATGTTTCGTCGAGCATTTGGCAAAACACCTAAGCAGTATTTTTCGAGTAGAGATGAGTAATAAGATTATAAAAAGTCGTTTTTAAGTTTTTTGATATCAATTTTACCAGTATTGTTTTTGGGTAAAGTTTTTACAAAAATACATGTTTTTGGAACCTTATAGCTTGCTAATTTTTCCCGGCAATGATCAATTATATCTTTTTCGGTTAATTTAGAACCTTTTTCTAATGAGATAAAAGCAATTGCTCTTTCTCCAGATGTCTTAGATTCTATCCCTGTTACAGCGACCTCTTTGATATCTTCTAATTTTAGAATACATATTTCTATTTCACGTGGATATACATTAAATCCAGATACAATAATCATATTTTTGAGTCTATCAGATATTGTTAAGCGACCTTTTTTATCGATATAACCAACATCGCCTGTTTTTAGCCAGCCATCTTCAGTAAAATATAATTCATTATTTTTTTCATCATTCCAGAAGCCTTGGCATTGTTGGGGACCTTTTAGCCAAATTTCTCCTTCTTTGAAGCACTCATCGATCTCTTCAGAAGTTTCTAGATTTCTAATACTTAGTTGAGTGCCTGGAATAGGATAGCCACATGTACCAAAGTAATCTTCTTCTGATTCATTAAATTTATTTAAAGATATCGCAGGAGACATCTCTGTCATACCATAGCCTTCTTTAAGCTCAACACCAGTTCGATCTAACCATCTTAAGTAGATTTTACGCGAGATAGGCATTCCACCACTTAGAGAATACTGATATCTTGTTTTATTAATTTTTTCAAAATCTGGGTGCTCCAACATAGCCATATAAAGAGTGTTCAAACCATTAAAAATAGTAAACTCATTTTTTGACATCGTTTTGATTAGATCTTTGATGTCTCGAGCATTTGGGATTAAGACATTCTTAGCGCCTGCAAAAAAGAAACACAACAAATTAGCACTTAGTGAAAATATATGATAAAGCGGAAGTGCTGTAATAAGAACCTGCTCAAATACATTCATATCATGTTTTATCCAAGCCCAGACTTGTTGGATATTTGAGGCAACATTATCATGCGTAAGAATTGCACCTTTAGGTTTGCCTGTAGTACCACTTGAATATTGTAAACATAAGATATTATCTTTAGTTATATTTGGTTTTTTATACAATCTTTTATCTGCTTTTATCACGTTTGTAAATTGTATAAATATATTTTTATTATATTTAGGCTTATCTTTAATTAGATGCTTAGAAACTAATCCTATAACTTGCTTTTTAGGGAATGGATATAAGTCAGCAATATTTGTGACAATTATATTTTCTAAAGAGTTAATATTGATTTTTGCTTTTTGAATATGGTGAGCAAACATATCCATTACAATAGCAACTCTGACATTACAGTTGTTAAAAATAGCTTCTAATTCATCAGCTTTGTAAAGTGGGTTAATATTAACAAATACTGCTCCTATCTTTATACATGCAAATAAACAAACAGTAAACTGTAAACAGTTTGGTAAAACTATCGCAACTCTATCACCTTTTTCAATACCTAAGTCATTCTGAAGGAAGCTAGCTATTTTTGTTGCTAGATCATCTACTTGAGAAAAAGATAGATTTACATCGTGACAAGATACAGCATCTCGATAAGGATATTGAAGTATAGCTTTTTCATACAAGTCTAAAAGAGTGTATATATTTGGTTCTATATCTTTAGGTGTATTCTCGGGATAATTAGACAACCAAGTCTTTTTAGAAAATTTACTCATGACAAAAATTAAAATTAATTAGTTAAAAGTTATTTTAGCAAAAAAATATCTTATTGAAATAAGTTTGGATTATATATTCCAATAAATGGAACTTATAAAAGTTAAATTTTTATTTTTCAAAATAACTAATAAAGTGAAAAGGTAGGTTATTTATAATAATCAGATAAATAAGCTTAGAAAGATTGTTTAAGAAAATTAATTATTGATATTATATTTATAGGTGCTGTTTCAGCTTTGAGTATTCTTTTGCCTAAATTTATCATGGAGAAATTACTTTCTTTGAAATAGCTCATTTCATTTTCACTAAAGCCTCCTTCTGGTCCAATAAATATATTAAACTCAGAATGATTTTCAATTTGATACTTAATATCTTCAATAGTTCTAGAGTATGGACAAAGTGTAAAGTTTAAAGATCTTGTGTTTATATCTATATCATGCAAATTTGTAGGTGTATGTAACTTAGGGATAAATACACGACCACATTGTTCTGTTGCAGATATAGCTATTTTATTCCATCTTTCTATTTTTTTATCAAATCCTTTCTTATCAAATTTATGATTTGTAAATTCTGTAATTATTGGGTATATATTATTTACTCCCAGCTCAGTAGCTTTTTGAATTACAAGTTCAAAATTTTCATTTTTAATTAGTGATTGGTATAAGTTTATTTGATAGGGGTTTTCATTTTTTATCTCTTTTGAAGAAATTACCTCAAGATCGATGCTTTTATTATTTACATTTAGTATTTTTGTTTTATATTGCAGACCATCTAGATCATTAAATAATTCAACTATATCGTTTTTTTTAAGTCTAAGAACATTCTTAAAGTAATTATAGTATTCTCCAGATATTGAAAGATTTTTTGTATTGTTTGAAATTTTAGCAAAAAAACCTCTAATAGTTCTCATATGATCAAAATTTGTTAAAATATTTATCCTTTATTATAAGTTTTAAGATAACTAAAAAGTAGGAAAACTATGAAAATATTTAATAAAAGTTTTATAACAAACTTAATTGCTCTGTTCTTAGCGTTGCTTGGGTGGTATTTAGCAAATGATCATATAAAGAGTATTGGTTTTTATGCTTTATCTGGAGCATTGACTAATTGGATTGCTATATACATGTTATTTGAGAAAATTCCATTTTTATATGGCTCAGGAATTATTCCAAATAAGTTTGAGAGTTTTAAAAAGGCTATAAAGAAAATGATTATGGAGCAATTTTTTTCTCCAGAAAATTTAGATAAGTTTCTGGCAAGTGATGAGATCAAAAAGTATCTTAGCAATACAATAACTTCAAAGATTAGTTATGATAAGATTTTTGATAGTTTTGTCGATATGTTAATGACTAGTAAATATGGATCAATGATAGAAATGTTCTTAGGAGGTAAGGATGCTTTAGAAGGTCTAAGGCAGCCTTTTATAGAAAAGCTAGATGCAAAAATTTTGGAACTTGTTGATGGTTTAAAAATAGATAGTGAGACTCTTTCAAAGAAGACTAGTCAAAAGATAGAGAAACTTATCGATATGCGTCTAGAGGAGTTGACGCCTCAAATGATAAAAGAAATAGTTCAAAGAATTATTAGAGAACATCTTGGCTGGCTTGTTGTCTGGGGAGGTGTATTTGGAGGATTAATAGGTCTAATAGCTAGTTTTATTGTTTAGTAGTTACATTAAATAGAGTAGGTGGTTTAGACTTTAATGTTTTGCTATTATCTTTTTGTTCTCTAATATTTTTAATTAACCAAGGCTTTAGATCAGAAAGAATATGCGCTAAAGCTATATTTGTTAGTTCTGCATATCTACGCGCACTAACATCGTTACTTGTAATTTTACGATTATATTTTATTGTCTTGATAACTGCTGTACCAGTTTTTTCATTTTTTAGATAAAAAGTTATATAAAAGAAGAACTGATTATGATCTAAATCTAATACAGGACCATAAGGAGTAGTGCCAGATAGAGTGAAGTCTTGACGAATATTAATATTTTGGAATGCCAAATTATTAACAATATTATTATCTAGTATATATTCAAAAGTAGCTACAGTGAGCATTTTAGATACTGGCATAGCCCATACACTATTTTTGAAGTTATGTAGTTGATCATTTTCAACATAAAACATTTGTGTTGATTTTGATACTTGGGTTTGTATGTTATACACAAGTAGCGTTGTATTTATATCAGCATTTTTTGTATTAGGAAGAGATTTTTCCTCAATTTGTTTACCATAAATTATGTATTCTTTCTCATTAGGAACTTTTACAGGATCTCCAACTAAAGAAAAAGCAAATAGCTTTAAAGGTAAAATTATAATTAAGCTAGTTAGTAAATATTTTTTAATATTTTTTTTAATTATCATGTTCAACTCCTCTAACAATAATTGAAGGATCATACTGAAGTAGTCGCATAACATCATTTAAACGAGTAATAGTTTCTTGGCTTTCAGTCATGGTATCATTAAAGTTCATAAGTGTTTTATTAAAGTAGATAGATGAATTACTCAGATTATAAAGAAGTATATTTATACTATCTGTAAACTCATTAAATTTATCTAAATTTTGAGGAGATAGCATCTTATTAAACTTAGCAGATATTTGCTCTAGAGAGTCAGCTATTGCTCCAACCTTTTTCATAATATTTTTAAGTTGTGATGGTTTAGATTTAATAATGTTTATTTTATCTTTTTGTTTGTTTATCAAATCTAGACCTACATCATTTTTACCAATGTCTAAAGATAATTCCACCACTGATTGACCTGTGATTCCTACAGTTTGTAGAGTTGCAACTGTTTGTTTATATATCGGAATACTACTATCTATTTTCATATATACACTAACTAGTTTAGGATTTTTCTCATTAATAGATATATCGCTAACCTTGCCAACATCAAAACCTTTATATGAAACTGCTGAACCAACATTTAAACCAGAGATGCTAGAAAAATTTGTCATATAAGTAGTTGTTGATTGATTTTTAAACCCTCCTGATAAGAAGAATCCTATAAAGATCATCACAAATACCATGAAAATCACAAATAATCCTGCGATAAGGTTCTTTATACTATTTTCATTCATTATATAAGCTCCTAATATTTACCCTCATTATGTGGATCAAAAAAATTTCTTATACTTTGATATTGAGTTTGCTGAGAAACAAACTTAACAGTATCATGTAACATTATTCTTTTTTCATCCATATATATAATATCATCAACAATTCGCCAAATAGTGTTTAGATCATGAGTAATCATAACTACAGATATTCCCAATTCTTCCTTTAAATATAAAATAAGTTCGTCCATTGCTTTTATTGAAAATGGATCTAATCCAGCATGTGGTTCATCTAAAAAAACAACTTTAGGATCTAATGCAATAGTCCTTGCTAAAGCAACTCTTTTTAACATACCACCACTTATCTCAGAAGGATACTTATTAAAAGCCTCTTCTTTAAGACCAACCATTCTTAGTTTTATAATCGCTATATCTGTAAGTATGTCCATAGGAAGGTTTGTATGTTGTTTTAAAGGAAATATTACGTTTTGTAAGTTAGTTAATGATGAAAAAAGAGCACAATGTTGAAACATCATACTCATATTGCTAGAAATTTGTTTGCGTTTAATTGGATTATCTACTAGTTTTGATATTTCCTGACCGAGTAAAAAAATTTTACCAGAATAAATAGGCTGTAGCATAAGGATTTCTCTCATTAGAGTAGTTTTACCACATCCACTAGCACCAATAATGCAACTTATTTTTTCTGGGGGGATATCAAGATTTAAATCTTTATGAATCCATTCCTTACCAAATTTAGTACAGAGGTTTCTTACTTGAATAATGCTTTCATTCATTATAATACTCCCTTATCAAGACCCATTTAATGCCACGGCAAAAATTGCATCAACGACAATTATTAAAAATATTGAATAAACAACACTTGTAGTTGTCGCTTTACCAACACTTTGCGAGTCTCTTTTTACGGAAATACCCTGGTGACAACCAATTCCTGCAATTACTAAAGCAAAGAAAGGGGTCTTAAGTAGTCCTATGTAAAAATGATTAACACTAACATAAGTAAATAGTCGATCAATAAACTGTAAAGGTGATATTCCAGCAATTAGATCCATTATTATAATACCGCCAACTATATTAGCAACCATTGCTATAGTTGTAAGTACAGGTAAGCTTATAACTAGAGCTGTAATTCTTGGTAAAACTAAGCGTTGTATTGGGTCTTCGCCAATCGTTTGCAGTGCATCTATTTCTTCATTAACTTTCATAATACCTATTTCAGATGTAAAAGAAGAACCACTTCTACCGGCAATTATAATGGCTGTAAATAATGGAGCAAACTCCCTGAAAGATGAAACTCCTAACATATCTACAACAAATATCTGTGTTCCATATTGTTGCATTAATCCAAGTGGTAGATATGTTAAAACTAGCCCGACAATTAATGATAAAAGTATAACTATACTTAATGCCTTAATTGTTGAGTCATAAGTAATATTTAGTACGATAGAAAAAAAAGATTTATATGGTTTACGAATAAGAGTCAGGTAACCAATAAATATTGCACCAAGAAACCCAATACTAGCTTTAATCTCTGATAAAAGGTCATTGGTGTTTTTACCTAGAGTGTAGATGCTATTAAAGACAACGTTATTAGTTTTTTTTACAAGTTCCTCATCTTTTTGGCAAGGGAAATTTTTAAAAACGATATCAATTAAATTTTTGTTTTTCTCGCTATTAACTATTATTTGTTTTTTACTTAGCTTTAGAGAGTTGGCTAATTTGATTATAAAGTAAGCACCAGCAGTATCTAGATTATCAACTTTTGAAATATCTAAATGTTTTATATCATTTTTTATTTTATTAATCTTTTTATCAATTGATTTTGGCTTAACTTGCTTAAGAGTTAGCAAGCCTTCAAAATAAATAGTGTCTTTATCTATTTTTAAATCCATGTGCTATACACAAAAGTTTAAGCCTCAATATCTTAAATATACTAAAAAAGCTCACTAATACCAATAGCTATGATAATGTTATTGACAATATTTGATAGAATTATATTGTGTTAAGTTGTTTAGTTTAATAATACTAGTAAGTCGTTGTTTATATTCATGTGAGCCTATTTCTGAATAGCTTTCTAGAGTGTCAAATAATGCTGAGACTGGTAGCTGTTGGTTATTTACTTTATTTCTTATAACTCTAAAATCTTTAAAGTTTGAGCCAGTATTAAGTCTGTGATAATAGCCAAGAACACTATCAGTTGCATTATTAAATGCCTCTAGGTATACATTTGCATCTAGGGCTTTTACTCCACAATCTTTAGAATAACAGTGTAGACCAAAGTAATTATTGTAGTCTTTGGCAAATCTTGATGTTCCCCAGCCACTTTCTAGTATTGCTTGAGCTAGAATAAAGCTGGTTGGAACAGTATTTATTTTTAGCTCTAAAAGTTTAAGCTGGTCTAAGGGGGGATGCTTCTTTTCTATCTTATAATATTTTAGGTATTCATCTAATACGCCAGCTTCTTTTTTATTGAAAGCTTGTTTTCTTAAATAAGCCTTTTTAAGATTCTGAATTTGCTTTTTTTCTAAGCATATTTCTTTGTTTGCAATCTCTATTGCTGTGAGCATATATTCTATAAAAGCGGCTTTTTTCTTTGTAGGGTCTTCAATACTTGAAAAGTCAGGCTTTTGAATTTCTTGATAATTGCTAGATGCTATAAAAAATTTTTCGGTAGGGTATTTGACTTTTTGTTCAAAAGATAAAATTATTGCAAGTAATATTAAAGATAGAGAAATACAAAAATATTTTAAAAAAGATTTTTTATTCATCATAATCATAATCTTCTTCATCAAAATACTCTATAGTTTCTCTAAGTTGATTTTTTAAGCTTAGCATATCATTAGGAAGCTTACTTTTAAACCTGACTATTTTTTCTGTAGTAGGATGAGTAAAAGATAGTTTATAAGCATGCAGAGCTTGTCGTTGTATATCTTCGATACCAAGTTTTTTTAATTTTACAGATGATTTGTTGTATGTTTGATCACCAACTAAAGGGTGTTTTATGCTTTTCATATGAACTCTTATTTGGTGAGTCCTACCTGTTTCAAGTTTACACTCAACTAGAGTAAATCCTTCATAAACCTCAATAGGAGTATAATTTGTAATAGCTTCTTTACCTTTATAGTTAATAGCCATTTTTGTACGATTATTAGGATCTCGGCCTATTGGTTCATTAATTGTACCTTCATAATATATTTCACCTTCGACGATAGCTAAATATCTACGCGATACCTCTCTACTTGACAATTGCTGCACTAAACTATGGTATGCAACGCTACTTTTAGCTGCTACCATTAATCCAGATGTATCTTTATCTAAACGATGGACTATACCTGCGCGAGGCAGTTTATCTTGATTTTCATAGCGGTGTAATAAAGCATTTGATATCGTTCCTGACATATTTCCAGCACCAGGATGCACAACCATATTTACAGGTTTATTTATTACTACAATATCATCATCCTCATAAACTATATCTAGCTCGATATCCTCAGGGAGCCACTCATTCGTAGGTAGAAGTTCTATATTGATATCAACATGTTCATCACCTAGCACTATATATTTAGGCTTAATAACTTGTTCATTAACTGTTATAGAGCCTTCTTTTAACCATTTTTGTATTTGAGAGCGAGAAAACTGGTCGTATAAATCATTAATTGCTACATCAATTCTTTTACCAGCATCTTCTGGTTGTAGAATAATCTTTTGATGAAATTCGTTAGATAGTGTATTATTTGGCATGTTAAATGTTTTATGTGTTTTTATAAAAAATAATAATTCTAACAAGAATTATATAAGAAAATTCTAAGGATAGTTAATTTAATGACTAGGTTTTTATATTTAATAGTGTTTATTCTGGTTGTTTTATCATTAAGCTCTTGCGGGCCTAAAAAAGATAGTGAATTACCTCAAGTTTATACTGGGTATACAGCAAGCTTTATTTATGCAAAAGCTCATCAACAGATGCAGAATGAGAAGTATTTTGATGCTATTCGCTCTTACAAGTCTCTTGTTGCGCAGTATCCATTTACACCATTAGCTGAGAAGGGTATGGTTGATCTAGTTTATGTATATTATATGGATGATGAGTCAACAATGGCTTTAGCGTTAGGTAAGCAATTCATTAAGATGTATCCGTATAGTAAATATAAAGGTTATGTTTATTATATGATTGGGGTAGTAGGCTTTGAGGATGGCAGAGGGTTATTACAAACTTATGCGCCATATGATATGAATTATCATGACCCTACAGGTTATGAAGATGCATATAAGAACTTTCAAAAAGCAATACTACTAGATCCTACAGGTAGTTTTGTACCAGATGCTAAGCGTAGAATGGTATTTACTAATAATATTATTGCGCAGCATTATGATGATATTGCTCACTTTTATTATAAAAGAGGTGCGTATAATGCCGCTATTGATAGGGCTGCTGAAGTAATAAGAAGATATCCTCAAAGTACAGTGGTTCAGGATGCATTCGTGTTAACAATAAGATCTTATAATAAGCTTGGACTATATGATCAAGCTAAGGATAATATCAAAGTCCTTA
Organism: Francisella uliginis; assembly: GCF_001895265.1. NCBI lineage: Bacteria > Pseudomonadati > Pseudomonadota > Gammaproteobacteria > Thiotrichales > Francisellaceae > Francisella > Francisella uliginis. Next base: position 723,498 of record NZ_CP016796.1, read on the forward strand.
AGAAAAACTATCCTAAGAATAAGTTCTTGAAGAATTTAAGACCTGATGGTACAGAAGAACCTACTTGGTATGATCGTTGGTTTGGATGGTTATAGTTTTAATTAAACTTTTATAAAAATTTATTAAATCATTTATTCAATAATAGAAGCAATTTTATTTATTTTCAGTTTATTTTTTTGATTATAAATCCTAGTCTTATAATCAAAAGAACCTTTTTTTTCAGAAATTAATAATTTATATTGTTTTATATAACAAATTAATGATTTCTTAGCATTATGTATAAAAAATTATTAACATACTCTTTGCTAGCTTCTTCTTTAACATATGCATATGCCGGTAATGAATTATTAGCTAAAGATAAGTCGGCTAATAGTTGTCGTTGTTTACCATCACAGTCTTGCTGGCCAACTAAACAGCAATGGAGTGAATTTGCAAACTATTTGAAAGGAAAGTTGATTCAGCCTTCAACATCTTTAGATAAATGTAAATCAGATATAAACAGTGAAAAATGTAAAAAATCTCTTGCAAGGGTGAAAAATCCCTTTTATTTACAGTCTGATCCAGGCAGAAATGAATCTCAAGGTTGGTATGGAGCATGGAGTAATAAAGCAAGTACATATGCTGTTGAAGCAGCAAATACTAATGATATCGTTAAGGCTGTTGATTTTGCTAGAGAACATAATCTACGTTTAGTTATTAAAGGTGCAGGACATGATTATTTAGGACGTTCAAATGCTCCAGACTCTTTATTAATTTGGACTCATAATATGCGAGATATCACATACAATAAGCATTTTCATCCAAAAAACTGTACTAAATCTAAAGAATATTCTGCCGTAACAGTTGGTGCTGGGACAAGATGGCTTGAAGCATATAATGTTGTTACAAATAAACATCATGAATATGTTCAAGGAGGTGGTTGTACAACTGTTGGAGCTGCTGGCGGATTTACTCAAGGTGGAGGTTTTGGAAGTTGGTCAAAAGAATTTGGTACTGGTGCTGCAGGAATAGTTCAAGCTGAGATTGTTACAGCAAATGGTAAAGTAATCATTGCTAATGAATGTCAAAATCAAGATTTGTTCTGGGCGATTAAAGGAGGAGGTGGGGGAACCTTTGGTGTAATTACCAATCTAACCTTAAGAACACATAAGCTCCCTGAATATTTTGGTTTAATGAGTGGTGAAATAGTTGCAGATAATGATAAAGCATACAAATCATTGATCAAAAAATTCCTTTCATTCTATTACTCAGATTTAAACAATAAGCATTGGGGTGAACAGTTTGCATTTCGTCCAAATGATAAGCTAACTATTGCCATGGTTACTCAAAACTTGACTCAAGAGAAAGCCTTAGATGTATGGAAATCTTTTAAATCCTGGGTAAACAACCAACAGGACTTACACTATAAGGTTAAGTATATTGATATACCTCCAGCACAAATTTGGAGTTATGATTTTTGGCATAAAAATTATCCAAATATGGTTGTTAAAAACACTGGACCAGATGCTCGTGATGGAGAGTTCTGGTGGGCATCAAATACAGGAGAAGTTTTTGCTTATTGGTATACCTATCAATCATGGTACTTGCCTGAATCATTATTTGATTCTGAAAACATTTCAAAAACTGCAGAAACCTTTTATAAAGTATCTCGTTTAGCACCTGTATCAATACAGATAAATAAAGGTTTAGCAGGAGCATCTAAACAGGCTGTAGAGCTTACTAAACAGACAGCTATGCATCCTGGTGTTTTTGATGCAGGAGCTTTAGCTATTATGAGCTATAGTAGTGATAAGCCTCAAATTGATAAATCAAAGATGTCTCCAGATGTTAAAAAGAAAGTTGACGATATCTATAAAGCTATGTCAATGATTCAAAATTTAGCTCCAAATGCGGGTACTTATGCTAATGAAGCTGATTACTTTCAAAAAGATTGGCAAAAAGTATTTTGGGGAGATAACTATTCACACTTGTTAAATATCAAAAATAAATATGATCCACAAGGATTATTCTATTGTCATCATTGTGTTGGTAGTGAGTATTGGCAAGATGGAGGAATGTGTAAGAATTAAGGGTTTTATTCTTTATATTAATAAAACTCTATAAATGCTAACTGCTTGTATCTTTTTTGTTCATAAACTCATTTAGATGTTGGTTCATGTACTTATCAGCCTCTTGATTAATATGTTTATTAACTTTATTAGAGTTTATGTCTTTGACAGTTACTCCAGGAATACCAAAATCTTTATTAATACTACTTATCATATCTTTGTAATGCTCTTGACATCTTTTAGGTTCTTTTACACCTTGCTTTGTTGCAATATTACCATCTTTTGCGCAGTTATGAACAACTAAATTTTTTCTATAAAGCTTTTCATATTCAAAAGCATTTTTGCCTTTTAATGCAAGTAAAGCATTCTCCCCACTATCAGCATATGCCGATAGTGCAAATATAGATAGAGATAGTACAATAATTAATTTTTTCATATTATTTTTCCTTTTATACTCAAATACCTAGTGTTAATTAAGTATCAAATTTAATAGATATTTCTTAATATTTCTATTTATATACAGGGAAACTATCACATAGATCTAAAACTTTCCTAGCAGTATCTTTTTCTACTTTTTCATCACCACAGTTAAAAACTACATCAGCAAGTAGATTAGCGATAAGCTCACATTCTTTCTCTTTAAATCCTCTAGTTGTAATAGCTGGACTTCCGATTCTTAAGCCACTAGTCACAAAAGGAGAGCGAGGATCATTTGGTATAGAGTTTTTATTAACGGTTATGTTTGCTCTACCTAGAGCTGCTTCAGCTTCTTTACCAGAAAATCCTGTATTTGTAATATCAAGAAGTAGTAGATGATTATTTGTACCACCTGAGATGATGTTAATATCACGTTCTTTTAATACCTTTTCAATAGCTTTAGCATTTTTCAATACTTGCTTTTGATACTCAACAAAACTAGGCTCTAAAGCTTCCTTAAATGCTACTGCCTTTGCTGCAATCACATGCATTAATGGTCCACCTTGGATGCCTGGGAAAATAGCAGATTGGAATTTTTTTGCTAAATCAGGATTATTGTTGCAAAGTATTAAGCCTCCCCTAGGACCTCTTAATGTTTTGTGTGTAGTAGTTGTAGCAACATCTACATGTGGGAATGGATTAGGATATAATCCTGTAGCCACTAAACCAGCAACATGAGCAATATCTGCCATTAAAACAGCATCAATAGAGTTAGCGATTTCTCTGAATTTTTCCCAGTCAATAATTCCTGAAAATGCAGAGAACCCTGCGATAATCATTTTTGGTTTATGCTCTTTAGCTAGTTCAGCTACCTGTTTGTAGTCTATATCACCATTCTCATCTAAACCATATTGAATAGAATGGTAGATTTTTCCTGAAAAATTAACTTTACTACCATGAGTTAAGTGTCCGCCTGCACCTAAATCCATACCAAGTACAGTATCACCTGGTTTTAAAACAGCATTATATACAGCTGCATTTGCTTGAGAACCAGAATGTGGTTGTACGTTTGCATAATCAACACCAAAAAGCTTCTGAGCTCTTTGTATAGCTAGTTTTTCAGCAATATCAACAAACTCACAACCACCATAGTATCTTTTACCATGATAGCCTTCGGCATATTTATTTGTAAGTTGAGACCCTTGAGCCTCCATAACAGCTGGGCTTGCATAGTTTTCTGATGCGATAAGTTCAACATGCTCATGTTGTCTTTTAACCTCAAGTTCTATAGCCTCAAAAACTTCTTTATCTGTATTTTTTAAGCTATTTTTTTCAAAGCTAAACATATTTGGTGATCTCCTGATATTTTTTAGGTGGATAAAATAAATTAAACGTTTAAAATTATAACTTATATTATATGTATATAGAAATAATTTAAATAAAAGCTATGAGCAAAGTTATTGACCTTGATGAAATAGAGCGCTTAGAAAGAGAAGAAGAGAATTCTCACTATAAAGCTGTGAAAAGTAAAACGACAATAAAAAAAGATGTATTGGAATTAACAGACTTTGGTAGATCTCTTACAGAATTAAATAATCAACAATTAGATAAGCTACCAATATCTGATACTTTAAAAGCTAATATTATCTCAGCAAAAAATCTACAAAAGATAGCTTTAAAAAGACAAATTCAATTTATAGGTAAGCTTTTACGAAAAGCAGATAATATTGATGAGATCCACAAGGCTTATGATATTCTTGTAAATAAAGATAAACAAGCAAATTTACAGTTTCAAAGATTAGAGAATATTAGAGATAATCTTTTATATCCTGATAAAACAAATCAAACCATTGAAAAACTAATACAGGAGTTTCCTGAATTAGATATTCAAAAATTAAGGCAATTGATTAGAAATCATCATAAAGAAGTAGAAAAAAACAAGCCGAGAAAGTCTTTTAAAGAGATTTTTAAGTTTTTGAAAGAATTATATGTTAGCTAAAAGTAGATTAAAACGAAAAAAGTATAAGTTTTATGTATAATGTTTTAAATATTATATACTGGTTTTTAATACATGAAAGTATCATCTGATGTTCTTATAAAATTAAATTTCATATTTATTATTTTTATGTTTGTAGGAGTCGCTGGACACTTGCAAGCATTTATATCTATTGGATGGGTTGGTGTAATAGCTACATATTTATTAAACAAAGATTTTTCCTTAATAGACTTTAAGAAAAATAATTTTTTTTGGCCATTGTTAGGAATGGGAATCCTTATTTGCTTCAATCTAATTTATTTGATGGTTGTAAATAAAACTAGTTCATATTTTAAAGATTTAATATATTTTGCTAATCCAATGATACTACTAATATTTCTATATGCATCTAGTCATATGTTATCTAAGAATATTAAGTATGCCAATTATTTGCTATATATATTAGCCTTTATAGTAGTATCTATCGCTACATTTAGATTTTTATTATTTTTTGTATATCTCTTAAATGGGCAAAATTACGTTGTGCAAAATATGGATGAAATTACAAGTCAGCAGTTCATATTTGCTATCTTACTACCTTTTTGTGCTTTCTTTTTAGCTGTGAAAGCTTTTAGTTTGAATAAAGATAAGCTTCTTTTAAAGATAGTACTTTTTGTTTTTGTGTTTATTTTAGTCTTTACAGCTTTATTTATTAATACTAGCAAAATGGGGTACATAATAGGAGCAGTTGCATTTATCTATTATTTTATACTTTTGATAAAAAAGGTTGTTAAATATAATCAATTAAGTATAAAAAAAGTTTTATTAATATTATTGATTAGTTTAGGTGTATTACTAACAGCATTTACAACTATATACAAAGATTCAAATATACTACATGATAAAGTTACACCTATGGTTACTAATTTAAATGATTTTTTCTCTAATAACTATTCTACTAGCCAGCGTAATGAATTAGAAAATACATCTACAGGAATTAGATTGCTATTTTATACAACTTCGGTAATAGTTTTAAAATCTGATTTGAAAGTTTTCTTGCTAGGTTGTCCTATAGCTGAGCATACTATTGATTTTGAAAAATGTGTAGAACAGGTTGTCCAAAAAAATCCAAATATTCAAAAAAGTAATAGAGTTTTTTCAAATCTTTCGTATATGCCATATGATCATCCTCATGATGATTTCTTATATTACACTTTTAAAGCAGGTATATTAGCTGGCGCACTGGAAATATTGTTTTTCATATTTCTATTTTATGGGTCAAAAAAGCTTGATCAGTATGATAGCAGTTGTATGAGAGTACTACTACTAGGGTTTCTTGTGTTATGCTTGTTTGATAGAGGAATGTCATATCAATCATTTACGGCTACAATCTTCAGTATTTTATCTATATATATAGCCAAGATTCTTCATAATCAGAGGAAATAATTTTATAAGGAATTATAGTGTATGAAATATTTTAAATCTTACTTACCAAAAAACAACTCTGTAATAGAAGAGGGTAATATACCTAAGAAAATCTTCATGACATGGAGCTCGCATGAGTTAAGCGACACTATGTATAATAATATTCAACTATGGATAGAAAAAAATCCAGATTGGGAACTTCATTTATATGATGATCAGGAATGTATAGAGTTTATAGAATCTAATTTTGATCAAGATGTCCTTGACACATATAATAATCTATTCCCTACTGCATATAAGGCAGATTTATTTAGATATTGTTTACTCTACATATATGGAGGGGTATACACAGATGTTAAAATGGTACCTTTAGAGCCACTTTCTGAAATTATTACAAAAGGTATTGATTTCTTATCAGCTAAAGATAGGCTGTTTGATAGATTTGAATTTGATGGCTATATATTTCAAGCTTTTCTCTGTGCTAAACCTAAACATCAGTTTTTTAAGCAAGCTATTAAAATGATAGTTGAAAATTCTCAAACTGGTTATTATGGTAATGATCCTTTATGTCCTACAGGCCCAGGTTTATTGGGTAGAGCTATAAATATTTGTTGTAATAGATCTAAAACTTCTAAGATTGGATTAGGTATACATTGTATTAATGATTTTAATTTTGAGTTGTTGAAACATGGTGATAGTGCTATTGTTGATAAGAATGACAAACAACTTATTTTGGATAGATATAGTGACTATCGCAAAGAGTTACATAGTGGTTTTGAATTAGCAAGACGCTATAATGCATGTTGGTTTATTAATAGAGCTTATATTAAATCACATAAACCTAAATCAAAGAAAAAGTACTTTTTAAAGAACAAATTTACATATACTTTGCGTTATGTATACTTTGTTAAGATAGTAAAGATATTAAAGAAAATTTTTAATAAAAATAAATAATCATTATCTAATAATAAATTATTATTGATAGAAAGGATGTAATAAATGAAACACTTCCAATCTTATTTGCCAAAATCTAGCTTTAGCAATGATGGTCATATACCTAAAAAAATCTTTATGACATGGGACTCGCATCAACTAAGTAATGACATGTATGATAATATCCAGTTATGGATAGAAAAAAATCCAGAATGGGAGCTTAGGTTATATGATGATAAGGAATGTATAGAATTTATAGAATCTAACTTTGATCAAGAAGTAATTGATGCATATAACAATTTACTTCCTAAAGCATATAAAGCTGATTTGTTTAGATATTGTGCTCTTTATGTATACGGAGGTGTATATACAGATATAAAAATAGTACCTTTACAACCCCTTAATAATATTATTACTCAGGATACGGAATTTTTATCAATTAAAGATAAACATGATAAATATTACGAATTTAATGGCTATATATATCAAGCCTTTCTCTGTGCTAAACCTAAGCATCCATTTTTTAAACAAGTCATTGAAATGATAGTAAGTAATTCTCAAAAAGGATATTATGGGAATGATCCACTATGTCTTACAGGCCCTGGTTTGCTAGGTAAAGCTATTAATATTTGTTGTAATAAACCTGCAACTTCTGAAATTAGATCAGGTATACATAATGTTAGTAACTTGAGTTTTGAGTTATTAGAATATCGTGATAAATCTATTATTGATCGAAATGATCAAGAGTTTGCTAAAAGTTCATATAAGGGCTATCGCAAAGAATTATATGCAGGTCGTGAGTTGGCCAAAAGCTATCCAATATGTTGGTTTAATGCCAGGTGTTATATAAAGAATAACAACTTACCTAAATCTAAATATTATTTACGCAAAAAAGAGTTTTTTATTGTAGATTATTTGTATCTTATTAAAGATGTTAAAAAAGCGAGGTTATTTGCTTTGAAGTCTTGTATTTTAAGACCTCTATTGGCAAGTAGAATAATATCTAGAGTTATTGGCTATGAAAAATCAAAAAAATAATATAAATATATCAACCCAGCATTTATTTATTACATATAACAATACCCAGTAAGTATAGAGTAATAAGAGAAATATAGTAAATTAAGATTGTTAGCTTTTAGCTATATTCTACAATAGCTCTGAAAATAAATGAGAACTTGTAAATATTATTCGTTTGTTTTAGTATCATAGGTATAAAATCTTTTATTATAATTAAAACTGTGAAAACTAAAAATATTAAGAATATTGACGTTATAGCACTATCATTAGGACGTCGTTTTTCTGGTATTAATGCCAGTATGTTAGCTGTGATGCCAGAGCAGAATAAGTTAGTTGATATTGCTGCGATGGGCTTTAATATTGAAGCTAAAGATATCAAGACTATTAGATTTAGAGATTTTCTATTTGGATGTTGGCGTGATAAATGGCGCATTTGGCATGCACGTAGAAATATTGATATGCTAGTTGGTATAATACTTAAGTATATTTTTCGTTATAAAATAATTTTAGTTTTTACTTCTGTAGCACAGCGTCATCATAAGAAGCTTACAAGATTTTATATAAATAGAATGAGTGCTGTTATTTGTCCATCTAAGATATCAGCATCATATCTTGAGAAAACTCCATATATTGTTCCTCATGGTGTTAATACTGAAGTTTTTTATCCAGCAAAAGATAAAAATCAAATTAGAAAGGAAAAAAATCTAGTAGGCGAATATAGTATAGGGATTTTTGGTCGAATTAGAAAATCAAAAGGCTCAAAAGAGTTTATTGATGCGGTAACGCAAGTTTTAAAAAAATATTCAAACTGGAGTGCTGTAGTTATTGGTGAGGCAACACCTAGCGATCAAGAGTTTAAAGAAAGTTTAGAGAAAAAAGTAAAAGAAGCTAGTTTAGAAGATAGAATAACTTTCACAGGTTTTATAAGTGATTCTAATGAAATTCCTGATTGGTATAGAGCTTTAGATGTTGTTGTTTGTGCTAGTCATAAAGAAGGTTTTGGATTACCTGCTTTAGAGGCGATGGCATCTAAGTGCGCAGTTATTGCTACAAAAGCAGGAGCTTGGCCTGAGATAATTACAGATGGCAAGGATGGATTTTTAGTAGACCCTCAATCAAGCCAGCAAATTAAAGAAAAACTTGAGGCACTTATACGTGATGATGATTTGAGAGAGCAAATATCTCAGAATGGTTATGAACTAATGAATTCTAAATATAAAATTCAAAATGAGGCTCAAGGTATTCAAGAAGTTTATGATAAGCTACTGAATAAAAAAAAGTAGCTTGATATATTACTTTGACTAACTTTTAATTTGTATTTACCAATTTATTTGTAATATCATTATTTGGGAATGGTAGTTTTTCTAAAACAATATCAAATCCTTTAGAGTTATCTTTATCTAAAGTATTTAGATCAACTACTACCGGATCATTAGGATGGTAGTATGTAGAAATATAAAGCTTATTGTTATTTAAGTCTTTAATCACAACATAAGCTGTGTGATCAAACATTTTTTTACCTTGTAGATGCTCAGCAACGACACCTTTAGCAATATCGACATTATGTAAAATATGTGTAACTTTTGAAACTAAGTCAGCATCATTTTCAGGAGCCTTATTATTTGAATAATATCCAATAGCCGCGGTTCTAACAAATCTTGATGGCGGAGAATAATCACCTGGAATTCCTAATAGCCCACCGCCTAAGAAGCCACTTAAATCTTGAAGAGTTTTCTTATGCTTATCAGTATTTACAACATCGCTAATTTTAAGATTAGTTGGAGTTTTATTATCAAGTGATAAATAGTTTTTTAGGTTAAGCAATTGCCAGTCATAAGTAGGAGCATTAGTCATTACTTTGACATTTGAGTTAACGTTGTAGAACTTAACTTTTCCATCTATGTATTCTACTACTAAGCCAGCACCGTTTTTATCAGTAATTAAAAAATGAATCTCTGGAGATATACCATCGATCATTATGCTCTTATCAGACCAGACCTTATATTTTTTGAGTGCTTGTTTTGCTTCACTTACATTAGCAAATTGACTTAATATAAATGTTGTAGACTCAATTACTGAAGCATACTTTGTATCATTTTTGTTTACAGTTTGGTATTTTGTAAAACCAGGTAGATAGTTAGCACTAAGGCTTAAGCCTTGGCTATTTTGACCGTCTATTACAAGAGTCTGCCCATCTTTGGATAGTCCTGTTGCTAAGACAGAGTATTTGGATTTATATTGATGTTTTGGTAGATCTAAATTACTAGGAGCTGTAAGATCATGCTGAGTATTTTTTGGCATATATAAAAGCTGCCAATTCCAATTGAGAGCCCACTCCATAGTTCTTCCTGAAACTACATCTCCTTTTTTATTTACTAATGTTATGGCTGTACAAGCCAGAGACTGTGAAAATAACATAAGTAATGTTAGTGTACAAACAAATAACTTTTTAGCTGGATTTTTCATTAAATATCTCTTTAAAGTTGTAATCATTATCTCAATAGTAACATGATTTATACTATTAAGTACTAGTTATATTTTGATATTACTATATTATATTTAATAAGCAGAAAGTAACTATTATGGGTTGTAAATGACAGAGCTTTCAAAGCAAAAGCATCCTAAAGCATTATGGTATATCATCGCAATATATATGTGGGAGTATTTTAGCTTTTATGGTATGAGGGCTCTTTTGATTTTATATTTGGTTGAGAGCCTTAAACTAGGTGATAGCGTATCTTATGCTATATCTGGTGCATATATTACTCTTGTTTATTTATCACCAATAGCTGGAGGAGTTATTGCTGATAAAGTTCTTGGTTATAAGCGATCTGTTATATGTGGCGCAAGCTTAATGGCTATAGGACACATTATTCTAGGCTTAGGAGGAGATGGTAGCTTATATATTGGTATGGCTTTTATAGTTAGTGGCTATGGTTTTTTTAAGAGTAATGTCTCTTGCTTGTTAGGTCAGCAATATGCTGCACATGATGTTAAAAAAGATTCTGCATTTACATTATTATATTTAGGTGGTAATTTAGGCGGTATTTTTGCTCCTGTTATTTGTGGTATAGTTGCGCATTATTATGGCTGGCACTATGGTTTTGGTGTTGCTGGAATTGGAATGATATTCGGATTAATTATATTCCTTATCGGAGAAAAAAATATATCAAGTCCAATACCAGAAAACGCACTGTCTAATTTATCAAAGATATTTCTAGTATTAGCAAGTATATTATTAATTGTAATATTAAGTTATATAGCATTGACCTACTTAATCGATGGTTACTTCTTAGCAGCGATAGTATGTATTACATCTATATACTTTATTACTATAGTTTTTAAAGCAGATAGTAAGACGAGAAAATCACTTTTAATTTTAGTACCTTTTTTTATATTTGGTGTGGTTTTTTGGGTGTTTGATGAACAGCTTTATACATCTGTGGAGATTTTTATACATAGAAATGTAGATACATACTTTTTAGGTATTGATATACCTGCAAGTACATTTACTTCTATGAATTCAATATCAATCTTATTTGGCGGTTTAATAGTTGCTTGGGTATGGAAGAAAATAAAATCTCTTGATGATGATTTTGGTAAAATGATAAAGTTTTCTCTTGGCTTTATATTTCAATTAATATGTTTTATTTTATTTTTCATAGCGGCAAAAAATGCGAGTGTTGATGGCACGACATCAGTAGTACTTGTTCTTATTGCGTTAGTGTTTCTGGGTGTTTCAGAGTTATTTATTGATCCAATTGCTCTTTCAGAGATTACATCAATAGAAGATAAAAAACATACTGGATTTTTAGCAGCATTATATATGTTATTTACAGGAAGTGTAGCTGGGTTTATAGGAGCTAAAGTAGCTGACTTAGCAGCATTTAAAAAAACTTCCAATATGGATTTGATAACGCAAGCACACCTTTTTAGTAACTTATTTATACATATTATAGTTATTTTATCTATAACAATATTATTATGGTTCTTATGTGCATTTGTCATCAAGAAAATTAAATAAATTTTATTATTTTAAATTTAAAAGCTCATTGCTATATAAATCCTTTAATTTCTCTGAAAGTTTGAATAATCTAGTTAGTCTAACTGTATTAGTAAGATGATTATAAGCCAGATAGGTTAGTAAATTGGTAGAAGTAGTTATAAAATTGCAAAGGTGAGTCTATGGAAAAGCAACAGAATTTTACTAAGCTTAATGTGTTTGTTGCTATTATTTTTGTTCTACTAGCACAGCTGGTTACAGGGATAAATATTACAGGTTCTAAATATATTATTGAGACTACTCCTATTTTGGTTTTAGTTGAGTCTAGATTTATTATCGGAGCGTTATTTCTTGCTATTGTGTTTCTTTGTTTAAGTAAACAGAAGAGACAAGTTGAGTTGATTGCTATAAAAACTTTAAACAAAAAACAGTGGTTAGTATTAGTTGGTCAAGCACTTGGTGGTGGCGCATTATTTAATTTAATTATGTTAGCAGGTGTTCAGTTTACTTCTGCTAGTATGGCAGGAGTGATAACAAGTACATTACCGGCAATGGTTTTAGTATTAATGTTTTTATTGTTAGGGGTACGTTTAACTCCTTTGAAGATTATCTGTGTCTGTTTAGCTATATTGGGGCTGATTATTATTAATGTTAATGGAATAGTTCAGCCTAGGATTACCGGATTAAATCTTTTAGGCGATTTTATAGTATTTCTTGCAATGGTACCAGAGGCAATGTATTACGTACTTGTAAAAGCTATGCCTCTAAAGATTACTCCATTAACAAATGCTATTTTAGTTAATATCATTAATGCAGTTTTTGTTGCACCATTTATGTTTTTTACGCATTATGATTCTTTGCATAACCTTAGTAGTCTTCAGTGCTGGATTATCCTATTATTAGGTATAGTGTCTGGTTTATTTTATTTGTTTTGGACAAAAGGGAGTCAATATTTGGAGGCTTCAACAACTGGAATGATGACAGCATCAATGCCAATTTTTACTTTAATCTTATCATGGTTATTTTTAAGTGAAACTATTAATCTTACTCAATTATTAGCAATGTTTTTGATTATAGGATCAATCATTATTGGTAATTGGAGAAGAAAAAGATACAGGTAAGACTATATATAGCTACTCACAGATAAAAAAAGGATATACCGCTATTATCTCTTCATCATATAAAATAACTTTAGCTTTTGAGCGTTGTGATGCTGCAATTCCCAACTCTTGAAATAATATTTTCAATTTATTGGCTTTATTTCTACCAGGATATTTACATTTATCATTAGCTTGTCTATCTCGAATAGTTAGCTTATCTAATTTATAATCTTTATTAGTTTGAGTTTTTAACCATTTTAATATCTCAGTATGGTTTGCCGAAAATGTAGTAGTAGTTGATACATCTTTTATTAAAAGCTGATCATATTCAATACATACATCATATAATTGGCTAATATTAATTTTCCAACCAGTAAATGATTTATTTGTCCCAAGATAGATATCTTGAATCTGTTTATTTTTAAGACTCTGTGAAGTATTTTGCTTAAACCAAAAATGAATAATACTTTTTTGAATATCTTCATCTAAGCTAACAAGCCTAGATATAATAATATTATTATTTTGAGAAATTTGATTAAGTTTTTCGGCAATTAGTTTATTTATAATATTATTACTTTGTCCACAAATATTAGCACTACGAGATAATGTTTTACTAATATTAGGGTTAACTTGTTGTAAGATAGGAATCACTTTATTGCGAATTAGATTACGTCTATATTTAGTATCTAAATTGCTATCATCATAAATATGATTGATATTATTTTGTTTAGAAAAAGTTTCAATTTCTTCTTTTTTATAATTAAGAAGAGGGCGCAAAACAGCTCCTGTATTAAGTTTTTTATAATAGGGCATTCCAGATAATCCAGCTAACCCAGAACCTCGCATAGCTTGAATAATAAATGTTTCTGCTTGATCATCTTGGTGGTGGCCAAGTAAGAGTAATGGATTTGAGTAATTTTTCATAGTTTGTTGAAAAAAACTCATTCTTTGTTTACTTGCCCAAGCTTCAAAACTTTCGCCTTTAGGAGCTTGTCTTAATGAGTGGCTAATAAATTGTAAATCATATTCTTTACATGTTATTTGGCAATGTGCTTGCCATTCTAGAGCGCTTGGATGAACATTATGATTTATGTAAATAGCAATTACAGGAATATTTAGATCTTTAGTAATATTTAATAAAACACTTGAATCCACTCCGCCACTATAACCAATAATTATATGAGAAGGAGAGAGCTTTTTTATTTCATTAATAACAAGAGTTTTATCTATAGACATTTATGTTAAATAACGAGCTTTTATAGTAGCTTTGATCTTTTTAAACTCATCAACAAGATCTTTAGCCTCATCTGAAGTTGAACGAATATCCATAACTACATAACCAATATTTTCTAAAGTTCTTAAATATTGACCTTCAACATTTATATTTTTAGCAGCTAATATTTTGTTTAATTCATTCATCATACCAGGTATATTCTCATGAATATGTAATACCCTATGAGTATCAGTATGTATTGGTAATGATATCTCAGGAAAGTTTACAGCATTTAGTGTGGAACCATTATCTGAATATTTGATAAGTTTTGCACTAACTTCATTAGCAATATTTTCTTGGGCTTCTAGTGTACTACCACCAATGTGTGGAGTCAAAAAAACATTATCAAAATCTTTTAAAGGGCTATCAAACATCTCTCCTTTTGAAGATGGTTCTTTAGGGAAAACATCGATAGCAGCACCTTTTAATTTACCATTTTCTAAAACCTTAACTAAAGCGTCAATATCAACCACATTTCCACGTGAAGCATTTATTAAAACAGAGTTTTCTTTCATAGCATCGAATTGTTTAGTTGAAATCATATTTGCTGTAGTAGGTAGCTGAGGTACATGTAATGATACTACATCTGATTGTCTTAAAAGCTGATCTAGACTAGTTACTTGTGTTGCATTTCCTAGTGGTAGTTTTTCTTCAACATCATAAAAAATTACGTTAAAACCAATACTTTCAGCTAAAACACTAAGTTGCATGCCAATGTGGCCATAACCAATAATTCCTAGAGTTTTTCCTCTAACTTCATTGGCATTATCAGCAGATTTTAGCCATTGTCCACGATGTGCTTTAGCATTTTTGTCAATAACATTTCTGGTAAGTAAGATAGCTTCAGCTAATACAAGTTCAGCAACACTTCGCGTGTTTGAAAACGGGGCATTAAAAACAGGTATACCCAGATCATGAGCTGTCTTAAGATCTACTTGGTTTGTACCAATGCAGAAACATCCTATAGCAGTAAGGTGTTGTGATTGCTCAAGAACATCTTTAGTTAGCTGTGTGCGTGAGCGTAGACCAACGATTTTAAAGTCTTGAAGCTTATCTATAAGTTCTTGGCCTTCTAGAGCAGTATTTAGTAGCTCAATATTTTCATAACCAGCTGCTTTAAATGCTTCTAAAGCATTTTGATGAATACCCTCAAGAAGAAGGATTGGAATTTTCTTTTTATTAAGAGATAACTGACTCATCTATATAGTCCTTTATATTGATATTTTTGCTTTAATAGCAGGATGATGTTTGTAATTTTTAAATTCAAAATCTTCATACTTATAGTCAAAGATAGATTCTGGTTTTCTTAGTATTTTTAGCGTTGGTAACTCTAGTGGTTGACGACTAAGTTGTTCATCAACTTGATCAAAATGGTTATTATAAATATGACAATCACCACCAGACCAAATAAACTCGCCGACATCTAGGTCACATTGTTGCGCAACCATATGTGTTAGTAACGAATAACTTGCAATATTAAATGGTACACCAAGAAACGCATCAGCACTTCGCTGAGTAAGCATACAGGAGAGCTTATTGTCAGCAACATAAAACTGAAACATTGCGTGACATGGAGGTAAAGCAGAGTTTCCTTCTGCAACATTTTCTTGAGGAGATATTTTCTCAGATGGTACAACACAAGGGTTCCAAGCTGAAACCAAAATTCTACGTGAGTTAGGGTTTGTCTTTAGCATGTCGATAACTTCAGCTATTTGATCGACTCCTTGACCATTAAAGTCACGCCATTGTTTGCCATAGATAGGGCCTAGTTCACCATCTTCTGTTGCCCATTCATTCCAGATACGGACTTTATTTTCATTAAGGTATTTTACGTTAGTGCTACCACTTAAAAACCATAATAATTCATGAACAACGCTAGGTAGATGAATTTTCTTTGTGGTCACTAAGGGAAAACCTTTTTGAAGGTCAAAACGCATTTGATAGCCAAAGACACTTTTAGTACCAGTACCTGTTCTATCACCTTTAGCAGTACCGTTTTCTTTTATATATTTTAGAAAATTTAGATATTCTCGCATTTATTTTTCCCTCTTAACTTGATAAATAGAACAATTAAAATTATTGCTCCAAGTATAATCATAGGTAGAGATAGAATCTGCCCCATAGTCATCCAGTTAAAGAAAATATAGCCATATTGAGGATCTGGTTGTCTAAAGAATTCACAGATAAATCTAGCACAACCATATAAAAGCATAAATAGTCCTAGAACTAGATAACGAAGTCTTTTTTTCATAGTTACAAGCCATAGCACTGTAAAGAGTACGACTCCTTCAAAGAAAAACTCAAATAATTGCGAAGGGTATCTTGGTAGAGGCCCACCTGTTGGAAAAACCATGCCAATAGGGGAGTCTGTTACTCGTCCCCAAAGCTCGCCATTTATAAAGTTACCAATTCTACCAGCACCAAGTCCGATTGGAACTACAGGAGCGACAAACTCACCTAGATCAAAGAAGTTAGCACCTACTTTTCGTGCATATAGACCAAATGCTATAAGCACACCAATAAAACCACCATGGAATGACATTCCACCATCCCATATAAAGAACATCTGAGTAGGGTTGTGGAAATAATATGGTAAGTTATAAAAAACTATATAACCAATTCTACCACCAAGAATAACACCTAAAGCAACATAGAAAACTAAATCTCCAACTTGCTCTGGCTTTACAGGAGCCCAAGATTTTCTTTTAGCTCTATATTTGAGTAAAGCCCAACCAGCAAAGATCCCAAATAAATACATTAAACCATACCAATGAATTTCAATAGGTCCAAGTTTTAATGCAATCGGGTTAATATGAGGATAATGTAACATTATTTAGCCTTATATAAGTGCTTGAGATTCAAAATCTATAGCTGGAGAGTAGTTAATATATTCAGACTGTTGAGAAGTCTGAGTATTTTTCTCAGCAGGCTTATCTTTTTTTACACTTTCTTTTTTAGTGTTTTTCTCAGCAGATTTTTCTTTAGCTGGTGATGTTTTAGCTTCAGCAGGTTTCTTTTTAGCTTCTTTATTTTCTACTTTTTTAGTAGTTTTATCTTCTTTTTTGGCAGGTTTTACCTCTTCAGCTACTTTTTCTTGCTTTTCACCAGTAGCTTTTTTCTCTTCTGGAGCTTGAGTTTTTTCTGTTTTCTTAGCAAGTTTATCTTCTTCGGCTATTTTTTCTTGCTTATTATCAGAAGTTTTCTTCTCTTCTACAGCAGTAGTTTTAACTTCTTGAGTTTTTTCAACAGTTTTCTCAATCTCTCTTTTAGCCTCTTGAATAGCGCTTATTTCATTATCAACTGATATAGTATTAAATTTTAAGTATTTTTGTGTTTTTACTTTTTCTTCAGTATTGATTTTTTTAGCACCATCATCTTTTAAGCTATCATAGTTTTCTAAAACATCTTTAACCATTACAGAGACAAATTCATCAGGGTTCTTAGAGATAACCTTTTTGATATTATCTACGTTATTTTCTGATATTTGGTTACCATATTTAACCTTTGTAATATCAATAACTTCTTCAGCATTATTAAGGCTAATATTATTGCTTCTGCTGTTATTTTTATTATTTGGTTTTTTGTCAAATTTATCGTTATTTCTTTTATTTTTATTACGATCATTTGATCTATTATCATTGTTATTTCGCTCATTGCGCTGATTATTCTCTCTTTGTTGAGGTTTTTGAGAGTTATCTTGAGCTTTATTATTTCTATTTTTATTATTACGTTGGTCGTTTGAGTTGTTATTGTTATTTCGCTCATTACGATCATTATTACGTTGTCTATTATCTCTTTGAGGCTTATTGTTTTGCGCTCTTTGAGGATTATTATTAGGTTTGTTATTATTTTTATTATTAGGTTTTTGAGTTTCTTTAGGTGCCTCAACTTGTTTTTCAGAGTTATTTGAGAAAACGCTAGCTAATTTAGCAAAAAAGCCTTTTTTACTAGGTTGCTCTTTAGCCTTTGGAGCATTATTCTCTTCTTTTTGGCGAGGAGGTTGTTTTTGGTTATTTTGCTCATTGCTTTTTGCCTTGTCTTCTACCTTAGCAGAAACCTCTTTATCTACAGCTTTGCTTAGGTCTACAGCTGCTACTTTTTTCTTGCCAGCTTTTGGAATCTCAACATTATAAACATCTTCAATCAAGTCAGAGCTTGTGCGATTTGATTTATAACTAGAGCCCCAGATTCTCTGCATTTGGAATTTAGGAGATTCCATGTTGAAATTAGGTATGATCATTATTCTTACATCAGAGATTCTTTCGATATTAACGATACTATCTCTTTTTTCATTAAGAATATAAGCTGCTATATCTACAGGAACTTGAACACGGATTTCATTAGTATCATCTTTCATAGCTTCTGCTCTAATCTTACGCAAGATTGTAAGAGCTGTTGCTTGAGTTGTTTTTATAAATCCATGACCTTCGCAACGCGGACATTTTTGCATTACACTTTCATTGATAGAAGAGCTTAAACGCTGTCTTGATATCTCCACAAGTCCCAGTTTAGAGATACGTGACATTTGGATACGAGCTTTATCTTGTTGTAAAGCATCCATTAGTTTCTCTTCTACTTGTTTTCTATTCGGATAGAAAGACATATCAATAAAGTCAATAATAACAAGGCCACCTAAATCTCTAATTCTAAGCTGTCTTGCTACTTCTTCAGCGGCTTCTAAATTTGTCTTAAATGCTGTAGTTTCAACATCTTCAGCTTTATTAGCTCTAGATGAGTTTACATCTATTGCAACTAGTGCTTCTGTAGTATCAATTACTATAGAACCGCCAGATGGTAGACGGATTTCTCTTTTATATGCATTCTCAATTTGTTGATCTATACCAAATTGGGCAAACAAAGGTAAATCTTCGTTGTACAGTTTTACTTTATTTATATCAAAACTTTGTCTTAGTAAACCAAGTTGTCTTTTAACATCTTGGAAGCACTCCTTAGAGTCAACAATAATCTCTTTTACATCTTCTTTTAAGTGATCTCTTACAGTTCTTACAATAATGTCACTTTCTTTGTGTAAAAGAGCTGGTTTTTTAATTTTATGATAAGTTTGAGAAATAGAAGACCATAGTTCAACTAGAGTATCAAAATCATGTTTTAGTTCTTCAAAAGAGCACTCAACACAAGCAGTTCTTGCGATGACACTCATATTTTTAGGGATGTTTAGATCTTTTAAGTATTTTTTTAATTTTTCTCTGTCTTCACCTTCAACACGACGAGAAATACCACCACCGTTAGGGTTATTTGGTAGTAATACCATATATGAGCCAGCTAATGTAATAAAAGTAGTTAATGCAGCACCTTTATCGCCACGCTCTTCTTTATCTATTTGGACAATTAATTCTTGACCTTCAGATAGTAAAGGAGCGATATTATCACCATTAGGAACATCTTTTAGATAGTATTCTGAGACTTCTTTAAATGGTAGGAAACCATTTTTCTCTTCACCATAATTTACGAAAATAGCGTTTAAACTAGGCTCTATTCTAGAGATATAACCTTTATAAATATTAGCTTTTTTTTGTTCTCTATCAACATTTTCAATGTCTAAATCTATAAGTTTCCCATTGTCTAAGGTAGCGATTCTAGTTTCTTCGCTACTTTTGCTATTTATTAGTATTTTTTTCATTATTAATTCCTTCAATAAATGTAGTTCATAGTTGACTGTTTAACGAGTCAACTCGTTTGTGGTCTTTTATATATGACCTCTTTTTTAAAATCGCTATATTTTAAGCCTAATCTTTCGTAAGAAACTGACTAGATTTACCATCTCTAATCATATGCTTAATGTCACTTGCGATCTTGTTAAAGTACTATGTACGCAATTATTTGATATAATAGCAATATTGAATATTAAATGAAAGAATAATTAAGCTTTAAATGAGTCTTATCTACTTAGATTATGCAGCTACAACGCCACTTAGCGCTAAAGTCAAACAAACTATGTTGGATTCAATTAGCGATGATAATGATTTTTTTAATTCTGGTTCATCTACATATGAGCAAGCAGAACTTGTAAAATCTAAAATTGAGCTAGCAAGATCAGGTATTGCAACAACTTTAGGTGTCTTGCCACGTGAGATAATATTTACTTCTGGTACCACTGAGTCTAATAACCTTGCTATTAAAGGTGTGGCATATTCTTATAAAAATAAAGGTAATCATATTATAACTTCAAAAGCAGAACATAAGGCTGTCTTGGATATTTGTGGATTTCTTGAAGAACAAGGGTTTGAAGTTACATACCTTGATGTTAATGAGTTTGGTGAGGTCGATATTAAGCAGTTAAGAGAATCAATAAAAGATCAGACTATACTTGTAAGTATAATGGCTGTTAATAATGAACTTGGAACTAAAAATAATTTATTAGAAATTGGTAAGATTACTAGAGAAAAGGGGATCGTTTTCCATGTTGATGCTGCTCAGGGTTATGGTAAAGTCGATATAAATACAAAAGAAATGAATATTGATCTGTTATCAGTTTCAGGACATAAATTATATGCGCCTAAAGGCGTGGGTTTTTTATATGTGCGATCAAAACGACCTAAAATTAAACTAATCAAGCAGATTCATGGTGGAGCTCAAGAGTTTAGTCTTAGAGCTGGGACATTGGCAAATTATCAAATATTTGCTTTAGGTGAAGCATGTAAAGAAATGTTTGCTAAAAAAGAGCAAAATATAAAGCATGTTAAAAAAATGCGAGATCAATTTTTGGAAACTATACATCAGATTGAAAATATAAAAATAAATACAAATCTTGATAATAGTTATCCGGGGATTTTAAGTGTTACATTCTTAGGTATAAAAGGAGAAACTTTATTAGCTATGCTGGATGGTATTTGTTTGTCTATGGGATCAGCATGTAACTCTCAAGCAGTTGAGCCATCACATGTTTTAACAGCTATAGGATTAACTTCAGATCAAGCTGAAGCGACTATTAGAGTTTCGTTTGGTTTGCAGACTACACAGCAACAAGTTATCCAAGCAGCATCTAGTATTAAACAACAAGTAGAGCTTTTAAGGGCTTTGTCTCCACGAGGAGAAACAAATGTATAATAGTTTAGTAAAAGATCTTTTATCTAAAATAACAATTGATGACGGCAATATCTTACCTGAACAACAAAAATATCAAGTTAAAGATAGTTTTTCGACAGTAGAGTTATATATTTCTGATGATATGGTTTCATATAGAGCTTTTGGTGATGTATATGTTATGACGATGGTTAAGTTTTTACAAATCAAACTACAGCATAGACAAAATCTTAAGGATATAACTTTAGAGAGCTTAATTGCTGATTTTGATTTACCAGAAGTTAAATATAGAAATGCCTTACAAATAGTTGAGCTAATAGAGAAAATAAATGAGAGATCAACTTTATAATTTCTACATATTACATCAGCGTAAATATAAAGAAAATACTTTACTTGTTAGTATATTTACACAAGAGTTTGGTAAGTTATCAGCTATAGTTAGAACTAATAAAAAAACATTAAATCTATACCAACCTTTAGTTAAACTTAGAGGCCAGATTAGCCTTGCAAAGAAAGAGGGTGGACTTAATAAGATATATAATATCGAATTTGTTGAGTCATTTTATCAAAATTCATATATTAATTTATTGTCGCTACAATATATTAATGAGTTGATCTATTTGTTGCTTAGCTACTCTCATGAAGAGGAATTTTTATTTGATAAGTATGCATTTATCTTAAGAAATATTGATGAAAATAATTACAGATATTTATTAAGAATGTTTGAGCTAGAGCTTTTAGAGAGTTTAGGGCAGGGGATATATGTTGACTGTGATGACGAGAATTTACCAATAGAGTGTGAATGTAATTATTATGCTTTCCCTTATGGCTTTAAAAAAGCTATAGATGCTTCAGCAAATACCGTTAAAGGGAGCAGTATCTTAAAAATTAATCAACCTATTAGCATGTGGGATGATAATGATTTAAAAGCTATATCTAGAGTAACTCGAGTATGTATAGATAGTGTTTTAGGCGATAAAAAATTAAAATCTCGAGAACTTCTGGTTGATTATCTAAACCTAAAAAGAAGATGAGTTTTTATTTAGCAATTTATTTTTTAAGGCTTTTATAAAAGATATTGTTGGTGGTATCAAAGATATAACGATAATTAAAATTATAAATAAGCCAAAGTATTTTTTCACAAACGCGTTATTACTAAAGAAAAATGCTATATAAATAATTAAGTAAACCCAGATAAAGGCGCCAATAATACCCATAATTACAAATTTAGAATATTTCATGCGCGCCATACCAGCTGTAAAAGGCATAAATGTTCTAACGATAGGTGTGAATCTAGCGAGAATTATAGCTAGAGGACCATATTTATTAAAAAATTCTTGGGCTTTTTCTAAGTGAGCAGTTTTTAATATTTTTGCATCATCTTTAAAAATGCGTTTACCAACAATTCTACCTAAGAAATAATTACAGGAGTCGCCACACACAGCAGCAAGAACTAAGATTGGAGCTACTAAATGTATGTTTAAAGTTGTTGCAGCACCTGTAAGACCTAAAGCAAATAAAAGAGAATCTCCAGGTAAAAAAGGAGTTATAACCAATCCAGTTTCACAAAAAATAACTACAAAAAGTAATAAATAGGTCCAATCTCCTAGAATATTTATATAGGTACTTATGAATTGGTCTAAATGTAATATAATGTGTAATAGTGCAGTGATAGTATCCATGAGGATGACCTTTCAATGATTTGTCGTTAGATTATAAAAAAATAATCTTAAAAGGTTAAGGCTTTTTTGCTTTTATTTTACTTTTGAGTGCTTTATAAGAAATTTGTATCAGAACAAATGCAATTATAAGCATTATTATAAGACTTAGATATCTTTTGACAAAAGGGTTATCACTAAAGAAATAAACAGTATACGTTATTGAAAAAGACCATATCATAGCAGAAATTGCGCCAAAAGTAACAAACTTGATATAATTCATGCGACTAACACCAGCTACAAAAGGAGTAAGTGTTCTAACAAAGGCAATAAAACGTGAGAAGATAATAGCTTTATTACCATGTTTATTTAAGAAGTCTTTTGTTTTGATTAAATAAGCTTTTTTGAAGATTTTAGCGTGGCTACTAAACATTTTTTCACCAATAAATTTGCCTGTGATGTAGTTGCAGCTATCGCCAATAACTGCTCCTAAGCATATTGATAGCACGGCTAAGTGAATGTTTAAGTTTGTTGCTGCAGCTGTTAAACCAACTGTAAATAGTAGTGAGTCGCCAGGGAAAAAGATTCCTAAAACTGATCCTGTTTCACAAAAAATTATAAAAAATAACAGAACATAGAACCATATTCCTAGAGTATTAATAAAGTAATTAATATACTCATTAAAATGTATAATAAAATCAAACATAATCTAGTTACTCCGGTTTGATTTTTATTGATAAAGCATGGATATATGGCATAAGATCATTTACTGCTCTGTAAATTTCTTTATGTGAAGAGATTTTTTTCATAGCATTTAGTTTCTCAGAAGAGATGTTTAACGCAAAATGATATTTGCCTTCAGTATAGCCTTTATGCTTTATATGCTTATGAGTTTCGTTAATTATTTCTATATTTGCTTGAGGGTCTATTTTAGATAGTATTAGATCTTTAATTTGATTTGTTACAGTAATACTATCCATCTCATAAAATCCTCTCTGGTGTAATTATTGTATCAAGTTTGATATCGTGCTTATTAATGATAATAGCATCATTTTGTTGCTCATCAAAGGCTATGCCTATGGTTATAGGTGATTTTTTATTTTTTTTGAAACTTAGTGAGAAATCATAAAAGCCGCCACCCATGCCCATTCTATATTTATCTTTAGTAAATCCAACTATTGGGACTATAATTATATCTAGCTCCCAAGCAGCTACTATATCTTGAGGTTTATAAATAGGTTCTTTTATTTTATATTTATTTAAATAGTAGTTTTTAGAGTCTCTAGTAAACCATAGTCCGTGTTTTATAAAAGGGTGAACTATTGGTAAATAGATGTTGTCAAAATGAGTATTTATTACAGAAGTGTCTATTTCATTTTTTAATGATAAAAAGCTAGCTATTTTAAAGTTTTTAGAAATGCTTTGAATGTACTTGATAACTTTTTGATTTATTCTCTTAGATAAGAGATCTTTATTTTCTAAATTATTTCTAATCTTAAGTAGGTGTTTACGAATTTGAGTCTTATCCATAACGACACTCTCAAAAATAATAAATAGTTGTCCAGGCTACCGTTTTAGCTCAATGTTCTTGATCCCTTTGGTATCAAGTGGGTGTCATAGTTTCAACGTTGGGCTTCTTTGTCAGTGCAAGGCACCAAAGCTTGCTCTCTAGTCAAAACACCAAAACTCCCTGTTCTAATTAGTATCGGCTCAAGATTGTAGCTAAACCACCAATAGTCCAGACAACTAAACTTTTAAATTACATGCCTATTATAAATTACAGAAACTATAGTTTGAATGCTTTATAGTAAAAAGTTTAGAGATATATTTCTTGACTTTCATTAAATTAATATTGTTAGAAGTAATTTATCAAAAAAGGGCAATCTACATGTTCAGTATATTGGCAACTAAAGTTTTTTAAATATGCATTTTGCTTTTGATAAATATGCAAGTTCTGGGTGGATTTCATAGTTGCAGTCATTAGGTGTGCTTCAATATTTGAGAAATAGTAGCACTCTATTTCACAAAGCCCATCTTTACAGTTAACAAGATCTGCTCCTTTAAACGTAAGAGGGTATTCTGGAAATTGTGATGGTGTTTTATCTGATGCTGTCCAATGATATTTAAAATTATGAAAATTAGTCTCTGCAGTTAGATTTTTATCAGCTTTTTTAAAAGCTTGGGGGGAGGGGCAGTAGTAAATACTTGGAATAGCAAAAATATACCCAGGGATTAATAAAAATAATAAAAGTAAATAGTTTTTATAGCAAAATCTTTTTTTTATTTTAAATAACATGTGTTTTTTTATATTATAAATTTAAGAGTTTTTATAAATAAGTAGTATATATGAATACGGGAATATTTTCATTTTGTCAGATTGCTGCATTTAATAGAATTGCTATTGATGCTAAGCAAATTCAACATGAATATGGTGATACTGATGGTAGTATAAGTGAGGTTAATCTACTAAGAGCAATAAAAGCTAATAATTTTAAGGCTAAAGCAGTCAAACTTAAACCTAAAGATATTAACCCTCGAGTTTTGCCTATTATTTTACAGGATAATAATGGTGAATATTTTATTTTAGCGGGAATTCAAAATAATGAGTATTTAGTTTTCCAACAAGAAAGTAAAGAGTTGTTGAAACTATCTGAATCTGATTTGGCTGGAGTGTATAACAATAGAGCGATACTCATAACCTATAAAGACGCAACTAAAGACTCTAAAGAAAGCTTTAATATTAAATGGTTTGTACCAGCTTTATGGAAATATAAACATATTTTTAAAGATGTTTTGATTGCTTCTTTATTTATCCAATTATTTGGATTAGTTACACCATTTTTCTTTCAAGTGGTTATGGATAAAGTCATTATGCATAATGGCTTGACTACTTTGAATACTTTGGCAATAGTGTTTTTTGTGGTGGCTATATTTGAGGTTTTATTTGGTACAATTCGAACATATTTGTTTAGTCATACGACATCTAGAGTTGATGTTGTCTTGGGTTCAAAGTTATTTTCGCATCTGATGAAACTACCATTATCGTACTTCGAGACACGCCAAGTTGGACAAAATGTTGCAAGGGTTAAAGAATTAGATAGCATTCGTAGTTTTATCACAAGTACTGCTTTAACGTTAGTGATTGATCTATCTTTTACTTTTATATTTATTGCGGTACTATTTTTATATAGTTGGCAGCTGACGTTAATTGTACTGGGAACTATTCCAATATATTTTATATTATCTGTATTTATTACACCGATATTAAAACATAGACTGGATAAAGTCTTTTCAACAGGAGCAAAAAATCAGTCATTTCTAACTGAATCTATCACGGGTATTCAGACAGTTAAAGCCAGTGCAATAGAACCACAGATGCAGCGTAAATGGGAAGATAACCTTACAGAATATGTCAAAGCATCTTTTCGCTCGCAAAATTTAGGTAATGTAGCGGGAAATATTGCAGAGTTAGTGAGTAAGTTAACAACTATTGCAATTATATTTATTGGTGCGCATATGGTAATAGCTGGGAAGCTCACAGTAGGTCAGCTAATAGCTTTTAATATGCTTGCAGCGCGTGTAACACAGCCAATACTTAAACTAGTAAACCTATGGCAAGAGTTCCAACAAGCAGGAGTATCTCTAAAAAGGTTAGGAGATATTTTAAATTCACCAACGGAGTCTGCAAGTAAAGCAAGTAAAAGTGCTTTACCAACATTTGAAGGAAATGTTAGTTTTAAGGATGTTAAGTTTAGATATACTGCTGATAGTAAGCCGATATTAAATGGAGTCAGCTTAGATGTTAAAGCAGGTCAGTCAGTTGGAATAGTTGGTAGATCTGGGAGTGGTAAAAGTACACTGACTAAACTTATCCAAAGGTTGTATCAACCTGAATCTGGTAAAGTGCTTGTCGATGGAGCAGATTTGACGACTATTGATACAGTGTGGTTGCGTCAGAATATCGGTGTGGTACTACAAGAGAGCTTTATGTTTAATCGTTCGATCCGTGAAAATATAGCTCTAACAAATCCAAGTGCAAGTATGGATAGTGTAGTAGCAGCTGCAAAATATGCTGGTGCTCATGAGTTTATTCTAGAGCTTAAAGATGGTTATGATACAGTTATCGAAGAGGGGGGATCAAATTTCTCAGGAGGGCAAAAGCAAAGATTATCTATAGCTCGAGCCTTGATGAATAATCCAAAAATACTTATCTTTGATGAGGCAACCTCAGCCTTAGATTATGAATCTGAAAAAGTTATTCAGAACAATATGGCAAAGATATCCCAAGGAAGAACAGTTTTTATTATCGCGCATAGACTATCTACAGTCCAAAGTTGTGATCGTATTGTATATATGGATCAAGGAGTTATTTTAGAGGATGGCAGCCATGAAGAGCTTTTAGCAAAAAATGGTCATTATGCATCTTTGTATAATTCTCAGCATCGAGGAGTAGCAAATGGATAATAGCCAAGATAATCAAGAGCAAAAAGGTTCTCAGCAAAAGAAGCAGTTACTTAAGGCTAAAAAATTAAAAGAGTTTTGGCAAAATCGTAAAACACTAGCAGAACAACGTAATGCAAAGACAGATTCATATAGCTTTTTGCCGGGAGTTCTGGAGGTTACAGATAAGCCTCCACATCCTCTGCTAAAAACAATATTATATTGTTTGATATTTTTAGTGGTGTTTGTCGTAGTTTGGGCATATTTTTGTAAGATAGATATTATCACAGCTGGTCAGGGTAAGATTATCCCCGCTGGAGATGTTAAGACAATCCAATCATCAGAAAAAGGTACTGTAATAAATTTAAATGTGGAAAATGGCCAGATAGTTCACAAGGGAGATGTATTGGTTGTATTAGAGTCTGAATACACTCAATCAGATATAAATAAACTTAAAGAAGATATAGAGTTTTATAAGCTAAGAATATCACGTGAGCAGACTTTGTATAAGATGATAAAAAGTAATAAGCGTGAGCAAATACCTCTAGATCAAGTCGACTACAAACCACCAGAAGGTGTAACTGATAAGCTAGATATTGAGCAGTCAAAACGCCTACTTTGGCAAGAGTGGGAGTCTGGTATAGCCAAACTAATGACACTAGAGGCAACACTCTCATCAAAAGAGCAAGAAAAAGCTATAAGTGTAAATAGGACTCATCAGCTAGGTGAGATGTTAAAGATAATCAAAGAAAAGTTAGAAACATACACAAAGTTATACAAGAAAAAAGCTGTGGCTCGAATGGAGTATCTTGAATATAGAGAAAAGTTTCTAAATACATATTATGAGTATGAGACTGAAAAGGGTAAAGATATGAAACTCGATGCAGAGATTGCCCAGGCAAGAAGTAATCTACAAAGCTATAAGTCTGAGACATATCTAAAGATATTAGAAACTATCCGTCAAGATAAAAAAGATCTTTATACAGCTGAGCAAGAGCTACATAAAGCTACGACTTTAAATGGTAAAAATACAATTAAATCGCCAATAGATGGTATAGTTCATGAGATGCAGATACATACTATAGGTGCAGTTGTAACACCTGCACAAGTATTAATGCAGATAGTGCCATTAGACCAAAAATTAGAAGCAGAAGTATATGTCAAAAATGAAGATATTGGTTATCTAAAAAAAGGTCAAACAGCGGAGATTAAGGTAAATACATTCCCTTTTGCAGAGTATGGAGTCTTGCATGGCAAAGTTGAGGGTATTTCTGGTGATGCTATAGAAGATGAAAGGTTAGGCTTGGTTTATAAGTTAATAATAAGTCTAGATAATAATACTCTTCACAAAGGCGGAGAAGACTACAAAATAGTGCCCGGTATGGCTGTAGTGGCAGAAGTTAAAACTGGTACAAGGCGAGTATTAGATTTTTTCACAGAGCCACTTACTCGAGGTATTGATAATAGTTTAAGAGAACGCTAATTGAGAGCCCATTTAATACTTTCCCAACTAATGATTAAGTTTATATTTCTTATAAATTTTGAATATTTAAAATAAAAGTTAAAGTCTTCAAAAGTAATTGAATTAACATTTTTTAGTTCATAGAATAAATTTCAGTGATCATTTTTTTATAAGGTTTCAAATGAAAAAACTACTATTAACAATTATATTAGCTATCCCAATGATGGGATATTGTGGTTTTATGGACTGGGTACAGGGTTATCCGGAGGTTAAAGTAAAGATAGAGAAAGCTCTTGAACAGAAATATCATGGTGATAAGTTTGAAGTGTGGGATTTAAGTTACTCAGATAACTTAGGAGGATATAACTTTAAATATAAACCAATAAATGCAGAGTATGATTATACATATAAAGGATCATATTTATCTAAGCGAGATATTCTTTCAGCTAATAGTTATATGACAACCAAAGTTGCTTATCAATGGATAGATGAGTTTCAACCACTTGTAGACAAAGTAAGTAAGAACAATCTTATTTTTGGTAGTTTAGATCCGCAATCACCTTATCAATGGCGAAAGATGAAGAAAGATCCTATAGATAAAGCTTTGCACGATTTATATAGTAGTAATCCTGTAGATATAAATAAATGGATAGCAGAAGATCATAATGCAATAGCGGGTTCAATATCTATATTTATAGCAATACCAAGAACAGCAGAGGGCGTATATGAGACTCTTAGATTAATTGAGCAGGTAAATAATAAATTACGCTCATATAATCTTTATAGTTATAAGTTAGAAGTAATTACTTATGATATACCCAAAGATTTTAATATAGAAAAATATTATTATAAAGTTTTTCCTAGTTTTAAAACCTCACATGGTTGGTGGTTTGAAGAAGGTGTTCAAAAATATGCATGGGGATATTTACAAATCAATTCATGTACAAAAATATCTGAGTTTAAGAAATTTTGTAATACTCAGTACGGGGTTGAAGACTTATCTACAAGAAAAAGAATAGTATTAGGAAATACAACAGCAGATAGAATATATAACCTTAATGATATTATTAATGATTTTTATATAGTAAATGATTTTGGTCAACCTGATAAGTGTGATCCAATTCTTGGTTGCTATGGTAGATGGGATACTCGATCAAGAGCAAATAAAGAGCTTAAAAATAGTAAATATTATCCACAATTAGAAAAAATAATAAATAATCAGAAGTAATAGGGGAATAATCATGAGTACCGACAATTTTAATCAACAATTAACTTATAACTTAAATCAAGATTTAAATACAGCTCAAGCAAAAAGAGACTTTATGGCAGAGTTGAGTGAGTTAATGTATGCAGAATCATTAAACTCAAATAAGCCTAAAGTAAATGCAGAGGGTCAAGCGACATTATATGCACAGTTTTATAATGATAACGGCGAGGTTCGTAAAGAAATAACAGGAGATGTTAGGCAATACCTACAAAATCAACGAGTGGCAGAAAACAGTCGTTTTTTGGATAAACTCAGAGATTATAATGTTGTAGCATTATCAGGAGATAATTGGGATGGTTATGCGGGAATGGTAATTAGCCCTAAAGGGCAAAATAACAAAGGAATACTTGTAAGTAGAGGCTCAGAGAATATTTTAACTCATCCCAATGACTGGGGTAATAATTTTGAGATGGGAGCTTTAAATATTGCGGATCAGTTAGGAATTGAAGCTCCAGAAAGTAGTTTACAGTTTCAGACATCTAAACAACTTTTAATAGATGCTAGGAAGAATCAGCCTACTTTAAATGAAATCTCAACAACAGGCCATTCTCAAGGTGGGGCAATTGCAATTGCTTTAGAGAAAGTTATTTATCTAACAGATGGATTAACTTTGGGTGAAACTTATGCTTTTAACCCTCCAGGATTTGCAAGTTCAGCAACAGAAGGTTTAAATAAAGATCAAATAGATGTTCTTAAATCAAAAACACATATTTATAGTGTAGCTGGAGATCCAGTTTCAGATATATTATTTACAAATCAACTTGTTGACCCTGTGACAATCTATACTTCTAGTAATGATAAGCATGCTATGGCTAATTTGGTTACAGCGAATCAAAGTACATTTAATCCAGAAAATAATAAATACCTTAACTCAAATGGTAATCTAGATGAGGCAGTATTAGCAGATAGATTAACACTTTTAGATAATGTTATAGAGAGTCAAGAAGGCTTATTAGCTAATAATAGTAGTGTTGAAAATATATGGCTTAAGACATTAAATGATACAGGCCTGGCAGATAATACTAATCCATATAAGCTTATAGAAGCAGCTACATTAGAAAAGCAAGGTTTACAGAATATGCTAGGTAACTTAGATGACTATGGTTATGTAGCATCAAATTATCAAAGTATTGATCTTGCTAATGATATGATGTTAGCTTCAGTTGGCGGACATCAAGGAGAATCTTTAATTAACGCTATAGTAAATAGTGTAAATAAATTACCTACTACAGAAGAAAAAGCTCAGTTTGTAGATTCCCTTAAAAACAGTGATGTTTTTGATAATGTATTAGGCTCAGAAGCTACAGATTCTATGGGTATTCAATCTATTGATGAATTAGTTTTAAGTAAATTCCAACAAGCAGCCACTCAACGTTATGGTGACCCATTAGTAGTCGATCTCGACCGAGACGGCAAACTTGAGACCACATCAGCCAATGGTGATGTACTATTCGATCATGATAACGACGGCCAAGCAACTGGAACTGGGTGGGTCAACGCAGATGATGGTTTACTTGTTAGAGATATAGATGGTTCAGGTACTATTGATAGTGGTAGGGAATTGTTCGGTGATAACACTATAAAGTCAGATGGCACTAAAGCAGTAGATGGCTTTGATGCATTGAATGACTTAGATTCCAATAACAACAATGTTTTTGATAGTAGTGATACAGCCTATGAAGAAGTTAAGGTATGGCAAGATAAAGACCAGGATGGTGTTACTGATGAAGGAGAGCTAACAAGTCTAGCTGATGCTGGTATAGATAGTATTGATCTAAATGCTAAGACTGTAAATCAAAATGTTGAGGGTGGTATCTTACGTAAGACATCTACAGCTACTAACACAGATGGTGGAACTACAGCAGTAGGAGCAATGGATTTTGCTGAGAATAAATTCTATAGTAAATTTGAAGATGTATTAGAAACTTCCCAAGAGTTACAAAACTCAATCAACGTGGCAGGTCAAGGAGCTTTGAGAAGCTTGCATGAAGCAGCTAGCCTATCACCAGATCTTAAAGAGCTACTTACAGGATTATACTCAGGTGATACGCCAGTTACAGATAGTGCTATTCATGAAGTATTGCTTGAATGGGCAAGGACATCACAAAACTTTGAGACATCTTTAGATATATTAGATGGAGTAACATTAGATGATGGCACACAGATAAATGTAGGAATATCTGATAGAGTTAGAAATGTAATAGAACAAACAGCGATTCTAGAGGCTCTGAATGGTAGTAGAATTTTAGAGTATAACATTAGAGATAATGGTGATAGTTATGGCATATATGTTCAAACTGGTGAAGAAGTATTTGATTTTGCTGATGGTGGAGCTACTGTTGTAAAAGGCAATACTGTTAATTTAAATGATTGGGATTTTCATAGGTTAGCAGATAATGGTAGAACAACAGTTATTAATCAAGGATATGTTAGTGCATTAAATTCAATTAAAGATTTAGTCCAAACAAATAGTGTCTTGACTGAAGTACAACCTTTTTTACTAGAAAATATATCATTTGAGCTAGATGATACAGGAGAAGTAGCACTTAATTTTGATGGCATCAGTGAGACTATTATTAATAAAATTAAAGCAGATCCATCTAATGGGTTAAGCTTTTTAGATAAAGTTATCCAAGTAGAAAATTATACTCTACTTAATGACAACTGGAACAGTTCTAATGTTATGAATGGTGATAATTTCACATTAGAAGAAATAGCTGCAATAAATTCACTTAATTACGAGCTTAATGGTAAACGTGTAATTATAGGTACAGATGATATTGATGAATTAGTAGGTACAGATTCTGCAGAGGCTATATACGGTGGATTAGGAGATGATCATATAGATGGAGGAAAAGGAGATGATATTCTATATGGTGGATTAGGAGATGATTATCTAAGCGGAGGCTTAAATGGTAGCGATAAGTTATATGGTGGAGAGGGTAACGATACTATAAGCACAGGAAGAGGGAGTCATATTGAGGTTGAGGGAGGAAAAGGAGATGATTCAATTTACTCATCATACTCAAGTAAGAATGTTGTATATAAATATGATTTAGGAGATGGTTTTGATGTAATTAAGCGAGAAAGTAATTCATATTATGGAGTCCATATAGATCATAAAATAGAATTTGGTGAAAGTATATCTCAATCAGATATTAAATTTGAAAAATCAGGTAATAATCTTATAGTAATGATCAAAGGTGATTCTAGCCAAGGGATAAGAGTAGAAAACTTTTATTCAACAAATAATAAATATAAATCATTAGTAGAAAGTTTTGAGTTTGCGGATGGTAGTGTATTAACAAGATCATCAGGAGTATTTAACTTTGCTCTAGAAGGTAGTGATAATGCAGATGTATTATCAGGAAGTGATCAAAGTGAGAGCTTAACAGGTGATGGTGGAGATGATAGTTTATATGGTCAAAAAGGTAATGATATTTTAGATGGTGGAATAGGTGATGATTATTTAAATGGAGGTTCAGAGCAGGATATCTTATATGGAGGGGCTGGTAACGATAATCTTGATGGAGGAAGTGAGAGTGATATCTTATATGGTGGAGAAGGCGATGATAATTTATATGGTGGCTTTGGTAATGATAAGCTCTATGGAGGATCGGGGGATGATACTATAAACACTGGTCAAGGTGGAACAAGTGAAGTAGAAGGTGGACAAGGTAATGATATTATAATCTCAGGTTATGGAACAAAAGGAAATACATATAGATATAACTTAGGCGATGGTTTTGATGTAATTAAGCGAGAAAGTAATTCATATTATGGAGTCCATATAGATCATAAAATAGAATTTGGTGAAAGTATATCTCAATCAGATATTAAATTTGAAAAATCAGGTAATAATCTTATAGTGATGATCAAAGGTGATTCTAGCCAAGGGATAAGAGTAGAAAACTTTTATTCAACAAATAATAAATATAAATCATTAGTAGAGAGTTTTGAGTTTACGGATGGTAGCGTATTAACAAGATCATCAGGAGTATTTAACTTTGATATAGAAGGTAGTGATAATGCAGATGTATTATCAGGAAGTGATCAAAGTGAGAGCTTAACAGGTAATGGTGGAGATGATAGTTTATATGGTCGCAGAGGTAATGATACTTTAGATGGAGGTCAAGGGTCAGATATTCTCTATGGTGGAGAAGGGAATGATATTTTGTGTGATGAAGAAGGCAATGACGCTTTGTATGGAGAAAGAGGAAATGATATTTTAGATGGAGGAAAGGGTGAAGATCATCTAGATGGAGGTCACGGAAATGATGTACTATTTGGTGGAGAAGGCAATGATACTTTAGATGGTAGTTATGGGGATGATAGAATATATGGAGGCTTAGGAAATGATATTATTTATACAGGAAGTTGGTCATCAGATGATTATGTAGAGGGTGGTAAAGGAAACGATACAATATTTACAAGCTTAGGTACTAGTAAAAGTACTTACAAATATAATCTTGGCGATGGTTTTGATGTAATTCAAAGAGATAAAATTTCTGGTAATTATGTTAATTTTGATCATAAAGTTCTGTTTGGAAATGGAATTAAAAAATCAGATCTAAGTTTTGAAAAACAGGGTAATAATCTTTCAGTTACAATTCAAGGAAATCCTACACAAGGAATGAGGATTAATAATTTCTATGCTTCAAGTACATGGTATAGATCGTTTGTAGATAAGTTTGAATTTGCAAATGGAGATATCTTAAGTAAATCAGATATCAAAATAGGTACTGCTAATAATGATACTCTAGTAGGTAATACTAGAGATAATATTATTACAGGTAATGAAGGCGATGATGTTATCTCTGGTGGTCAAGGAGATGATGTCTTAGCTGGAGGGGCAGGTTCAGATATTTATAATTATTCAACTGGAGATGGTAATGATACTATTAATCTAGCAGGTGATGGCTCTACAGATACTCTAAAGTTAAATGATATTTCAAAAGATGATATATTGTTTTCAAGATCAGATAATGATCTTGAGATTAATTTTCATGATCAATTATCATCATTGATTGTAGATGACTACTTTGAATCACAATTTAATAATGATTCGCTTATTATAGATACTAATGATGAGTTTCAGATGCAATTAGCAGCAAATGCAAATAAGATGGCTGAGATATTGGTAGCAAATACATCAATTGATGAAGATATTGATGGTGGTAGTGTAGATGGTAGTAACCAAGTTACTACACAAGTAGACTCCTCACAATTAGCTGAGCTATGGGTGCCTAAGAATAATGAAAGTGCTTAGGGTAAGCCTTTACTTTTATCTAACTAATATTTATTAGAATCCTTAAACTTCTTGTATAAATGGTCGATGGTTATCTGAATCTTTTTAAGCAAAAAGTATAATACTGGACAAGAATATAAGATTACAATAGAACCAAAAACTATTCCTGTAACTAAAACTGTTGCAATTTGAAATCTACTATTAGCATAGTTACCACTATCAAAAAATAAAGATGCTAGTCCTATTGACATAGCTGATGAAGTTATCATAATAGCTCTAATTCTAGACTTTGAACCGTTTATTATAAAGTTTATAAGATTACTTCCAGATTTTTCGCGGCTATCTATAGCACTACATAATAAAACACAATGCTTTGTCATTAAACCCATTAGCGTAACTAAAGATAGAATTGTATAAATATTGAAACTACCAGCTATTAAATATAGTCCCCATAAGCTAAAACTTATACAAACTGGTAGGCTGCCTAAGATTATAAAAGGCATAAATAAACTATTAAATCTAGCATACATTAATAAATAAAGACCTATTAGAGCAACTGATATAAATAAGATAAAAAATTCTGATAACTCTATTAAAGTTTTCGTTTTTTCAGAATATGAAATACTTGAGTCATCAGGTAAATTATCATTTATTTCCTCGATAAAGTCGATGGCTTGCTTTATATCAACATTTGTCTTAGTAATTGCATGTGCATTTAAAGAAAATTGCTCATTAAACCTAAAAATACTACTAGGAGCATTTGATTTAAAAACATTACAAACTTGTCTAAGTTGTACGTTTTCACCATCATTTTGATTTTTTATACTAATGGATTCTATTTTCGCTAAATCTTTTGAGTCACTATCATCCAGTCTAAATATAATATCATAAATATTATTTCCTTTTTCAAAAACCTCTATTTTGCGTTGATTAAGAAATATATCTAAGGCATCAGCAAAACTTTTTTCAGTTATTCCATATTTTAATAGTTTATTTTTATTGCAATTTACGCCAATATCTTGAACGATTCCTGGAGAAATTGTGTAAAAATCATCAAAAGTATTAGTCATTTTTTCGTTAATAATAGATGCGACTGTTTGAAGATTTTTTGTAGATTTTGAATTGTTAATATAAAAATCTAATTCATAAAAACCTAATGCGTTTCCAGCATTTTTACTTTGAGCAATTCTAGCTGAAATATCTCCTCCAACTGCGATTTTAGCTAATTTATCATTTATGCTCTCAAGAGTTTCTACAGAAACTGACCGATCATTTAGGGTTAACCAGATTTTTGCAACTGGAGATTCTTCAATCATTAAAGAAGATTTGATATTAGAGTCTGATTTTATAGTATTGAATACTTTTTGCATATAAGTATGAATGTATTTTAAACTGGTATTTGGTGAGAAAGTATTCTCTATAATAATCATATCTTTCTTTTCAAATGGCTCAATTTCAACTCTTGAGTTTGTTTTTGCAAAATAGAACCCTAAAAGTGTAATAACAATAATCATGATTATAAAGAAAAATGGTTTTCTTATGATTTTGATCAAAGTTTTTACATATGATTTAGTTATTTTTTTAAAGAGTATGTTAATAAAGTTAGTTACAAAATTATGGTTAGTTACTTTTGCTGATTTTAGAAAAAGTACAGGAGTTAAAGTAAATGCTACTAGAAATGATATAAACATTGAGGATACGATAGTTAAAGCAAACTCTTGTAAAATCCTTCCTATTTCTCCTTCCATAAAAATACATGGAATATAGATGACAGTTAATGTCAACATTAAGATTAATATCGAAATAAATAGATTTTTGATAGCTTGGCGTATACTCGCAAGTGCATCATTATTCTTGTTATAGTAGTATTCCGCATTTTCTAAAATAACTATTGAATCATCAACAACCAGACCAATAGCTAATATTATCGCGAGCATAGTAACATTATTAATCGTATAACCAAATAGATAAAGTGCTATAAAACTACCTGATAAAGATACAGGTATAGCAAGTATGACTATTGATGAATAGCGCAAAGAACCAATTAGCAAATATACTATTATTGATACTAATATAATCGTCTCTATCAAAGTATGAGTAGTATCGCTAAAGGCTTTTGATATTTCACTACTATCATCGATAACTACATTAAACTTTATATTACTATTTGTTTTTGAGTAGTTTTTGATAAATTTATTTATATTTTTTGAGAAAGAAACGGGATTAAAACTATTCTTAACAACTAGTCCTAGTAAAACAACTTTGTTTTCATTACTATAAGCAAGGCTGGTTTCTTCTTTGTCTTTAAGCTCTACTTTTGCTATATTTTTTAGTTTGACTGCTACTCCGTTACTGTTGACTTCGATATTATCAAAATCCTCTACGAGATTGACAAACTTGTTAAAAGAAATATATTCAGTTTTATAATCGTTAGATATTTTTCCCCCAGAAAAGCTAGAGTTCGCTTGTAATATCTCAGCTACTAACTGATCAACAGATATGTCATATTTAAATATCTTATCTATTAAAGCACTAACATAAAGAGTTTTTTCTTTGTTTCCAAACACGATGGCTCTGGAGAAACCATCTACATATTTCAATTTTTGCTTTATATCAAGAATCTGAGAGTTCGATATTTCTTTTCCATTATTAGAATAT
The DNA here is from genome assembly GCF_001895265.1 of Francisella uliginis. Lineage (NCBI taxonomy): Bacteria > Pseudomonadati > Pseudomonadota > Gammaproteobacteria > Thiotrichales > Francisellaceae > Francisella > Francisella uliginis. The sequence goes on from NZ_CP016796.1 coordinate 761,466, forward strand.
ATAGATATATACATGATTGGGTTAGATGAAAAACTATCAGTTGAGACTATAGGTTCTTTAATACCATAAGGTAATATATTTTTATTTTTAGAAATTAAGTCCCTAACATCATTAATAGAGTTTTGGATAGGTTTACCTGGCTTAATATTTAATTCTATTTTACTTTCGCCAATTTCACTAAACGAACTGATTGATTCAAGACCGTTTATAGTAGATAAAATTTCTTCCATTGGCTTTGTTATTTCTTTTTCAATAAGCTGAGCTTTTACTCCTGGATTATCAATAGTCACATATATGCTTGATACTGGTAATTCAGGAGTCAGTTTGATTTCTAATTTTGAATAACAATATACACCAAGTAAGCATATGATAAGATTTATTACAAAGAAAATACTTCCATGTTGTAGTAGTCTTGAAATCTTAATCACTTTTCTAAACTCACTTTAGCATTTGGATATAATTTTCTACTACTAGCAATAATAACCTTATCATTCTTATCTAATGAAGATGATATTTGTAAGTAGTCATTATAAATTTTACGTACTTCTACAAAAACTTTCTCTGCAGTACCATTGTTATATTTGTAGACAAAATATTGATCATCATCCATAACTACAGCTTGTTTAGGAACTAATATCATTTTATTTTTATCTGAAAACAATACTCTAATCTTGACAAATAAACCAGGAAGTAATTCTCTATCATCATTAGGTATCACACCTTCAATATGTATTGAATGGCTACCATCTCTTGAGATTTCAGAAGATTCAAAAGCATTTACATCAATTAATTTATCTATTGATTGAACATATGCTTGAATGGTAGCTTCTTTACTCTTTTTAAACTTTCTATAATCATCCTCTTCCATATCAAAAGATATTCTAATTTTGTCAATATTATCTATAGTAGCAATCTTATCTTTATCAGTTATATATTCGCCTTCTGAGACATATTTAGATTCTACTATGCCATTTGTGGGTGATAATATATAACTTTTTTCCTTTTCATCTAAACGTTCGTAATATTCTTGTTTATTATTGAGATAGTCCAATCTAAATTTACTATATTCAAAATTACTGGCAGCACCTTTTTCTACAAGCTTTCTCATTGCTTCAGCTTGTTTATATTTAGTTTCATATATTTCTTTTTGGATTTGAATTCTGGAGTCAATTAATTCCGTGTCAAAAGATAATAATAAATCTCCTTTTTTTACAAAAGAGCCTAAAGAAAAAGTAACATTATGAACTACCCCTGATGATTTAGCTCTTACAGTAAAAACTTGATAAGCACTAGTTTTTCCAAATAAATTCAATTCATTATATGAGTCTTGTTCTTTAAGGTTTTCGACCTCAACAACTATTGGTAATTTATTTTTTAAAATTCCTTTGTTTTTTGTAGTTATAGTATGATGTGATTTTTTAGTATACAAAAAAATAGATAGTATACAAATTAAGCCAATAAAGATAATACTGGTTTTTTTATTCATGCTTTATACCTGATCTATTTGAAGGTTTTAACTTTATCGTCTAACTTCACCGGACTACCTTTAACCTCTTTGGGACTGATTTGAGAAGTTTTGACGGGGTTATCTATGCTTGTTTTTCCTAATGAGCTTATTGGTTGTGTAACTGTCATTGGACTGCTTAATACTAAACTAGAGCTTTGATTTATTTCAATTGGAGTTAGCTTTTTGATACTTCCTTTATCATCAATTTTCTTTGATTTTTGTGATAAATGATCAATGCTTTCAAGTTTACTATCTATAGATGATTTGTCAGCACTAGCCATTAAATCATGGCTTTTAGCTTTACTTTCTTGTCCTAACGTAGATGGCTTATCTGACTTTTTCACTTGAGTTTCTATTTTAGTTGGTTTTTTAGTTTGTTGAATCTCTAGCTTAGTTGCTTCTGGCGCTTTGAGAGGTTTTTTTATATTAGTAATTTCTTTTCTATATAGTTCTAATCCTTGACAAACAGCATCGATCTTTTCTTCATGAAATAAGTATTTTTCTAGGAAGTGACTGTCTTTAGTAATGCCAAACCTATCCATATCGGTTAAAAAAATATTAAAATCACTTTCTTTCAAAATTACGTGTGAAGTTATTATTTTTGAAGCATTTAAATTAGCTGGGTCAATGAAACTAGCATTTCCCTTGTCATTATTAGCTTTAAATTCAGAAATAACTACTGAGTTTTCTGGAGAGCTGTGACTAGAAATCATTTTTCTTAAAGCTTCATCATTCTCTGGACCAGACCAACGATTATCATGTGCATTTATCGCCATATCTCTAGGACCACCTATAAGGCTATCTCCTGCAGGGGTTTTAAGATCGAATTTACCTTTTAATATTTTGTTGTTTGGTTTGCCTGTCCCTGTTTTTATACCATCAGCAATCAAAGGATGATATTTTACAGTAACGTTATCTGATTTAGCTTTTTCGAAATTTTCATTTGGACTTTTTCCTTCTTTTATCCCATATTCTTTATAGTGAGTAAATCCATCAGTAATTTTACCTTCGCTTACTGCTTTTGCTATATTTGGATATTTTTTGAGATAATATTTCTCATCAAAAATTGCATTATGAATATTTATACTTTCCTTTAAAGCTATATCAAACTTTTGCTGAACTACAAAATATAAAAGTGTATTATCAACTCTTGTTTGAAGAGAGAGTGCTGGCCACAATGTTCCAAAATTAGGATCATAAGTCGAGATTAGTGGAACATTTGCACTAAAAATATTTTGCACTCCAGTCTCTTGTGTCCAAGAATAATCTTGGGGAGAGCTAATATTTTCTGAAATATAACTAGGTTTTCCATCCATTAGAAAATTTTGTACTTGACTATTATCAGTTGGCCTAACTTTAAATTCTAATTTTTCAGGTTCTACTGTACTAATAACTTGAGCTTTAGGCTCTACTTTAGCAGGATTAGGCTTAGTTTCAGCCGGTTTAGGCTGAGCTTTAGGCTCTACTTTAACAGGAGTAGGTTTAGTTTCAGCCGGTTTAGGCTGAGCTTTAGGCTCTACTTTAACAGGAGTAGGTTTAGTTTCAGCCGGTTTAGGCTGAGCTTTAGGCTCTACTTTAACAGGAGTAGGTTTAGTTTCAGCCGGTTTAGGCTGAGCTTTAGGCTCTACTTTAACAGGAGTAGGTTTAGTTTCAGTAGTTTTAGGCTGAGCTTTAGGCTCTACTTTAACAGGAGTAGGTTTAGTTTCAGCCGGTTTAGGCTGAGCTTTAGGTTCTACTTTAACAGGAGTAGGTTTAGTTTCAGCCGGTTTAGGCTGAGCTTTAGGTTCTACTTTAACAGGAGTAGATTTAGTTTCAGCCGGTTTAGGCTGAGCTTTAGGCTCTACTTTAACAGGAGTAGGTTTAGTTTCAGCCGGTTTAGGCTGAGCTTTAGGCTCTACTTTAACAGGAGTAGGTTTAGTTTCAGCCGGTTTAGGCTGAGCTTTAGGCTCTACTTTAACAGGAGTAGGTTTAGTTTCAGCCGGTTTAGGCTGAGCTTTAGGCTCTACTTTAACAGGAGTAGGTTTAGTTTCAGCCGGTTTAGGCTGAGCTTTAGGCTCTACTTTAACAGGAGTAGGTTTAGTTTCAGCCGGTTTAGGCTGAGCTTTAGGTTCTACTTTAACAGGAGTAGATTTAGTTTCAGCCGGTTTAGGCTGAGCTTTAGGCTCTACTTTAGGGTCTTCCATAGCAAACGTAATTGTGTAGGTAAGCGTAAGCATAAAGCTAGATAAAAAAAGCTTTTGTCGGGTAAACATTTATATTTTCCTATGTTGTTGATTTAATGTAAAAATCTTAAGCACCTGCATTTTATTTGATAAATTTAGTTTTAGATAGATATTTACACAGCAAATATTTTATTAATAGTTACTAAATTTCTAACTATATAAGATAATCAACAAATGTAACTAAGATGTTGCTCACTTGTAAAATTTTGTAATTTTTTTATTTAAAAATGACTTATAATTTAAGTATGGTTACTTTAAATTAAGAATATGTTTTGGAAGTCAAAAGTCGTTGTTTTGGTAATAAACAAGGTCAAGAAATCTATGCTGAATATCACGATAATGAATGGGGTGTTCCCAAACATGATGATAGAGAACTTTTTGAACTTCTTATACTTGAAGGAGCTCAAGCTGGTTTAAATTGGGAAACTATCTTGAAGAAAAGACAAGGTTATCGGCAAGCTTTTTATAACTTTGATCCCATTAAAGTTGCAAGGATGTCAGATTCTGAATTAGAATCTTTACGCTCAAACCCAGGAGTTATTCGTAATAAATTAAAGATTTACTCTGCTAGAAAGAATGCTCAAATATTTCTTAAAATTCAAAAGGAATTTGCTAGTTTTAGTAATTATTTATGGTCATTTGTGAGTCATAAGCCTATAAAAAATAGTTGGCAATCTCACAAAGATGTACCAACATCTACAGCTATTAGTGAGAGAATTTCAAAAGATCTAAAAAAACGAGGTATGAGTTTTGTTGGTCCAATAATTATTTATGCTTATATGCAAGCAGCAGGTTTAGTAAATGATCATTTAGTAAGTTGCTGGTGCTATTCATATTCAAATTAGAAGTTTTGCAATATTATTTGCGGTTTGTTCGATATTTTCAGCGGCATGAGCAAGGATAGTTTTTAAATCTGTATAGTGAGTTATACATGAAAATATAGCATCTATAGCAGAGTTATTTAAATCAGTATCTTTGAGTTCATAACTACCAACTATTGCAATTACTTTTTTGACGCTCTGACTTTTAGCTTTTTGAGCAACTGTAATAGGGATCTTGCCACATAAGCTTTGCTTATCCATTTTACCTTCACCAACAATGACGATATCAACATTATTTAAGTGCTTATCAAATTCGATAGTATCTAAAATTAGCTCAGCACCTGAAACTAGCTCAGCATTTAAAAAAGTTGCTAAAGCAAAACCAACTCCTCCAGCAGCTCCAACACCTGGAACATTTTCACAACTTTTATTTAGATTATTATTACAAAGGTCGGCAAAAGTTTTTATTTTTTCATCTACTTTATTTAATTGATCATCAGTAATGCCTTTTTGTTTACCAAAAGTGTGTGTTGCTCCAGTTTTTCCAAATAACACATTATTTACATCGCAAGCTATTTTAAAACTACAGTCTTTAATTCGATTATCAAAATTGCTCAGATTAATATTTTTTATATCAGATAAGTTATTTGGGCAACAGTGTGTGATAATGTCATTGTTATCATTTAAAAACTCTGCTCCTAATGCTTGTAATAAACCAATACCAGCATCATTAGTTCCACTACCACCGAGAGTTAGTATGAATTTCCTAATCCCCTTATCTAAAGCATCTTTAATAATTTGGCCGAAGCCATAAGTATTCGCGCTGAGAGGATCTCTTTGATTTTGCGGATATAAATTTAAGCCACAACATTGGGCTAACTCTATAATTGCAGTATCTTTATTTATTAGGTAATTAGCTGTAATTATATTACCAAGATGTGCTTTTACTTTTATACTAATATTTTGTGCTAATGATAGATTTTGTCTTATCGCATCAAGTGAACCTTCACCACCATCTGCAACAGGAGTTTTAATATATGTAGCTTTAGGAAATGTTTTTTTAAAACCTCTTTCTATAGCATCACAGACTTTAATAGCTGATAATGATTCTTTAAAAGAGTCAGGCGCAATTACAATTTTCATAAGGGTTTATCTTTGTAATGTTTATAGGTCTTAAAAAACAATTGTATTTTATTTTGCTAATTATTTCATATAATTAAAGTTATTATTAGAATTAAGTTTCTTACATTATGAACGATAATATTTATAAAAAAGTCAGTTGGCGAATTGTTCCTTTCCTTCTTATTTGCTATACATTAGCTTATTTAGATAGAGTTAATGTTTCATTTGCTAAAATACAGATGATCTCTGATTTATCACTTTCAGAAACAGTCTATGGCTTTGGTGCAGGAATATTCTTTATCGGGTACTTTATCTTTGAGGTTCCTAGTAATTATCTTCTAGTTAAGATTGGACCAAGTCGATGGTTAGGCTTTTTGATGGTAGTTTGGGGGATACTGTCAGCTTGTACTATGTTTATTAACTCAGCCACACAATATTATGTTCTAAGGTTTACATTAGGTCTGGCAGAAGCAGGGTTCTTTCCTGGTGTTATTTACTATTTATCAGAGTGGTATCCTTCGCGTAAGAGAGCTAAGGTAACAGCTATTTTCTTCAGTGCAACAGCTTTTTCAGGAATATTTGGTGGACCAATCTCTGGTTTTATAATGGATATCTTTAATCAACATCATTATGATGGCTGGAGAATGTTATTTTTAATCGAGGGAATTCCGACTATTATACTTGGTTTAATGGCGCCAAGAATTTTAAGCTCAATAGATAAAGCAAAGTGGCTAACTCAACAAGATAGAGATTATCTGCATAAACAATTAGAAAAAGATCGTTCAACACATTTACAATATAAGAAGTCAGCCATCTTTTTAGATATTCGAGTTTGGTGGTTATCATTAATTTATTTCTGCGGGATTACCGGCTTATATGCCATTAGTTTTTATTTACCAACTTTAATTGAAGATTCTGGAATAACAAATATTTTTATGATTGGTGTGATATCTGCGATACCATATATTTTTGCAGTGATTGTTATGATTGTTGTGGGAGCAAGTTCTGATTATTTTAAAGAAAGGAAATATCATTTAATTGGAGTAAGTGTGATGGCAGCTGTAGGCTTTGTTGGCATAGGACTATTTGGTGGTAATACCTATTTATCATTAGTCTTTATGTCATTAGCAACAGCAGGGATATTGACATTAATTCCATTATTTTGGAGTTTGCCAGCAGCAATATTAAGTGGTATGGCAGCAGCGATAGCAATAGCTATAATTAACTCAGTAGGTAATTTGTCAGGTTTTGTAACACCATATTTAGTTGGATATATTATTGATACTACAGCATCTATATCTTTAGCTTTATATATGGTGGCTATAGTTGTTTTAGTTGGTGCGATTTTGATTTATGTTTTTCTCAATAAAGCATCAAAAAGTTAGATCTAGTATTTGTCATTATGTTAATTTTTGTTATAATATGATGTCTAGTTTTGTCTAGGCACGTTGAAATAATAACAAAAAGTCAGAAGTCTACTAATAAAAATAATAGGCAGTTCTGAGGATTTAAAATCTAATAAATGGAGTTAGTAAATGTACGCGATAATTAAAAATGGCGGTAAGCAATACAAAGTAAAAGAAGGCGAAGTAGTTAAGCTTGAAAAATTCGATCTTGGTATTGGTGAAAAAGTAGAATTTGATACAGTTTTAATGGGACAAACTGCAGAAGGCGAAGTTAAAATCGGCGCTCCTGTTGTAGAAGGTGCTAAAGTTGTAGCTGAAGTTGTAGAACAAGGACGTAACAAGAAAGTAAAAATTATGAAGTTCCGTCGTCGTAAGCACAGCATGAAGCAACAAGGTCACCGTCAGTATTTTACAGCGGTAAAAGTTTCATCTATTAGTTTATAATTTTATTAAGAATATTTAAGGAGTATACAAATGGCTCATAAGAAAGCTGGTGGTAGTACTAGAAACGGAAGAGATTCAAACCCTAAGTATTTAGGTGTTAAAAGATATGGTGGTGAATTTGTTAAAGCAGGTACAATCATTCTGCGTCAAAGAGGTACAAAGACTCATCCAGGTGTAAACGTAGGTTGTGGTAAAGATCATACTTTATTTGCTCTTAAAGATGGTACTGTTAAGTTCCATACTGGTGGTGCATTAAGTCGTAAGTTTGTTTCAATCGACGAATAATAAATTTCATAATTCATCTATCTTATAAATCAAATAATTTCTTAGTAAGTAATAAATTACAAATATTTATTTTCAATAGAATTTACTATAAAAAATAGCTATTATTTTATATCTTTTAGATATAATAGTATCTTTAATTAAAAGTATTTTTCATGAGTTTTTATTTACCTTTAGTTCTATTTTGTGTTTCTTCAACAGTTACACCTGGACCAAACAATTTGATGTTATTAATATCATCAATAAAATTTGGTATAAGAAGGACGTTTTTTCATTATTTAGGGATATGTTTAGGATTTCCTTTTATGGTATTTGTTATAGGACTTGGTTTAGAATCTATCTTCGCAAGCTATCCAAAATTGCATTTAGTCATAAAAGTTATAGGCGCAGTATATATGATTTGGTTAGCTTTGAAGATAATTTCATCATCAAGTTATAGTGATGAAAAAAATAGTAAACCACTAAACTTTAAACAGGCTGCATTATTTCAATGGGTAAATCCAAAAGCCTGGGTTATGGCTATTGGAGTTATATCTACTTATACAGTTATTAGCAATAATATAAGTTTATTTTTTCAAGTAGTTGTTATATCAATTATTTATATGATTGTTTCATTTTTTTGTACAGGTTTCTGGTTGTTTGGAGGAAATCTTGTAAAAAGAATTTTGAGTGATGAAAAGCATCTGAAAGTATTTAATTTAGTCCTAGGTTTATTGCTTATATTATCTATTGTGATAATGATTTTTGAGTAATCTTATACTTTAGTTTTTCTTCTTTTGAAACCTCATTGATATAAACATACCTGCTAGAACACCTATTACGATTATACTAATCATGATCGTTGCTAGGGCATTTATTTCAGGTGTAGGACCATTTTTAACAGTAGAATAAATATACATAGGTAGAGTAGGATTATCGCTTCCTGCAACAAACTCTGTAACAACAAGATCATCAATAGACAAAGTAAATGTCAATAGCATTGATGTGATAAGAGCTGGAAGTAGCTGAGGTAGGGTAATTGAGAAAAAAGTCTTAATAGGTCCAGCACCTAAATCTAAAGCAGCTTCTTCTAAGGAAATATCTACACTGGCTATTCTTGATTGCATAACTATTGTTACATATGCTGTACACATAGTTACATGAGCTATTACAACAGTCATTGTTCCACGTTCATGAGGCCAACCAATTAGGTGTTGTAATGTTGAAAACATCAATAATAAAGCAACACCTAAAATAATATCAGGAAGTACTAAAGGAGTTGCAACAAGGCCATATAAGAAAGTTCTAGATCTGAAAAATCTAAATCTAGTCATAGCGTATGCAACTATTGTTCCAAGTAATGTTGAAACAATAGAAGTAATAATTGCTATTTTTAAACTGGTAAATGTTGCATTAATAATATCTTCATCATGTATTACTTCATGATACCAGTTAAAAGTAAAACCACCCCATAGATTGATTATTTGTGAGTTACTAAATGAGAAGATAATTAATATTACAAGAGGGATATATAAAAATATTAAACCTACAATAAGCATGATATTACTAAATGTAAATTTTTTCATTGTTTATTCTCCTCTATACAAAAGTTCTTTTTGTTTGGATACGTTGCATCCATAAAATAGGTAATACTAAAACAACTATTAACACTACAGATATTGCTGCAGCCATTCCCCAATTGTTAGATGTAAAGAACTCTTCCCAAATAACATTACCAATCATTAGAGAGCCCATGCCGCCCATAATCTGAGGTACAACAACTTCACCAATTGCAGGGATAAATATTAGTAAGCTTCCAGCAATTAGTCCAGGCATAGATAGAGGTAATGTGATTTTAAAGAATGAGTTAATAGGTTTAGAACCTAAATCTTCAGCTGCATCATACAAGCTTGGGTCAATCTTTATTAAAGTGCTATATAGAGGCAATACTAAGAATGGTAAGTAGCAATATACCATACCAAGATACATTGAAAAGTCATTATAAAGTAATGCCATACTAGGAAGACCCAAGCTCATTAAAAATTTATTAAAAGTATGGTTACCAAGTAGAGTTACCCATGCATAAGTTCTAAGTAAGAAAGAAGTCCAATACGGTATAACTATCAATACTAGGAAAAAAAGTTGTGTATTTTTTTTAGCTCTTGATAGGGCTAATGCCATAGGGTAGCCAATTAAAATACATAAAGCTGTTGTTATAAACGCAACTTTAAAAGATTTAAGTAAAGATATAAATACTAAATTGTAATGGGCTAGTTCAATATAATTACTTAGATATAGTGTGAAATGTAGGGTCGTTTGCTTATACTCTAATAAAGATGTTACTGGAGGAGTCCCATCTGAAGGTAAAGTAAAGCTCATACCAATTACAAATAAAAATGGCACAAGCAAAAAGACTACAAACCATACAAAGGGTATTAGATAGACTATTGTATGTCTAAAGCTTTTTTCTAAGTTTTGCATTATGAGTACAGCACCATTATGTTTTCGGATTCCCAAGTAAGATATACTTCATCATCCCAAGAAGGGTGATCAGCATTTCTCTCTATATTAAAATCCGTAGATTTTACTATATAACCATTTGTAGTTCTTACATGGTAAGTTGATAGTCCACCCATATAAGCGATATCCTCAACTACACCTTTAATACAGTTTACAGGATTTTGAGGGTCATAGTCACTTGGTCTTTCTTTACTTATAACTATTTTCTCTGGTCTTAAACCAACCCAGATTTCTTGATCTTCAATAGCTTCTATATTCCTATTTAATACAAAAGATGTCCCAGCTTGTTCTGAGGTTATAACACTGCGAGTCCTACCTACTTCTTCGACACGACCTTCAAATATAGTACTTTTACCAATAAAGTTAGCAACAAATTTACTTTTAGGGAATTCATATATTTCAGAAGGAGTACTAACTTGCTCTAGCCATCCTTCAGACATAATTCCTATTCGAGTAGACATTGTCATAGCTTCTTCTTGATCATGAGTTACCATTATAAAGGTACTTCCTGTTTGTTCTTGAATATCAACAAGTTCAAATTGCATTTGATCACGTAGATTCTTATCTAGGGCTGATAGTGGTTCATCAAGTAATATTAGCTTAGGTCTTTTTGCTAAACATCTAGCTAAAGCAACACGTTGGCGTTGGCCACCAGATAATTGATGAGGCTTTCTTTTGGATAGATGATCCATTTTGATAATTTTAAGAGCTCTATCAGTAGCTTTCTCGATATCTTCTTTACTTAGAGATTTTTCCTGTTTCAGTCCAAACATGATATTTTGCTTTATATTCATATGAGGAAATAATGCATATGACTGAAACATCATGTTTACAGGTCTTTTGTATGGAGGTGTATTTGACATATCTACACCATCGATAATAATTTTACCATCAGTTGGTTTTTCAAAACCTGCTAACATTCTTAGAAGGGTACTTTTCCCGCTACCTGAACCTCCAAGTAGCGAAAAAAACTCCTTTGGATAAACCTCCAGGTTGACAGAGTCAACTGCTAGATGCCCATCATCAAATTGTTTAGATAGGTTTTTTATAGAAACCAGGGGTTTTTTGGAAGATCTTTGCATCTTTAGGATTCTATAGATTTAATAAGAATGCTTAATAATAAGCAATTTTTGTATAGAAAAAAAGTAAATTTTAATTCAAAGTGTTGCTAGAGTAAGTAGTTTAAAAATAAATTAATAAATTATATGATTGAAATTAAATATATAAGAATTGCAAAACTTAATTTTAGTAAGATTATTTTATTGTATTTGATCTATTAAGTGAGCTAAAAAATATCACACGCTTATAAATATGTAAGGAGTTATAATGAAAGAAAGTAATTATGCAACACCTGAAAAGATGTTAAAAGACGGAATTGATGGGGATACTTTTAATGGAGTATTTATTCGTAAAGGTACTATAGCTGCAGCTATTAAAAATGCTCAGATATTAGAAAATCCGAAATCAAGTAAACAAGATAAAGAGAAAGCTTTGGAGTATTTAAAAGATGCTATACCAAAATTAAACAAAGCATTTGGTATGAATAAGGTTCTCTCTTGGAAAAATAACAAACTTAATAGTTTTTAACCTGTTAAAAAATCTCCTTTGATATTTAGCTCTCTTGATCATATAAACCTTACTTAATTAATAACTAAAGGTATAATAAATATATATAATGTTTTGTTTGTGAGTAACAATGAGTAAATTATCCTCAGCTTTTACTAGTGTCAATCAAGAATTCTTAAACCATGTATTAAAGCCTGAAATATCAAATTTGCCAAGTTGGTTTAGTGGACAAGTGTTACGGATTGGACCTGCTAAGTTTGAATATGGGAAGATGAAGTTAAATCACTGGTTTGATGGTTTAGCGATGTTATATAGATTTGATAGTAATGGAAAAGATATTTGCTTTTCAAATAAGTACTTAGAATCAGAGCAATATTTTGCTGCAAAAAAAGGCAGAATGAAATATGATGAGTTTGGTACAATGGTTCCATCAAAGTTTAGTAAAATAGCTGCAATAATAAAGACAATTTTTGGTTTACAAATTGAAAAACCAAGTTTTAATGTAAATATTCTTAATTTAAAAAATAAATTACTAGCTACTAGTGAAGTTACTACAATGCTTGAGTTTGATAGAGAAAATCTTCAGACATTAGAAGAGTTTAAATTTACTGATGGACTTAAAGGACAGTTTAGTTGCGCACATCCTCAGGTTGATCCAGTTACAAAAGAGCAGTTTAATTTCGTCGTTGATATTTCTAAAGATTGTAAATATAGCCTTTATAAAGTCTCAAAAGATAGTTGTGAAAGAGAGATATTACACCAGTTTTCTAATCAACAGTTTATTTATAATCATACTTTGTTTTTAACAAAAAATTACGTTGTGCTATATTTAGGTCCTTTAAGAGCTAATCCAATAGACTTTCTATCTAAACCAATTTCAGAAGTTATATCTCATGATAACAATGCAAAGTGTCAGTTGCTAATAGTAAATAGAAATACACATGAAACAAAACTTATTGATGCTCCTAGTTTTGTTATGTTGCATAGTGCAAATGCTTTTGAGAAAGATCAAAAGATTCATCTAGATTTTATAGAGTATACAGATAACTTAGAGCCTTACAAAAAGTTTTATTTTGAAAATATAAATAACGATGATTGTAAGCTTGAAATGCAGATTAGTAGGGTGATTATAGACCTTGAAAATAATTTAGCTGAAAAAGTAAAAATTGCAGATAGAAACGCTGAATTTGCGAGAATTAATGAAAAATTTCTGACTAAAAATTATCAGTTTATGTATTTGGCAAACCGTAAAGATCAAGCCGAGTTCTTTAATAGTATAATAAAAATAGACTTACATAATAATAGTATTTCTGAGTATGATTTTGGTGATGATTATGTTTCAGAACCTGTTTTTATTGCCAATCCTGGGGCAAAGAGCGAAGATGATGGTTTAATTTTTGTAAATATAATCGATAGTAGTAAAAAGCTAAGTTATATTGCCTATTTAAATGCAACTGATTTAAGTCTAATATATAAAGCATATTTACCAATCCAAATTCCTCCAGCACTACATGGAATTTATCTAAAGTAGAAATTTTATGAAAAATATAATATTTGATTTTGACTCGACTTTAATAAAAAAAGAATCACTAGAGCTAATTTTAGAACCTCTATTAAAAGACTCTCCAGAGAAACTACTAGAAATTGAAAATATCACAAATTTAGGTATGCAAGGAGATCTTGATTTTAGAGAATCTCTAGAAAGAAGGTTAGCTATAGCAAGCCCAACTAAACAGAGTATAAGAGATTTTGCAGATAAATATTGTCCAAATCTACTAACTCAGGGAATGTCAGAGCTAGTTGATACATTGAAACATAAAGGTTATCAGATTTGGATATTTAGCGGAGGGCTAACAGAGAGTATAGAGCCTTTTGCTGACTATCTAGGAATTGCTAGGCAAAATATCTTTGCGGTTGAGATTAACTGGGATGACAACGGTAGCTTTGTATCTCTTGATAACTCTAATGGTGCTTGTGATTCTAAATTAAACGCGTTTGAGAATGCTAAAAGCTTAATTAAAGGTGAAGTTATTGCAGTAGGAGATGGTTATACTGATTATCAATTATATGAGGCTGATTTTGCTAATAAGTTTATAGCATATACAGAGCATGTAACTAGACAAAAAGTTATTGAGGTTGCTAATAGTATAGCTAAAGATATCGGACAATTAAAAGATTTAATCTTTTAAGTTTTTATTAGTGATAGTTGAGTGTATGAATGATACTGCTAATATTAAAATACCTACAGAACCACTAAACCACTCTGGAATATGAATAAATATTTTTAATAATAGTATTGCTGCTAAAAAACCAATTGCATAATGAGCACCATGTTCAAGATATATATATTTAGCTAGTGTTTTCTTCTCAACAAAAAGTATAGTCAAAGATCTAACAAACATAGCACCAATACCTAGTCCTATCATTATTATTATAATATTTGTAGTAATTGCAAATGCTCCAACAACACCATCAAAGCTGAAAGAAGCATCTATTATTTCTAAATAAATAAAGCCCATTAAACCATTACGAGCTACATTTAAGGTATCTATTTTAGCTGAATCAAAGAACGAGTTAAGTAAGCCTAAACTTTCGTGGATAATTATTCCTAAAAGATATGCTATAGCTAAATCACCTTGGTGAGCAGGGCCCGTACTATAAATAACAATAAGGCCAATTACTATAGCAAAGAAAATGTAACCACCATTGTATTCACGAATTTTTCTAATTAACTTATTATTCTCAATTAGAGGAATCCAGTGATGTCCCTCATTTTCACTAAGGAAAAAATTTAAAAATACCATAAGTAAAAAACTACCACCAAAACTACATATATATGACATCGAGTGTTCTAGTATTTTTTGATATTTTGCAGGATCATTTAAAGCAAGGTGTATAACATCTATAAAGTTAATGCCGCTAGTTAATTTCACTAATAAAATTGGAAATACTAAGCGCATACCAAATACAGCTATAGGTAATCCTATAAAAATAAATATTTTTTGCCATTTTTTAGGCATTTGGCCAAGGACTTTAGCATTTATAATAGCATTGTCAAAACTTAGAGATATTTCTAGTGCTGCTAAAACTAGTATAGTATATGTTGTTACTAGTGGTATCGATGGATATAGACTTTCTCCAAGAACTATGCCTATGGCAGTTACTATAATTGATCCGTAAAAATATTTTAAATTTTTCAAAGTATCTTAGTTCTTATATTTTATAACGGGTAGATTTTACCATATAATAACCTATTAATTGATATTTTAACTTAAATAGTATGTCGGTAGCTTTATATACAATAATTTTTTTAGCAATATGTTTTTTTGCATGGCGTAATTTTATGAAAAACAAAGAATATGCTATAGGTGTGGCTGAGCGTTCATCACAAAAGCATAATCTAGATTTATTAGATGATACAGTATGTTTACGTAAAATTACTGTGAGATTTGAAAGTAAAAGGATGGTTTTTTATAGAGTGTATTCGTTTGACTACAATACAGCAACCTCTGATGAGAGATATAGAGGGTATATAGTTATTAAGAATGGTAGACTTGATGAAATTGTTATATCAAATTTTGAAAAAGCAGATATTGTTAAAGAAAACATTATATCAGAACAGTATGATTCACCACAAAAGCCAGCAAATAATATTATAGATTTTGATAATTAGGAACATATATGATTCATTTACACCAGTTACCTCCTTTAAAAGATAAAAGCTACAGTTGTAGTCCTTTCTGTTTAAAATTAGAGCTTTATTTTAAAGCTATGGATATTAACTATAAAAATCACTTTAATTTGGAGTTTAATAAATCTCCAACAGGAAAAATGCCTTATATAGAAACTATGGGTAAGAAGTTTGCTGATAGTAATCTTATAATTAAAATGCTTGAACAACAAAGCCAAGTTAATATAGATAGTCACTTGGACTTAGAGCAAAAAGCTATTTCGACAGCTTTTATTAGATTATGCGAAGATAGTTTATATTGGGTTGGCGTATATAGTCGTTGGGCTGATAAAAATAATTCTACCTGGAAAAAAGATTTTATAGAATCTACAAATTTACCTAAAGCTATGGCTAGCATAATTTATCCAGTAGCAAAAAGAAATATTTTGCGCCAGTTAAAGGCTGCAGGAGTGGTTAATCTGACGAATGATGAAATTTATTCAAAAGCCGAAGAGAATTTAAAAGCAATAGCTGATTTTGTAGGCTCTAAAAAGTATTGTTTAAATGATCAGATATCTTTGCTAGATCTGGTTATTTTTAGTTTTATCATTATGATATATGATGGGAGCTGTGGAAAGCACCTACAAAACTTTTTAGCAGGTTTAGAGTTAACTAATTTTATAAATAATATGCAGCAGATATTTAATATTTAGGTGATTTTTTATGGATGTAAATTTTCTTGAGTTAGATATAGCTACACTGAGAAATAATATTTCTATAATAAGAGCATATACACAAACAAAACTATGTTTACCTGTCAAAGCTAATGCTTACGGTCATGATTTACAACTTGTAGTTAAAAATACTCAAAATATTGTTGATTTTTATGCCACTGCATGTGCTAGTGAAGCTTTAGGTGTCTATGAGGTTTCTGCAAATAAGCCTATATTAATTTTTGGAGTTATTGAAGATTGTTATCTTAAAGAGTTAATAGATCGAGAAATCAGGATTAGTGTTCATCGCTTTAAAGATATTGATAAAATAGAGCATTATGCAAAACAGAGCGCTAAAAAAGCGAAAGTACATATTTTTATTAATACTGGTATGAATATGTTAGGTATTAATTGTGAACATGTTGCAGATATTGTAGAAAGAGTACAAGCATCCAAATATATAGATCTTGAGGGAGTGTATAGCCATTTAGCATGCGCTGATGAAAAGGATAACCCATATAATCAGATTCAAATAGAGAAATTTATAGAAATACATGAGTTTGTAAAGTCTGTTAATAGCAAAATAATATGTCATTTAGCTAATTCATATGGGTGTATAGGACAGGCTGATATTGGTTTTGATATGGTAAGGCCAGGGATATTAAGCTATGGTTTCTTGCCTGAATTTAGAGTCGATGAAAAATTAAAAGCTATACAGCCAGTTGCTAAGTTAGTTACTCAAATAGTCAAACTAATAAAGTTAGATGAGATGTTTGAGGTCGGTTATTCTATAAGCTATCGCGGCAGGAAAGGTGAGTATATAGCTATATTACCAGTTGGCTATGGTGATGGTTTCCCTCGAGAGTTAGGAAACAAAGGTGTTGTTTATGCTCAAGGTGAAAGTTATCCGATAGTAGGTAGAATAAATATGGATGCTTTAGCAATATCTTTGGGGAATAATGCTTTAGATATAAAGGTTGGAGATCAGGTTGAGTTAATATCAAATAAGCCTGAAAGAAAAAATAGCGCTAAAGCAGTAGCTAAGAAATTACAAACAATAGAATATGATATTATAACAACGCTAAATCAAAGAATTATTAGAAAAGAAACTTAGCGCCAACTTATTATTAAGTCTTTACTTTTGATTTGCTCAGACATAAACTGAAAGTTATAGTATAAAAAAATATCCTCTTTTATGACAAAGAATAAACTAACTGTGGGTAGCCTTATAGCAATAGGTATAGGGACTATTATGGGTTCTGGCTGGATGTTTTCAGCACAATATACTTCTGAGTATGCTGGCCCTGCTTCAATATTATCTTGGATTATCGGCGCAGTTTTGATGGTTTTTATTGCACTAACTTTTGCAGAAAGCTGTACTATTGTTCCAGTTCAAGGTTCTTCATCAAGAATCCCTCATATAACTCATGGTACTTTATTAAGCTATATTTTTGCTTGGATTACATGGATTTCTTATTTAGTTTTAGCACCTATCGAGGTACAAGCAGTAATTCAATATTTAGCAGTTTTTTATCCTAGTCTAATAAATGTTAAAACAGGGGCATTATCAGGGTATGGAACGCCTTTAGCAGTAGTTTTGTTATTGATATTCTGTGCTTTTAATTTTTACTCATTAAGATGGCTTGTAAAGATTAATAACATAATTACCTTATTCAAAGTTGTTGTTCCAATGATTATTGGAGGAGCTCTATTAGCATTATGTTATTCTCTACCTGAGTTAAGTTCAAAAGCAGTTGAACCGGATTTTGAATTTATGCCCTATGGTATAAATGGTGTATTTTCAGCAATATCTTTAGGTGGTATTGGATATGCTTTCGTAGGCTTTAAGACTATCGTTGAAATGGCTGGTAATACAAAAAATCCATCAAAAGCAATTCCAGTTGCAACTATAGGAACAATAGTTGTTTGTTTGTTTATTTTTATATTCCTGCAAGTTGCTTATGTAATGATAGCATCTAAATATGTGCATAATAATCAGTGGGGTATGCAGGATATATTCTCTAATGGTAATTCTAGCTTTGGAGCATTTGCATTAATTGCCCAAAATTTAGGTCAAACATGGATTATGTACTTCTTATATTTTGGAGCTATACTCTTTCCATTAGTTGCAGGGCTGTTATATTTCTGTGTAGCTTTAAACTCTCTAAATGCAATGGTGTCAAATGGCTATATGCCTAAGCTTTTGAATAAGCTAAATCCGGTTACTAATAAGCCTCTTTATGCAATTATTCTTAACTTCTTGATCGCTATGATAATGTTTGCTCCTTTCCCTGGCTGGCAAACAATGACAACCTTTTTAACATCTTTGATATCTCTAACGTATTTGACAGGTGCAACTTCAACTCTAGCAATGAGGCATAGACTACCTGATATTGAGAGACCTTTTAAACTAAAAGCGGTATTTTTAATATCTTTGTTAGGAGTTTTCTCATCAACGTTAGTTTTTTTATGGAGTGGTTGGGGAATTGTATCTAAGTCAGGTATAGCTATTTGTATTGCTATTTTTATGCTTGGAGCTTATAGAAACTTTGGCGCTGATAAAGCAGAAAAAATTTCTTGGCATTTTAAGCAATCTATTTGGTTTTGGTTCTATATTGTCGCTGTATCAATCGTATCATATTTGAGTGATTTTGGTGGAATAGGTCTTCTAGACTTTTATTCAGCAGCAGCTGTTTTATTAGTTGTTAGCTTTATCACTTGTATAATTGCTAAACATTATTGTTTGACAGCAGATGAAATACAACAAGGTATAGATTCAGCATTACATCAACAGAATGCTCATTAATCTATATTTTTCTCTATTCAGTTGCTTATGTTACTATTTTATTAATTTTGAAAAAACTGTATTATTATCTACTAAATAATTACTTAAACTATTTCTATGATTAAAGTTTCTTTTCAAGGAGAGCATGGAGCATATTCTGAGCAGGCTATAACTAGTTTTCTAAATCAACAGGGCATAAAAAACTTTCAAACTATACCTTGTCATTCTTTTTCAGATGCTATTGAACATACTATAGCAGGCAAATCAAATTTTGTGATGCTCCCTATAGAAAATTCTTTAGGAGGCTCTGTAGTTCCAGCATATGATGAATTAATTAAAAGTAGCCTAAAAGTAAAGGCTGAAGTGATCTTAAAGATTAAGCACTGTCTAATGGGACTGCCAGATACGCAGATCGCGGATATAAAGAGTGTGATTTCACATCCTCAAGCTCTATCTCAATGTACCAAAAGTTTGAAACGATTGAAATTAACTCCAGAAGCTTTCGTTGATACTGCAGGAGCAGCGAAGCATATTTTTGAAACTAAGCAAAGAAACCATCTTGCTATAGCAGGTGAGTTAGCTGCTGAAACTTATGGCTTGAAAATTTTTCAAAATCAGTTTGAAGATGAGCATTTTAACTATACGCGTTTCTTTCTTATGGGTTATGATCCAATTACAGTTAATTCAGATAGTAATAAATACAAAACAACACTTATATTCTCTGTTGAAGAGAAACCAAATGCTTTAGTTAACACTCTAAATATTTTTGGTAAATATAATATTAATTTGACAAAGATTGAGTCACGACCATCTAGAGACAGAGCTTGGGATTATTTGTTTTTTGTTGATTTTGAGGGTTCTGAAGATGATGAACATATTCAAAAAACTTTATTAGAAGTCCTTAAAAAGAGTACTTTTCTTAAGGTTTTAGGTTCTTACCAAACATATAATTTCGACTAATAATGGCTTACAAAGTTGATATAGTTTATAAAAATGTCAAAAATCTAAAGATTTCTTTAAATAAAGAAGGTTTGGTTACTGTAACCTCTCCTAAAGGTGTAGCTAAAAAAGAAATTTTTACATTACTTGAGTCAAAAAAATCATGGATAGAAAAACATAGTAAAAGATTGTCAGCTAATAGAAAGTATGATTATACTGAATACCCATTAGAAGATGGTTCTAATATTTATTTCTTAGGTCGAGAATATCTTGTAAAACTAATACCATCAAAGCAGAATTTGATTTGTGAGTATGAAGATTATTTCGAATTTTTATTAAATCCGAGTGTTATTGATAATAGAGAATTTAAGTTACAACTATTAGAGGAGTTTTATAAAGATAGGGCTGATATTATATTAAATAATCTTGTGGCAAAATTTTTAAAAATAACAGGTCAAGAAATACAAAGAGTTACTATAAAAAAAACTAAAACTCGTTGGGGTTCTTGTAATTATATTAAAAAAACTATTAACCTGAATTTTAACTTGATCTTAAGAGATATCGAAGCGATAGAGTATGTTGTCCTTCATGAAATTGCTCACTTGACTCATCCTAATCATTCAAAAGAATTCTATAATTATATAGCAAGCTATATGCCTGATTGGAAAATCAGAGAAAAAAGATTAAAATGAGATATAATTAACTTATTTTGCAGCTTTCAAAAGCTATATCTTTTAGGAGATTTTATGGAAAGTACTTTTGAACTTTTTTCTATAGGGGTTGGGCCGTCTTCATCTCATACAATTGGGCCAATGCGTGCAGGATGTGATTTTATTAATTTATATAAAGATAAATTACCTAGTACAACTCGCATAAAAATTGATTTGTTTGGCTCATTAGCTTTGACAGGTAAGGGTCATAAAACTGATTATGCAGCTGTTTTGGGTGTAATGGGTTTTTTACCTGAATCAGTTGATATAGAGTTAGCAAAAAAACTATATAATAATTGTTTAACTCACCAACAACTTCAGATTAATCAAGAGTTCAAAGTTGATTTTGATTATGATAAGGATTTAATTTTTCATTATGATGAGTTTTTACCAGAACATGCTAATGGAATGCGTTTTTCTTTATTTGAAAATGATGAGTTACTTTGTGAGAAAGAGTATTTTTCGATAGGTGGAGGTTTTATTGTTGATAAAAAACAAATTAAGAAAGATGAAATTCCTACAGAAGTCCCATGTAATAAACCATACAAGTTTGCAAGCATGGCTGAATTAAGAGAACTTTGTCAAAGAGATAATAAAACCATTGATGAAATAATGTTTGAAAATGAAAAAACAGCTTATGGAGAACAAGACTCGTTTGAAAAGTTAGCAGAGATTTGGCGTGTAATGGACACTTCAATTGAAAAAGGTTTAACTAGCGCTGATGCTGTTTTACCAGGAGGTCTTAAGGTAAGAAAAAGAGCTCCTAGTATGATCAAAAAATTAAAAGAGCATAATACTGTAAATACGGACTTTAATTATCTAAATGCTTTTGCAATAGCTGTTAATGAGCAGAATGCTTGTGGTGAAAGGGTTGTTACAGCGCCAACAAATGGGGCTGCAGGTGTAATTCCAGCAGTACTTAAATATTATCTACAAACTCACGAGATTATTAATCAAAGTGAATTTGAGAAAGTCGTAAATAAGTATCTTTTAGTATGTGCAGCAATTGGTATTTTGTACAAATCGGGAGCTTCAATATCAGCTGCAGAGGTTGGCTGCCAAGGTGAGGTTGGTGTTGCTTGTTCTATGGCTGCAGCAGGGTATTGTGCTTTACTTGGTGGAGATATTGATTCTATAGAATCTGCAGCTGAGATAGGAATGGAGCATAATCTTGGCTTGACTTGTGATCCTATAGGCGGTTTAGTACAGATTCCATGTATTGAGCGTAATGCTATGGGAGCTGTTCAGGCTATAAATGCAGCTAAACTTGCCCATTTAGATAGTGGTGAGAAGCGTTTTGTTGGCTTAGATTATGTTATCAAGGTAATGTATGAGACCGGCTTAGATATGTGTAGTAAATATAAAGAAACATCTCTAGGAGGACTAGCTATAAATGTTCCTGTATGTTAGTTAGTAATTTTTAATTTTAACAATCTCTTAATAATCAAAATATTATAACACTGGCAAAATTATACTATTTTAGTATAATTTAGGTGATTTATTATTAAATAGGCAATTTTAAGAATGTATAATGTAAAAAAAGTTAGGAATGATTTTCCATTTCTAAAGCAAACTATAAATGATAAGCCAATTGTTTTTTTTGATACTGGGGCATCAGCGCAAAAGCCACAAGTGGTTATAGATGCTGTTGCAGAAGCCTATAAGTTTAATTATGCCAATGTCCACAGAGGTGTGTACTCACTTAGTCAAGAAGCTAGTGATAAGTATGAAAATGTACGTTTGAAAGTACAGAAATTTATCAATGCTAAATCATCAGATGAAGTCGTGATAACTAAAGGTACCACTGAGGCTATTAACCTTTTGGCTAGTTCTATCAGTAAATCTGTAGTTTCGCCAGGAGATGAAATTATAGTTACAGAAATGGAGCATCATGCTAATTTTGTACCTTGGCAAATGCTGTGTGAAGATAAGAGCCTAAATTTCAAAGTAGCTAAAGTTAATGACAATGGTGAACTTGATGTAAAAAATCTACTATCTTTGGTGACTGAAAAGACTAAAGTTTTAGCGATAACTTTGTGTTCAAATGTGCTAGGGACGATTAACCCTATCAAAGAAATTATAGAAAAAGTTAAAAATATAAACCCTAATGTATTAGTTGTTGTTGATGGAGCTCAAGCAGTAATACATTCAAAGGTCGATGTTCAGGATCTAAATTGTGATTTTTTTGTATTTTCAAGCCATAAACTATATGGACCAACTGGGGTGGGAGTTTTATATGGTAAATATGATTTGTTAAAAAAACTTCCTCCTTATAATTATGGTGGAGATATGGTAGATGATGTGACGATTGATAAAACAACCTTTGCTTTACCTCCATATAAATTTGAAGCAGGAACTCCTGATATTGTTGGAACTATAGGTTTCGGTCAGGCTATAGATTATGTGAATTCAGTAGGTATAGATAATATTGCTAGTTATGAACAAGATCTTTTAAAATATGCAACTGAACAATTAAAGAAAATCGATGGTCTAAAAATAATTGGGGAAGCCCAAAATAAAGCTGGTGTCATTACATTTGTAGTAGATGGATGTAACTCTGGCGATATTGGTGAGCTTTTAGCAATTAAAGGTATGTGTGTGCGAACTGGAAAACACTGTGCTCATCCATTACTTTATAGAATGGGGGTAACATCAACAGTACGTATGTCTTTTGGGATGTATAATACTTTTGAAGAAATTGACTTATTTATAAAAGCATTGAAAAAAGTAATATCTCAATTAAAATAAACAATAATTAATTTTAGAGGATTAAGTTTATGGTTGAAGTTTTTGATCCTAATAACAATATTTTAGAAGTTACTCAAGCAGCAGCTAAACATTTTGAAAAGCATTTAGCTAAAGATTCTACAAATATAGGGGTATATGTAGGTACAAAAATTATGGGTTGTTCAGGTTTAGCTTATGATATTGATTTTGTATCTAAGCAACCTGACAATACAACAGAAGTTGACCAACATGGTCTGAAATTTTTTGTATCTAATAAGTCTATGGACTTTTTAAATGGTCTAAAGATTGACTATGTTAAGCATGATTTTGGTTTATATAAACTAGAGTATACAAATCCAAATGAATCAGCTCGCTGTGGGTGTGGTGAGAGTTTTACAGTTTAGGGAATATTTTAAATGAAAACATCAGATGTAACTATAATTAGAAGGCAGGTTAAAGCAATAGCTGTACCTTTTGGAAATGAGGTAGAACTTATGCCAGGGCAAGAAGCTTTAGTAACTCAAGATAAGGGAGGTAGCTTTACCCTAAATGTAAATGGTAACCTACTTCATTTAGATGGTAAAGATGCCGATGCTATCGGTAAGCAAGTAGTCAAATATCCTGTTGAAGGATATAATATTAAACCAGGAGATCCTATAAATATGGATGCTATTTGGGATCAAATGAAAACAGTTTATGATCCTGAAATACCTGTAAATATTGTTGATCTTGGTTTGATTTATAATGTTGTTAGCAGAAAGCTAGAAAATGGTAACTTTCATGTTATTATAGATATGACTCTAACAGCTCCTGGTTGTGGTATGGGTCCAGTTCTTATGACTGATGTTGAAAGACGCGTAGCAATGTTACCAAATGTTGATAAAGTTGATGTAGTCATGGTTTTTGATCCGCCGTGGAATTCAGAGTTAATGACTGAAGAAGCAAAGCTAGAGTTAGGATTATTTTAAGTTATATTATGAGTAAGATAGCAATTTATCCTGGAACTTTTGATCCTATAACAAATGGCCATATCGATTTAGTTGATAGAGCTTTAAATATTTTTGATGAAATAGTTGTTGCTGTCTCAACAGCATATGGTAAAAATACTCTTTTTGATTTAGAACACAGAGAGCAAATGATCAAAGAAGTTTTTAAAAATAATCAAAGAGTTAAAGTGGTTAGTTTTGAAGGCTTACTTGTGGATACAGCTGTTAAGCATAATGCTTGCGCTATTGTTAGAGGACTAAGAGCAGTTTCAGATTTTGACTATGAATATCAGATGTCGAGTATGAACAATAAATTAAATAGTGATATTCAAACAATATTTCTTACTCCGAGTGAAAAATTTTCGTGCATATCTTCAACTTTGGTTAGAGCCGTTGCCGTGCATAATTATAAGCGTGTTGATGAGTTTGTACCACAATGCGTGTTCCAAGAAATAGAATCTAAATATAGTAGCAAAGGTTAAAACTATGGCTTTATTAATTACCGATGATTGTATAAATTGTGATATCTGTGAGCCAGAGTGCCCAAATGAAGCTATATTCCAAGGCGAAGAATATTATGAGATTGATCCTGATAAATGTACCGAGTGTGTAGGACATTTTCCAGAGTCTCAATGTACTAAAGTTTGTCCTATTAGATGTATAATTACTGACCCGGATAAAATAGAAACTCAAGAACAACTTTTAGAAAAATATCATAAATTAGTTTCTTAAAATTGCTTTAAAAAAGCTTGAAAAAACTTTGTGATAATGTAAGATACACAGGTCTAGTATTTCAATATAAAGAATAAAATAAGTTTTAAAGGGAGTTTTTTGATGAAACTAAGAAATATCGTTATGGCTACGTCTGTGCTATTAGGCACAGCTACAATGTCTTTTGCAGCTAGCTCTGATAACATGGATACTTCAGCTAAGACTGATACATCTACAGCTACTTCAACTACTACTGATAGTGGCTTTGAATCAAATACTTTCATCAAACCTTTTGCAAATACATATAGTTCTTTGACGAATGAAAATAATACTTGGGGACCTCAAGACAGAACTGGTCAATGGTATTTAGGTGTTGGGGCTAGTGGTCTTGCTGGAACTCCTAATTCACCTTCAGGTGCAGCGGCTAACTTTACTCTTGGTTATAACATAAATAAATACCTTGGTGTTCAGTACTTCCAATTAGTAGGTAGAGATTTTGCTGGCTTAGGTGAAGGTGTTATTAACTTTAGTAATAGTACTATGTTTACACCATATATGGTTGGTGGTGCTGGTTGGGCTAACTTAGCTGGTCAAGCTACAGGAGCTTGGGATGCTGGTGGAGGTCTTAAGTTTGAATTATCTAGAGATGTTCAAGCAAGTGTTGATTATAGATATATACAAACAATGGCTCCTAATGTTTCTGGACAAAATGGTAGAGCAGGAACTAACGTAATTGGTGCTGGTCTAACATGGTTCTTTGGCGGTAAAGCTAATCCAAACAATGATACAGCAAATATCCAAGATAATGGTGCTAAAACAGCGGCTGAGACTGCAGCAGCGATACCTACAGTAGATGAAACTAAGTACGAGCTTCCAAAAGGTATTAAGCAGTGTGAAGGTAACTTTAATTTAACTAAAGATGGTGTTGCTTGTTATACTGTAAATGGTAATGACGTAACAGTTTACTTAGATACTAAGTTTGCTTACGATAGTGCTAATTTAAATCAAAGAGGCAAAAATGCTATATCATCTTTTGTTAAGTATATGCAAAATAAGAATATAGCGTCTGTAACTATTAAAGGATATGCTTCTCAAGGTCAAACAGGACAAGAGTTTGAATTATATAATCAAAAACTTTCTGAAAAGAGAGCAGAGGCTGTTTCTAATTACATGAAAGAATTAGGTTTAGATAGCAATAAGATAATAACAAAAGGTTTTGGTTATACTAATACTTTAGAAGGTATCAAAAAGTCTGATGCTCGTAATCAACGCGTTCAAGCTAGTGTTTCAGCACCTTTAAAAGAAGATAAATAGTTCTTTAAATCTTTCTAAAAATTTCTAAATTAATTTCTATTTATTCTACATTATTATTTATTATATTTTCATTTAAATAATTCATAATATATTGGTTTTTATATGATGTTAAAGTCTATAAAAAAATATAAGCTTGTTATATAATTTGTCCACTTATAAATAATTTCTTTAAAAACTAAATGGCACAATATTATTCTAACAAAGAGTTATTTAACTCTAGTGACTTAATTGGGCAAATTGTTACAGTTAAAGGTTGGGTTCGTAGTCGAAGAGATTCTAAAGCAGGATTCTCTTTTGTGGCTGTTCATGATGGCTCTTGCTTTGATCCTATCCAGGCAATTGTCCCAAACTCTGTTGAAAACTATTCAGAAGAAGTTCTAAAATTAACAAAAGACTGTTCAGTTGCTATTACAGGTGAATTAATCGCTTCGCAAGGTAAAGGACAAAGTGTTGAAATTCAAGCTCAAAAAGTGGAGGTTTATGGTTGGGTAGAAAATCCGGAAACGTATCCTGTATCTCCAAAGCGTCATACTATGGAGCATTTACGTGAAGTCGCCCATCTTCGTACTAGAACAAATATTATAGGTGCTGTAGCAAGAGTTAGAAGTCAACTAGCTAATGCTGTACACAACTTTTTATGTGAGAAGGGTTTCCTTTGGGTAAATACACCAATTTTAACTTCTAATGATTGTGAAGGTGCAGGTGAACTTTTTAGAGTATCAACTCTTGATAGCCTTAACCCTCCAGTTGATGAACAAGGTAAAGTTGATTTTAAAGAAGACTTTTTTGGACGAGAAACTTTTTTAACTGTATCAGGACAGTTAAACGTTGAAAGCTATTGTTGTTCTTTATCAAAAGTTTATACTTTTGGTCCTACATTCCGTGCGGAGAATTCAAATACTAGTAGACATTTGGCAGAGTTTTGGATGATTGAGCCGGAGATAGCTTTTGCCGATCTTAATGATGATGCTAATTTAGCTGAAGAGATGCTTAAATCAGTTATCCAAAAAGTAATGAATAACTGTGAAGATGATTTAAATTTCTTTAATCAATTTGTACAAAAAGGATTATTAGATAAGCTAAAAAATGTCACAGAGAAAGGGTTTGTTAGGGTTGAATATACAGATGCTATAGAAATCTTAAAGAAATCAGGTCAGAAGTTTGAATACCCTGTAGAATGGGGTGTTGATTTACAATCTGAACATGAAAGATTCTTATGTGAAAAACATTTTAATGCTCCAGTTGTAATTATGAATTATCCAAAAGATATTAAAGCGTTCTATATGCGCCTAAATGATGATGGTAAGACAGTTGCTGCTATGGATGTTCTTGTACCTGGAATAGGTGAAATTATCGGTGGAAGTCAACGTGAAGAGCGTTTAGAAGTTCTAGATAAACGTATTGAAGAAATGAATATCGATGCTAGTACTCTTGGCTGGTATCGTGATCTACGACGTTATGGAACTATACCTCATAGCGGCTTTGGTTTAGGTTTTGAAAGGCTACTTGGCTATATAACAGGCATACCAAACATCCGTGAGCTTATTCCTTTCCCTCGTACACCTGGTAATGCAAAGTTTTAGATGCAACTCTTGTAGTATCAATTCTTATTTATTTTTGATTTATAAAAATATAAAATCTTCAAATCATGTGAGCATGGGTACATGGGTATATTATATGTGAAGTAAGTTTATGAAAGATTTTAAGCATGAAGCTTAGATATTTTATTTATATGGTACTTATACTTATCTATACGTTTAAAAATCTGTGAAAAGTTTTATCTTTATCACAACCTTACACACAAAAATAAATATTAATATTATAAAATCATTTATATATAAGGGTTTATATCTACTAAATAGCGTCACCCATTTGGAACATTGGCATATACATACTTACAACTAAGAAGCCTACTACACCACCTAATACAATCATGATTATAGGTTCTAACATTGAGCTTAAACTTCCTACAAGAGTATCAACTTCTTCTTGATATACTCTATTTAGGTTGCCTAACATTGTTTCTAATGCACCAGATTCTTCACCAACTGCTACCATCTGTTCTACTAGAAAAGGGAAGTTACCTGTTTCTACAATAGCTTCTTTAAATGAAGCGCCTTCACTAATACTTTTTTTAATATCTACAGCTGCTTGGTCATATTTTGCGTTCCCTGTTGCAAGAGCTACCATATCAAGTGCTCTTGTTAAGCTCATGCCTGATTGGACAGTAATTTCTAATGTACTAGCAAATCTTGCTAAAGCTGATTTAAAAATTACTTCACCAACAATTGGTATTTTAAGCATAAAATGATCTTGAGCAATTTGGATCTTAGGATATTTAAATTTTAGAGATTTAAATACAGAAACAGCAATAAATATAAATAAAATAATTTTCCACCAAGATTCTTGCATGAAATTAGATGCATTTACTGTTAGCTGAGTAATTGCAGGAAGAGGTTTTCCAGAGTTAATAAACATCGCTGAGAAAGCTGGTACGGCGAATGTTAATAAGATACCTGTCACACCAGCTGCAATTATACAAACTATAATAGGGTAAGATAGGGCTTTTTTTACTTTCTTTTTTATACTTTGTAGAGCTTCTCTTTGTTCTGCAATTTTATTAAGCATTAGATCTAAGTTTCCTGATTCCTCACCAGCTGTTATAAGACCTATATATAGTTTATCAAATATCTTTGGAAAATAAGCTAAAGCTTTTGAAAGGGACTCCCCACCTTCTATAGCTTGTTTTAATTCCATAGCCAAGATTTTTAGGCGAGGATGTTTTTTGACTCCCATAATAAAAACCTCAAATGATTTAATTATAGGGATACCCGCTTTTGTCATAGTAGCAAGTTGTCTAGTCATATCTGTAATATCTTGATAAGAAACTTTCTTTGGTAATAGATCTTTAGGAAGTTTTTTGACCTTTATATTAGAATAGCCTTTTTGTCTTAATTGTATTTCGGCCTTTTCTTTTGTATCAGCATCTATTTCACCCTTAGTAATTTTGCCACTTTTAAGTTTAGCTTTATATTTCCAAGATGTAATTGTAATTGTTTCTTTATTATTTTTACCAAATAGCATAGTTATATTTTCCCTCTAACTTACACGGTATGCTTCTTCCATAGAAGTTAATCCTTCTGCGACCCTTACAAGAGCGGATTGTCTAACTGTAGCAACGTGCTCTTTTTGAGCTTGTTGGGCGATTTCCATTGTGTTTTTATCTTCCAGAATCATTTTAGATATTTGTCTTGATACTGGCATTACTTCATATAAACCAAGTCGTCCTTTATATCCTTTAAAACATCTAGGGCATCCTTTAGGGTTTGGTTTATATATTGTAGCATTTTTTACTTTTTCAAATGTTGTTTCAAAACATTTTCTTATAATTTCATCATTTAAACCACTATCTTCAACAAGTAGAGAAAACTCAGTTTCAGTATCTTTTAATTTGCACTTGGGACATAATTTACGAGTAAGACGTTGTGCTATAATTAATGTAACAGATGTTGCAATGTTATACCTAGGTAGCCCCATATCCACTAGTCTGTTTAGTGTCTCAGGAGCACTGTTTGTATGTAATGTTGACATAACCAAGTGACCTGTTTGTGATGCTTTAATTGCTATAGAACCAGTCTCAATATCCCTAATCTCACCAACCATGATTATATCTGGATCTTGACGAAGGAAAGATTTCAAAGCTGCTGCGAAAGTTAAGCCCTGTTTATTAATTACGTTAACCTGATTAATTCCCTTCACAACAAGCTCAACGGGATCTTCTGCAGTTGAAATATTTTTTTCAGGTTTATTTAGAATATTGATTCCGGTATATAGTGTTACTGTTTTACCAGAACCTGTTGGACCAGTCACAAGAACCATTCCTTGAGGTTGTTGAATATACTTTAGGTAAGTTTGTTTTTGATGTTCAGAGAAACCTAGTTGTTCAATAGGTATTTGTGTTGAACTAGAATCAATAATACGTAGCACAACTTTTTCACCAAAACTAATTGGACATGTACTTACACGAAAGTCAATTGCTTTTTCACGCGATAACGATATTTTAAACTTACCATCCTGTGGAATTCTTTTTTCAGCAATATCCAAGCTTGACATGATTTTAAGTCTTGAGGTAACCTTTGGTCCTAGATTTTTAGTGGTATTAAAAGTTTCGATTAGAAGACCGTCTATCCTGTAGCGTATTCTAAAGTTTTTCTCATATGGTTCAAAGTGTATATCTGAAGCACCTTTTTGAATAGCATCAACAATTGTATTGTTAATAAATCTAATAATTGGAGCTTCTTCATCTTCGCCACTACCAATTATCGCATCACCTTCTCTTTCACCTTCTTCAACAAAATCGATGTCAAGCTCAGCATTTTCCATTTGCCCATTAAACTTAGAGTCATCTTCTTTTTGTCCTTCATCTTTAAGGTGCTGCTCATACTCTTCAATTTTTTCTTTAAGATGATTAAGCTCGCCAACAATAGCTACGAAAGGGCAGTCATATTTATTACGAAGTTTTTTTAGTATTTGCTGGCTTTCTATGGGGTTGGCTACAGCTACATAAACGGTATCTTTTATAAGATATAGAGGTAAGCAAAGATTTTTTCTACAAAAATCAACATCAAAAAAGTTTTGGGGTATGAATTTTATATTAATAGCTGTTAAATCAATATATTGTAAACGTAGCAAAGTAGCAGACTCAATCATGAAATCTTTGCTGTTAACATACTCATTATCTATGACATAATTTAAAAAGCCTTCCTTAGCTAGGGAGACGTCTAAACTAATTTCTTCAAGTTGCTGTTTTGTTATAAGTTTGCGATGCAATAATAACGATGCTAACTTCTTATCAATATGAGGGTTGTTAATCATTAATACAAAATAAAATATACTATTACCAAAATTATAGCATGATAAATATTTTTTAAAAAAACAAATATTTTGGATAAAAAATCTTTTATCAAATTACTATCTTTGATGTATAATCGCCATTGTTATTAATTATGTGAAAATTTATGAAAGTTGATAAATTTATTTCTCATCGGGGAAATAATATTGATTTTATCGAAAATACGATTGAATCTTTTAAAGAAGCTAAAGATTATGGCTTTAGATGGTTTGAAACTGATGTACAAATGAGTGCTGATGGAGTGTTATTTTTATTTCATGATAAAACAGCGCAAAGATTAACAGATTGTACAAAGAATGTTACACAAATGACTATTGCAGAATTGCAAAAACTAGAGCTAGCTCACCCAATAACTGGTAAAAAATCCAAAATTCTTACACTTAAAGAGTATCTTGACTGGGCTAAAGAAAGCGATGTTTTTACTAACTTAGAATTTAAAATTACAAATACTTGTTTTAAATATAAAACAAATTTAGTTTTTGCTACTTTAAAACTTTTAAGTGAATATCCAGAGCAAAAAGATAAGATATTGATTTCAAGTTTTTCAAATGTCATTATGAACATCCTAGAACAAGATCACATATATCATAAAGGTAAGCTTTTTGAGATTTCTGATTGGGATAGGGATTTTGAATATTTAAGCACAGAAATTTACAAAGATTTTGTAAAAAATGAGTATGTTGCTTTAATAATAAATTATGAGTGTCTAAATAAAGATAGAGTTGCTTATATTAAAAAAAGATTCGGTAAAGTTTTTGTTTATTCTGTACATACTGATGATGAAGTTAAAAATCTTTTATCTTGGAATGTTGACGCGATGTTTATAGATAAAAAAGAGCAGTTAAACCTAACCTAGATAGTCTTTTAAGATTTTTTCTACCTTATTCATTATTTCATTACTATACGGACATCCTTGTGGATAAAAGTACTTTAGTTCTACAAATGATTCTGTAATCCTATATTTAAAGGTTACAAAAGAGTATTCACTTTTTATAGTCTCTAATTTCTCAGCTAAGAAACTTTCACCAATATTATGGACATTCCATATTTTACGAATGATTTTCTTATTAAGTTGTTTATTTATTAGGTTTAAGCTTTCAAGCATAGGAATACATTCTTTAGGTGGACCTGGAAAAACATAGATATATCTATCAGTATCAAATTTAAGTTTAAATCCATTTGCAGTACCATTGTTATTAGGTAGTATTTCTGCAGATTTAGGAAAAGTTGCTTGTTTTTCAGTGCCTAGAGTAATTTTGCCATATTTTTCTAGCATTCTTTTTTCTAGTTTTTGCCATGATTTTTGATCTAAAATAAGTTCTTCACCAAAAAAATCTGCTATGGTTTGAGTTGTTAAATCATCTTCTGTAGGTCCTAATCCACCAATTGTTATAATATTTTTATGGTTCTCTTTCAAGAATGTTAAGCTAGAAATAATATCTTGGGAATTATCTTTACAACAAATATGAAACCCTATATTAAAATCTTTAGCAATGAGGTGTTTTGCAAACATTCCTGAGTTAGTATTAGTTATATCACCATCAGTAATTTCATCACCAATCGCAATAAAGCCAAAATCATGTTTCATTTAAGTTATCCTTAAAATTTAAAGTTTTATAGAAATCAAACTATTTTTGGAAATAATTTTTATGTATTATGAAGTATATAGTATACGTGTGTAATATTGAACTCTAAGGAGACCTGAATGAAGATACTGGCTACTAATGTGTATGTTGGTCCAAATATTTATGCAAACTTTCCTGTTATAAGACATGAAATCGATCTTGGAATTTTAGAAGAGTGGCCCTCGGCTAAAATAGGTGAAGATTTCATTAATGGACTCCTAGAAAGTTTACCTGGAATTTATGAGCATGGGTGTTCTTATAGAGAGCATGGTGGTTTTGTGCGTAGGCTTAGGGAAGATGAAGGCACTTGGATGGGACATATCTGGGAGCACGTTATCCTGGAGCTTCAAGGTATAGCTGGTAGTGATGTAACTTATGGTCGTACAAGATCAACAGGTGAAATTGGTCAATATAATATGGTTTATGAGTATAAGCAAAGAGACGTAGGTCTAAGAGCTATGGAATTAGCTAGAGATTTATTACTTTCTTTGCTGCCAGAAAACCTTAAGAAAGAAGTTGGCTTTAATGATGATAAATTTGATTTTGAATATGAAAAAGTTAGATTTATAAAATTTGCTCAAAGTAAGGAGTTTGGTCCAAGTACAGGCTCTTTAGTAGAGGCAGCTAAGAAAAGAGATATTCCATATATTCGCTTGAATGATCATTCGCTTGTTCAGTTTGGTTATGGTAAGTATCAACAAAGAATTAGAGCTACAATTACAGGTAAAACAACAAGTATTGCTGTTGATTTATCATGTGATAAAGAACAAACAAATACTATTTTAAGTGGTTTAGGGCTTCCTATGCCAAAACAAAGAATGGTTACATCAGAAGAAGGAGCATTACGTGCTGCTAAAATCTTAGGCTTTCCATTAGTTGTTAAACCATTAGATGGCAATCATGGTAGAGGTATATCTATAAACCTAAAAACTATGGAAGAAATAAAAGAAGCTTTTGTTGAAGCAAATAAAGTTTCTCGCTATGTTTTGATTGAGCAGTTTGCAACTGGATTTGACCATAGAATGCTAGTGGTTGATGGTAAATTAATAGCAGTAGCTAAAAGGGTCCCTGGTCATGTGGTAGGTGATGGTAAGCATACAATTGCTGAGCTTGTAGATATTGTTAATGAAGATCCTCGTAGAGGTGTTGGGCATGAGAAAGTTCTAACAAAACTTGAACTTGATTATCAAGCTAAAACATTACTTAGTGCTGCGGGCTATGATGAAAATACAATTTTAGAAGATGGTGAAACTTTCTATCTAAGATCTACAGCTAATCTATCAACTGGTGGTACTGCAATAGATGTGACAGATATCGTACATCCAGATAATAAAGATATGGCAGAAAGAGCCATTAAAGCGATAGGCCTTGATGTTGGTGGTGTAGATTTTCTTATTGATGATATCTCACAATCATATCATGATATAGGCGGTGCTATTTGTGAATGTAACGCAGCTCCTGGCTTTAGAATGCATGTGGCTCCTAGTGAAGGTAAGCCAAGAGATGTTGCCGGTGCAGTTATCGATATGCTTATTCCAAAAGAGTTTGGTAATGCAAGAATACCAATAGCTGCAATTACAGGAACAAACGGTAAGACTACAACTTCACGTATGGTTGCTCATATGTGGAAAAATGCAGGTAAAATTGTTGGTTTGACGACTACTGATGGAGTGTATATAAATGGTAAGCTTACAGTATCTGGTGATACTACAGGTCCAGCATCAGCTCAAATGGTTTTAAAAGACCCATCTGTAGAGATGGCTATTTTAGAAACAGCTAGAGGCGGTTTGCTTAGAAGTGGTATGGGCTATGATTACTGTAATGTAGGTGCTTGTTTAAATATTTCATCTGATCACTTAGGTCTAAAAGGTGTAAACACTTTAGATGATCTAGCAAAAGTTAAGAGTATCGTTGTGCAAGCGGCAAAAGATGTAGCAATCTTAAATGCTGATGATCCTAATGTATTAAAAATGTCAGCAAAAGTTACAGCTAAGCATATATTCTATGTAACAATGAACCCAGAACATGCTTTAGTTAAACAACATATCCGAGCAGGTGGTAAAGCTTGTATTATTGAAAAGGGTGTTAATGGCGATATGATTACAATTTTTGATAATCATATTCATATACCTGTATTATGGACTCACTTGATCCCAGCAACAATGGAAGGTAAAGCTATTCACAATGTTCAAAACTCAATGTTTTCTATAGCTATCTCATATAGTATGGGTATGAGTTTAGATGATGTTAGAGATGGTCTAAGAACATTTGTTACATCATTCTATCAAGCACCTGGTCGTATGAACTGGTTTGAAGAACATCCATTTAAGGTATTAATGGACTATGGACATAATCCAGCTGCAATAAAACTAGTTAGCCAAATGGTTGATAATATGGAATTTGCAGGTAAGAAAATATGTGTGTTAGCTTCACCAGGCGATAGAAGAGATGAAGATATCGTTGAAATAGCAGCTACTGCAGCTCCTTATTATGATTACTTTATCTGTAAAAGAGATGATACTTTGAGAGGCAGAGCCCCTGATGAAGTGCCAAGAATCCTTAAAGAGTCTTTGATTGAGTCTGGAGTTTCTGCAAATAATATCGAGACTATAGAAAGTGAGAAAGAAGCTGTAGATGCTGC
This sequence comes from Francisella uliginis, assembly GCF_001895265.1. NCBI lineage: Bacteria > Pseudomonadati > Pseudomonadota > Gammaproteobacteria > Thiotrichales > Francisellaceae > Francisella > Francisella uliginis. The sequence goes on from NZ_CP016796.1 coordinate 797,068, forward strand.
TTTAGCTATGGCTGAAGAGGGTGATTTAGTAGTTATCTTTGCAGATAAGCTGAAAAGAACTTGGAAGCAGATTATTTACTTTAATAAAGATAAAGAAGACGCTGATAAAGATGACAAACCTGAAAAGAAAGAAATGTTCTCTGCGTCTGTAATAGCTCAAGATGCTAGTTTATCAGATGAAATATCAGAAGTTATCAAAGGTGGTATCATTGCTGATGAGAGTGGTATAAGAGTTGTTTATGAAGAAGAGGACAACGATTAATTTAGGGCCTGTTAAATGGAGAAATATAATATGATTCCTGAAGGTTATTCACGTAGGCTTGTAGGTCCTAATCTATTTTTTAAAGAAACTGGAACTGTCTTGGATGTTCCTTTGGTAGAAAATAGAGAAGAATTAACAAAGCTATTCTATCAAGAAGCAGAAAAGTTTTTACCAGCTTTAGGTTGGGAGCAAATTAAAATTACACATAAGTTTTTTAATAATGGTGTAAGATTTGCTTTTACGGCTCCAGTTGATATAACAATGCCTGCCTGTGATGTTATAGATTTTGCTTGGTTGTCTGCTCGAGAAGGTTTTGAAACTGGTCAATTTAAATCCATTGAAGAAGCTAAGAAAGAACTTATTCCAGCTATTGATGAAGATAAGAATCTAACTTATCGTAAGTTATATGAGCTTGCTAAATCAAAAGGTTTTAATGCTTTTAGAGATAAAGATAAGGCTTTTATTGGTTCTGGTACAGGTTGTTATGAATTTGATTTAACTAAAGATTCAATTGATGAAATTAAATGGCAAGATATTTATGATATTCCCGCTGTTATAGTTACAGGTACAAATGGTAAAACTACTACTGTTAGACTTACTGATTATATTTGTCGAGTAGCTGGTAAAGTTACAGGTTATACTTCTACAGACTGGGTTAAAGTAAATGATGAGCTAATTGATGAAGGTGATTATTCTGGTCCAACAGGCCACCAATTTGTATTGACAAATAAGAAAGTAGAAGTTGCCTTATTAGAGTCTGCTAGAGGTGGGTTATTAAAGAGAGGATTAATTGAGACTTTCGTAGATGCTGCTGCAGTTACAAATGTCTCTGCTGATCACCTTGGTGAAGATGGTGTTGAGACTGTTGCTGAGCTTGCTGAGGCTAAGTCTATAGTCTTTCGTACTATGGGTGAGGGTTCTCATGCAATTATCAATCTTGATAACTCATATATGAAAGAAAGGTTTGATACTCTTGATTGTGCCAAAATAGTAGTTACTCAGAATCCTCAAGATCATGATATGGAGTATTATTTAGCAAAAGCTGATTATGCTTGTATTGTTGAAAATGGCGATTTTATTTGGGTTGATGGAGATTTAAAAACAACTATTATTCCGGTAGCAGATGCACCATTAACAGTAAAAGGTTTTGCTAAGCATAATATAGAAAATGCTATGATTGCTATTTGCTTGTCATTTAAGTTAGGTATTGATTTGGATGATGTTGCTAATGCACTTAGAAGTTACTCTAATGATACAAAAGTAAACAGAGGTCGATCAAATATCTTTGAGTGGGATAATAAAGTTGCTGTAGTTGATTATGCTCATAATGAAGCTGGTATGGACGCTTTGTTAAATATGATGAAAGCGTATTATAAAGGTGGCAAAACTTATCTAATGATAGGTACTACTGGTGATCGTAAAAATCTGATATCAGATATTAATGATGTTATTATCAAGCATGATGTTGACTTTATTGTTCTAAAGGAAACAGAGATGTATTTAAGAGGTGCTGAACCGATGGAGTTACCTTTACTAATTCGTAAAGATTTAGATGATAAAGGTTTTGATACTTCAAAAACATATATCTCTCATGGTGAACTTGAAGGTGTTAAATATATACTTAATAAGCTTAATGATAATGATATAGCTATCTTGTGCTGTCAAGCAGAAGTTCCAGATGTTATTGAATATTTGGAAAAACTGACTTAAATATTCCTTCAACATCTTACCCAAGTAAATATCATTGTATATTTGGTGTTTCCTAGCACTTCCTCAGATCTAATTTCAACAGTTGAAGAATTTATAAATTTAAAATATCTTATAAGTTTTCTATTTTTCCATTCCATTTGATTTGATAGTTCAACGTAATGAATTATTATATTATCCTTTATTTCATAATAGCCAGAATAGTAGAAAAATGGCTTGAGAGAATAGTCTTTATCATTTAGTAGTTCTTCACTAAGTTCACCACTTCCAGACATTTTATTTTCTGTATAAATCAATAACCCTTTAGGTTTAATACCTAAAGGATATGTGGTTTGATTATTATCATCTTTAGCATAAACTTTTTCAAGTGACCAAGCACCTAATAATTTACTTGTCATAGTTTTTCCTAATATCTACTAAAACTCTATATCAATATTTCTACTTTTTGCAGTATCATAAAAAATATCAAATAATTCAGTAATGCTCCAAGGAGTATCTTCAGGCATCTCACTAAATTCTCGATATGCTCTTTCTATGCACATATATGCTCTGTTTGCACCTTTCCAATCTTTATATTCTTTAAAATCGATATGTTTAGCGGCCTCAACTGATGAGATGCCTTGATCATAATATTTCTTTGATTCAGTTAATATATGTTTTAATAGATTTTTGAAATTTAAAACTCCTTGCTTATTACAAATTGGACCATGACCAGGAACCACAACATCTGGGTCTAATGAAATAATATAGTCAAGACATTTAAACCAGTTCTTATATGAGCCAACCCAGCCAACAGGGATGCTATTTTGAAAGACAACATCTCCAGCAAAAACTACTTTTTCTTTGGGAAAATAAACTATAGTATCTCCAACTTGGTGGCAAGGTCCTACATAGATAAGCTCTATATTATTTCCTTCAATATCTATAGTATATTGCTTATCAAATAGTTTTGTTGGAAGAACAAGTTCTATATCATTAAAGTTATAATCCTCGGCAAGTTGTTTTTGAACTGCTTTGAGACCTGGATTATTTTTATCATTTTCTAATGGAGCTTTCATATGCTCAGGATTGGCAACTAGTTTCATCCTTTCAGGAACTGATTTGTGGGCTATAATTTCAGAATTTCTAAATAATTGATTACCGAAAACATGATCACAATCCTCATGAGTATTGACAATAAATTTTGGATGTTCTTTTGAAATGGGAGATAGTAGATCCATCATCATTTGAGCGTGTCTGGTATCAGATTGAGTATCTATTAGTACGCCTCCTCCTAGATTTATAAAGCCAGAGTTTGCGTCACACATCCTATTTTTTTCATTAATTATAGCGTAGCAACTTTTGCTAATTTTTTGTAATTTCATAGTCATCTCTTTCATAAATATTTATTAAACCACTTTAATTGTCTATTTAAGATAATATCCAGTAGTTCTTATCCCATTTTTGGATAGGTTATTAAATCAACATATAATAAATTCTATCAAAAAATTAGTTAGGGTTAGTCTTTTGAACTGATCTATTTTTAACTGAGTTTATTAAAAATTGATAAAGATAGGTGTTATTAATTATTTTTTTGTGACGTTTTAAAGCTATTATAATTTTCCAAATCATGTATGGAAAGCAAAATTAAATTCTATGCAGTAAACAAACCACATGAGTAGCTATGCCTTCTTTTCTACCTACAAAGCCGAGTTTCTCAGTAGTAGTTGCTTTGATATTTATTTGATTAATTTCTATATCTAAGATATTAGATAAACAAGATTTCATATTCTCAATATGAGGTAACATCTTTGGAGCTTGAGCAACTATTGTGCAGTCAATATTGCCAACATGATAGTTTTTTTCATCTAACATTTTTTTTATTTCAGCTAGGAAGAATTTACTATCAGTATTTTTATATTGACTATCTGTATCAGGGAAGTGTCTTCCAATATCTCCAAGTCCTAAAGCACCAAGTATAGCATCACATAATGCATGAATAAGTACATCACCATCAGAATGAGCTTCTAAGCCAAGATGGTAGGGTATTTCTATACCACCAATAATGATATTCTGCTTTTGATCTGTAAACTTATGGACATCATAACCATGACCTATTCTAAACATATCTTAGCCTTGTGTGATAGGGTAGTTATTGTTTAACCAACCTTGAATACCACCAGCAACAGAAACAACGTCTGTATAGCCCATTTGTTGTAAACTATGAGCTGCTAAAGCTGAACGGAAGCCACTACCACAGTATAAGTATATTCTTTGATCTTTGTTTGGTACTAGGTTTTCAATTTTAACTTCAATTTGTCCTTTACTTAGATGAGTTGCTCCTTGAATATGGAATCTATTAAATTCAGAATCTTCTCTTACATCGAAAATTACACCATCAAGGTTATCCGAGTTCATTTTATTAAATAAATCGCCAGCAGAGCATTCTTTGATTTGAGATTTTGCATTATTTACAAGTTTTAAAAACTCAACAGGTCTGGCATCATTTGGCGAGTTAGTAGGATAACCTTTTGCATTCCATCCTCTCCAGCCGCCATCAACTGAGACAACATTTTCGTATCCCATTTCTTTTAATGTCTCAGCAACTAAAGCAGATCTAAAACCACCACCACAATAAAAATACATTTTTTGATTTTTATTTGGAATTGCAGATTCAATTGCACTTTCGATAATTCCTTTACTTATATGGATTGCATTTGGGATATAGCCATTTGCAAATTCAGACTCTTCACGAGTATCTATCAAAATACCATCAAGAGAATTGTTTTGGTTCATTTCATAAATATCATCAACTGTACATTCTTGTATTTTTGCTTTTGCTTCATTTACTTTCTTTAAGAATCCTTGGGCATGTTGCATATTTATCACCTTAATCTTTGTGTTTATCTAAATTGATATTTTATATTTTTCTTCAACCAAAAAGAATATCTACAGGAGATAACTTATAAGTTGAAATATTATAATAACTATAGCAATAATAAGAGCTATTGCATTTAGAGTTTTATTTTTCATTGAAGAATATATAAGTTTATAATCTTTGTTACGTAAAATTCTAACCATATTTAAAGGGCAAGAAACAAGCATAATTAGAGAGAAAAGCCCTACAACTGATAAAGCTATTAGGAATAATTTTTTAAAGTAATAGTTTAAAATAATCGGTAAGATAAAAAGTAAAAAGCTAAGAAGTATATTTTTATTTATTTTTGAAAGGCTATTCATCTTAAACCTATCTAAAATTAGGTCTTTTAGAGCCAAGGAAAGGGTAATAAATGCTGTAGTTACAGATATTGATATAAAGCCGTATATTAATGTAATTATCTCTGGAGATTTGATATTTGCTTTGAGGATGTAGATAAGCTGTGTAACGCTATCTTCAGAACTTAAAGAGCCACTAAGGATTGATGCGAAGCTATTTTTATCACCATAGATCGCAATATTGCCAAAGATAGCAGTAATCCAGCAAATATAAATTAGTAAAATTATCATTGATGCTACCATGATAATTCTTCTTATATCTTTAGGGTACGGACCTACATAATTTACTACAGTGGGGACTATTATATGTGCTGAGAATGTTGTTGCGAGTATTGGTAGTGCAATAATAAGTTCTTTGAAATTACTAAAACCATATTTATCTAGGTTTACTAATTGTATAGATTTAAACAATTGAATAATTGTAAATAATATTATTATAAGTTTTAAGGTTAAGAAAATTCGGTTTAACCATTCAGCATGCCCAGTACCCTTTAGGATAAAACCACCGAAAATAATTACAAAGCCAATTTCTATAAATATATAATTAATATCTAACAAGCTTTCAAAAGATGAGCCTATGGCAGAAATATAAGCTGCTAGCATGCCATAGAGTATGCCAAACGCACAAATATATACTAAAATAATCCCAGGTTTTTTAAAAAGTTTATGAGCAAGCCCTAAATAACTAATTCCCTTTTCAAAATGTAGACATGCTTCTGCTACAGCTAGAGTTGAATACGTCATCAATAACCACATAAGAAACATGATTAGACAGCCTATGAAAATACCAAAATATGAAAGAATCATAGGGATAGCGAGAATACCACCACCTAGGGAAGTACCAATAATTAAGAAAATACAGCCAATTTGTTTATTTATACTTATCACTAATAAAGTTTATTATTTATAGCTTAGGAATAATTAAAACATATAAATATAAGATAATAAAATAATAATTTCTAATTTTTACCAGGCAGCGATCGCTGCACCATCTGGATATTCTTTTTCAGCTAGTTTTTTAACTGCAGGACTTTGGAATGCCTTGACATATTCTTTAAGCTTAGGATTATTCTTTTGGTCCGCATTTGCTGCAATAATATTAGCAAATGGCGAGTCAGTAGGTTCTACAAATAAAGCATCTTTATGTGTAAGTCCTGCTTTTGATAGATAGTCGTTATTTATAACACCTATAGCCACAACTCCTAGATTATTAGGGATTTGATCTGCTTGCAAAGCTATAATTTTTAGATGCTTAGGATTACTGATTATACTATCTGGAGTAGCTTTCCAAGTAACTCCTTTTTTAAGCTTAATTAATCCAGCATCCTCTAATATCATTAGAGCACGACCTTGATTTGTTGGGTCGTTAGGTATTGCTACAGTAGCACCATCTGGAATTTGGTCAATATGCTTATATTTTTTCGAATATATGCCCATTGGGTAAAGAAAAGTTTTGCCTATAGATATTATATGGTAACCAAATTTCTTATCTTGATTTTTCAAGAAAGGTATATGCTGGAAAGCATTTGCTTGAATCTCATTATCATTTAGAGCTCTATTTGGAATATTATAATCTCCAAATGAAACTAACTTAACATCAAGACCATATTTTTCTTTAGCAATCTTTTTACTTAGCTCCATAATCTTATCTTGAGGAGGACTCGTTATATATCCAACAGTTATTTGATTAGGATTAATAGCTGCAGCTGCATTTACATATAATTGAGTACCACTAGCTACTAATAAAATAGCTGAAATTACCCACAGAGAAGTTAATTTTTTTGCTGCAAGCAAGTAGTTGCCAAAAGACTGTGTTAGTTGTACTAGTATAACTAGCATAACTACACCACCAAATAGCAATGTATAGTTACCGTAATTGTATCCTTTAAAGTATGTAAGATCACCAAGACCACCACCGCCAACAATACCAGCCATAGCAGAGAAACCTATCAAAGAGATACAAGTTAAAGAGGCTGCATCTATTAAAAGGCTTTTAGACTCTGGTAGCAATACTTTAAATATAATCTGACTTTTAGTTGCTCCCATAGCTTTTGCAGCTTCAATTAAACCGTGGTCAACCTCTCTTAATGCAGATTCGGTCAAACGAGCATAGAAAGGTAAAGCCGCTATAGCAAGAGGGACTATCGATGCAGTTGTGCCAATAGTTGTACCAACTATTAATTTTGTCAAAGGGTATAGCAATATAAGTAAGATAATATATGGAATACTTCTAGTAATATTAATTACTGCACTAAAGCCTTTATTAAATCCTTTAACTAAGATATTTTTACTATCTTGTGTAATATATAACAAGATACCTAATAATATACCACCTATAACAGCTACTAGAGTGGCGATGAAAACCATAAAAATAGTTTCCCATGTAGATATAGCTATCTGATTAAACTCATGTAAACTAAATATTGTCTGCTGTTGCATAGCCTAGCACCCTTAAATTAACATCTTGGTTTGAAAGAAATCTTAGAGCATTTTCCCAGTCTTGGCGCTCGCCTGTGATATGACAAATTGCAATCCCAACTATCTGTTCTTGGATTGTCTCAATATTTGCTTGAATAATGCTCGCTGTAGCATTAAATTGGCGAGATATTTCAGCAATTATCGGCATCTTACCTTTATCACCATAAAAAGTTAGCTGTACAACTGGATATGTATGATCATTACTATATGGATTATCATGAAGCTTTTTAGCCATAAAGTCAGGAACTTTTGTATGGATGCTAGTTTCAACAAAAGATTTTGTTACAGCTGCTTGTGGATCTAAGAATATATCAAGAGTTTTACCCATTTCAGCAATACGACCTTTATCAATAATAGCGACTCTGTCACATATTTTTCTGACTACATCCATTTCATGAGTAATCAAAACTATAGTTAGACCAAGTTCTTTATTTAATCTCTTAAGTAATGCTAATATTTGTTTCGTCGATGTTGGATCTAGCGCAGAGGTAGCTTCATCAGATAAAAGTACTAGAGGGTCAAGAGCTAAGGCTCTAGCTATAGCTACTTTTTGCTTTTGACCACCACTAAGTTCTTTAGGATAAGCTGTAGCTTTATTTGGGAGTTCAACTAGATCTAAAAGTTCATGAACTCTTTTTTTTATTTCAGCTTTAGGTATACCTTGGATTTCAAGAGGTAGAGCAATATTTTCAAAAACATTTCGTGATGATAATAAATTGAAATGTTGAAATATCATTGATACTTTTTTACGAAAAGCTCTTAATTGTTTGGGATTCTTTTTGGTTATATTTTCATCTGCGATAAAGATAGAACCATCAGTAGGTTGCTCAAGTAAATTTAAGCATCTTAATAATGAACTTTTGCCAGCGCCACTATGACCAATTATGCCAAATATTTCTCCTTGCTTTATTTCAAGATTAATATTATCAAGAACAAGGTTACTAATATTATTTGTGCGATATTCTTTTTTTAGATTTTTAATTTGTATCATTTTTTGCCTTTGCTTTATCACCAATTTTGCTCTCTTGTCCACTAATTAGTCTTTGAATATTACCTTTATGTTTAACAAGGATAATAATAGCTATAATTAAAAAAGGAGCAGCTGTTTGAAAATCTGATGTAAATATTACAGAGAAACTTGCTATAACAGTAGCTAATAATGCTGATAGTGAAGAGTAACGAGTTATTACAGCTACACAAACCCAAGTTATTACAAATATGAAACCTAATATCCAGCTAAAGCCAAATAATGTTCCAATAAGTGTTGCAACCCCTTTACCACCTTTGAAACCAAAAAATATAGGAAATACATGGCCTAAAATAGCGTATAAAGCAGTACAAGCTGTGATAAATTCATTACCTGTCAGAACTTTTGCAATAACTACAGGCACTAAACCTTTTAAAATATCAAAGGCTAATGTGATAATAGCAGGAACTTTACCGCCAATTCTTAATACATTTGTTGTACCAGGGTTGCCAGAGCCAACACTTCTTGGTGATGGTAATCTAAAAATATAACAAACTATAATCGCACTATTTATTGATCCTAATAGATATGCGAATATTAGAACACTAAAGTTTAAAAAACTCATGAAACATCCTCTATTTTTATTTTTTCAAAAATTATCTAAATTATTATAAGAGATAATACTATCTAGGCAATATCTTGGCTAGCTATTTTTGCTGCTTTATTATAGGATTGATAGCTTAAAAAAACTAATTTATCAATTTTTATTTCAAAAGGTTTGATTTTATGACTGTGATGAAGTTTGATTTAATCAAAAAAGAGGGTAAAGCAAGAAGAGGAAAGATAAGCTTTCCCAGGGGTGATATTCAAACTCCTGCATTTATGCCAGTAGGGACTTATGGAGCAGTAAAATCTCTGTCTCCAGTTGAGTTAAAGGAGATGGGTGCTGATATTATTCTAGGTAATACTTTTCATCTATGGTTACGTCCAGGTACTGAAATTATCAAAAAGCATGGATCTTTACATGGGTTTAATGGTTGGGATAAACCTATTTTAACTGACTCTGGCGGCTTTCAGGTATTTAGCTTAGGTAAGATGCGTAAGCTTACTGAAGAGGGCGTAACTTTTAAGTCACCAATTAATGGTTCAAAAGTATTTTTATCACCAGAGATATCTATGCAGGTACAAAGAGATCTAGGATCTGATATTGTGATGTGCTTTGATGAGTGTACTCCATATCCAGCAACTGAGAAAGAAGCTAAAGATTCTATGGAGCTATCAATGCGTTGGGCAAAAAGATCAAAAGACGCTCATGGCGATAATCCATCAGCATTATTTGGTATTATCCAGGGTGGTATGTATGAGCATTTAAGAGATGAGTCTTTGAAAGCATTAAAGGAGATCGATTTTGATGGTTTTGCTATTGGTGGGTTATCAGTAGGTGAGCCAAAAGAAGATATGATTAGAATATTAGATCATACTGCTCATCAAATGCCGGAGGATAAGCCAAGATACCTAATGGGTGTGGGTACTCCAAAAGATTTAGTAGAAGCAGTGTACCGTGGTGTAGATATGTTTGACTGTGTGATGCCTTCACGAAATGCTCGTAATGGTCATATCTTTACTTCAGAAGGAACTATAAAGATTAGAAATGCTAAACACAAAGAAGATATATCACCATTAGATCCAAATTGTGATTGTTATACTTGTAAAAACTTTAGTAGAAGTTATTTACATCATCTTGATAAAACTAAAGAGATTTTAGGATCAAGATTAAACACTATTCATAATTTGACTTTTTATCAAAATCTTATGAAAAATATCCGTAAAGCTATAGAAGAAGAAAGGTTTGAGGAGTTTAGAAAAGAGTTTTTAGAAAGCTATAAATAAAATCTATTCGTTTAGGAAGGAATGTAAAAGGGTATTCATCTTTTTAAAAACCTTTGAATTAGATTCTTTAGATAGCAGATAGTAAGATTTGTCAGCAGGTAAACTTTTTTGTTTAGGCATATATAATAAACTATTTTCAATAAGATCATTGATTAAAAGCTTTTCCGTTACAAAAAAACCAATACCTGAAAAACAAGCATTAATGGCTTGAATCGAGTTTTTAAAGATTACTTTTTTGTTATATTTATGATCTATATTATTATGCTTACACCATTGAATATAGTCACTTGCTCTCATTTCATCATCAACAAAAATAAGCTTTTGTGTGGTTATTATTTCCTCAAAGGTTTTACCTACTTGCTTGATATTTGATACTAAAACCAGTTCTCCAGAAGCTAGCTTTTGTCTATTTCTATTCTCAAATTCTTCATCTGAGCCATATTCGATACTTAAATCTATATCATCATTATCAAAATCAACTCTTCTTCCCTTTGTTATAAGTTGTATATCTATACCATCAAAAGCTTCGAGAATATTGTCAAATCTAGGGATTAGCCAGTTAGCGCATAGCGTTGTTACACAGTTAACCGAGATTTTATTTATTTTATGTTCTTTGAAAACATTTGTGGATTGATATATTTCGGTTACTAAGGGATCTATTTTGGAATAATACTCTTTTGCTAGATCTGTAATTATAAGTCTTCTTTTTTGTGTTAAAAAAAGTTTTCTATCAAAATATGTTTCTAATTTTTTTATAGATTGACTTACTGCAGAATGCGTCATAAATAATTGCTCGGCTGCTTTAGTGTAACTTTTAGTTTTCATTACAGCCATAAATACTGGTAATGAGTTTAAGGGTGGTAGATCGTTCTTTTTTATCATGTAGTGTAAGTAAAACTTACTTTTTGTATAAGAATAAAGCGTTTTACATAACTATGCAATATTATATAGCATTTAAACTAATATAAATCTTTGAAGGGTATATTTTATTTATGAATTCAACAAATAATCTTATAAGTTTAAGCTTAGTAATTTTATCTGCAACACTTATTGCTTTTGGATCTTTTGCTAGAAAAAATATAGTTGTACTTGATGGTATCTATATATCAATGTTGATTTGTTTCGTCGGAGCAAGTTTTCTTATGTGGTGGATAGTAAGTATTTCATCTTTTACTAATATTATTCCTACCACTTGGAGGCCAATATTTATAAGGATGGTACTTAGCTTATTTGCTCAAGTGTTATTCTTTGTTAGCTTAAGTAAAGGATCTTTTTTAATTACAGTGCTGCTGTTTAACACTAGTCCATTATTTGTACCAGTTATACGATTTATATTTTTTAAACAAAATGTTAGTTATTTTAATTTTATTTGCATTATTGTTAGCTTCTTAGGTATATATTTAATTCTAGGAGTAAATGGTAGTAATGTTAGCTTATATTCATTATGCGCTCTTTTTTCTGGTATTTTAAATGCTATGTCACAAGTAGTATTGCATAAAGCAAGTCAAAAAGAAGATGCGTTTATTATGACACTCTGGATATATACATTTACAGCTTTGGTTTTACTTATGCTATTGCCTTTAAATATTTTAATATATTCGGGTGCTGGTGATTTGGCTACTATATCTATCAAACCTATAGTAATATGGGTCTGTGTAGCAATAACTCTTAATGTTAGTGTTCAAGTGTATAGAGTGAAAGCTTATAAGTATACAAAAGATCCTTCTCTGGTTGCTCCAGGGATGTATTTCTCAGTAATTGTTGCTGCGATACTGGATATTGTTTTTTATGGTGCTTCAATCAATCTTCTAGAAGTATGTGGAATTTTAATGGTTTGTCTCTGTAGTATATTATCAGTAATTAAAAAATCTTAGATAATATTGCTAATTTATCAATTATGTTTAAATTGATTAATGCTTTGTAGTACCTTTATTTCTATTTTTAAATGTAAGTTAATCTTACATTTAGGTAAGTTTAAGTCGTTTTACTTTAAGCAGTGTTGGTTTTATCATTTAAATATTGTTTTATGAATTGGAAATATACTAATGAGACTTTTGAGAGATAGTGTTGCTATGTTGTTAATGCTTCTATCAGCAACAGCTATTACTTTAGTGGGACTATCTACAAAATTTATGATGTCAAGCAGCTCTATATATGGGGTTATGCTTACATATTTTGTTGGCAGTGCTATCTTAATGTGGTGGATTGCTAGTATTTTATCATTTAATAGGTTGTTACCTCTTGAGTGGAAACCTATTTTTATTAGGGTTATTTTTAGCGTTACGGCACAATATTTTTTATTTTTAGGCTTGCATAGTTCATCATTGTTGTTGCCAATCTTGTTATTTAATACTAGCCCTTTATTTATACCTATTATTAGATGGATTTTTTATAAATCTAAAGTGGTTATAAGTACATGGGCGCTGTTAGTGATAAGTTTTTTTGGAATTTATCTAATATTAGCAAGTAAATCAAATGGTCATGTTGACATATGGGCTTTGAGTGCATTAGTTGCAGGTGTCTTGAATGCAGGATCTCAAGTTGTGTTGCATAGAGCAAGTCAAAAAGAAAATTTATTTACTATGAATTTATGGATATTTACCTTTATAAGTGTCTTAATGTTTGCTGGTTTACCATTTGCTCATATAGCATTTGCAAGTGTTGATTATGCATTTACTAGTTCACCATTAATCTGGGCTGGTATTGCAACTGTAATATTTGGTATAAGTGCTCAACTTTTTAGAGTTAAAGCTTTTAAATATACTTCTGATCCATCTTTTGTGGCTCCTGGAATGTACTTTTCAGTTGTCGTCGCTGCTGTAATAGATGCAATTATATATAATAAGAGTTTAACTATGATTGAGATCTTGGGCATATTTATTGTTTGTACTACAAGCATATTTTCAGTGATTAAAAAAAATAATTATAAATAAAAGGAGAGTTTAAAATGAAAAACACAATAGTTATAGCAGCCGATTTTATTAATGAGATAGTTGATGAAAAGGGTGCTTTTGGTGTACATAATGCAGAGAGGGTTAAGAGTTGTAATACAATAGAAAATGCTAATAAAGTTATAGCGTGGGCTCGTAAGAATGATATTAAAGTTGCTCATGTAAAAGTAGGTTTTAGTAAAGATTATCATGAGTGTCCTAAAAGCTCACCTATATTTGGTCAAGCTCCTGAGTATAAAGTTCTTCAACTTGGCACATGGGCTACTGATTTTCACAAAGATATAGATGTACAAGAGCATGATATTGTAATAACTAAGCATAGAATTAGTTTTATATACGCTACAGATTGTGAAGCTATTTTAAGAGCTAATAAAATTGAAAACGTTATAGTTTTTGGAGTGTCTACTGAGCAAGTAATTGAGCTTTCAGTAAGAGAACTACACGATAGAGACTATAACGTTACAGTTATATCTGATGCTTGTAATGCTAGTAGTGAAGAAGGGCATCAAAAAAGCCTTAGAAGTATATCTAGTGTTGCTGAAGTTGTAACAACAGACGAATTCTTATCAAATAACTAATTATAAGCTTATATAGCTAAAACCCTATATGACATTTTTTAAAGATGTATTGGGCATTCTCTTAAGAAAATATTGTGTGTATTTATATATCCAAATTTAGAAATACTCCCCCTTTAAAACTAGGTTTGGATATATAAATTTATATTATTATATTAGTTAATGTAGCCTTGAGTTTTAAATTTTGCAAAAAACATTCTATTTAGCTTTAAATACTAAGCTAAATAATATTTCAAAGTTTTTCATAAAATAAAGATATTTTAGTGAAGAGTAACTTAATAATTTAACAAAAAAATATACATTGATAATACAGTATTACTAAGGTAGAATTCACATGTTTAAGATATAAATAAAAAAATTCTGGGAGAAAAAATGAAAAAAATATTATTGTCACTAGCAGCTGTTGTGTTATTTAGCTCAAGTTCTTTTGCAGCAGGTAGTGAAGCTTCAGCAGGTAGTCCATTAAGCTCAATCTTAATGTTAGTAGTGTTTTTTGCAATATTTTGGTTTTTACTTATCAGACCTCAGCAAAAGAAAAATAAAGAATTACGTAAAATGTTATCTGAATTAGCTAAAGGTGATGAAGTTGTAACTAATGGTGGTATGATAGGCAAAATCGCTAAAATTGATGATACTTTTGTAGATCTAGAAGTAGCAGAAAATGTTACTATAAAAGTTCAAAGAAATGCAGTAGCAAATATTTTACCAAAAGGCGCTACTAAGGCGTAATTAGCCATTCTAGAAATCTTTTAACCTCTTTTTCTTTTTACAAAGGGATTTTTTTCAATGAGTAATAATAAAAGTCTTCCTATAAATCAATTTCCTTTATGGAAAAATCTTTTAATAGTATTTATTTTAGCATTAGCTTTATTTTATGCAGTACCTAATATTTTTGGTAAAAGTCCTGCTTTGCAAATATCACAAAAAGATGGTGATGTTAGCACACAATTATTAGTTAAAGTTGAAAATACTTTAGATAAAAATAATGTTGTTTATGAAAAAGCGCATATAACAAATAACAATGATAATGTCTCAATTACATTTAATGATGTAGAAGAGCAACTTAAAGCAAAAAAGATACTAAAAGAAAGCTTAAGCAATAATTACATTATTGCAATGAATATGCTTTCTAACTCTCCTAGTTGGCTTTCAGCATTAGGTGCTAATCCTATGAATTTAGGGTTAGATCTAAGAGGCGGAATGTATTTAATGCTAGAGGCCGATACAAAAACAGCAATAAATGCTCAGTTAGATAACACATTGAATGTTATTTTAGCAGCAGCTAAGGACGATAATATAGGTGTTTCTAGCTCAACTAAGGCAGATGAGAAATCTAGTGTGAAAGCACCTCAAGAATATATTGCCAATGGCTATGTATCAATAACTTTAGATAACTCAGTCGATGTTGCTAAGCTTAAACAATATTTAAGTTCTGAGTATAAAAAGACTCAAGATCCTAACATAACCTATACAACTAAAGGCAACACAGTGTTTGTCACTTATAATAGTGCTAAGATTCTTCAATTAAAACAGGGTGCTATATCTCAAGTTGTAACAGTAATGCGTAATCGTATTAATGCTTTAGGTGTTGCAGAGGCTTCAGTTGCTCAAGCCGGTGAGAATCGTGTAGTTATTGAAATTCCAGGAATGCAAGATGCTACTCAAGCTAAGCAGATTTTAGGTGGAACATCTACTGCAAGTTTTTATTTAGTTAATCCTGTTACAGATAGGCTAGCTACAGAAGAACAAGGTTATAAGGTTTATGCTCTAGATAATGGTAGAGGATACCAAAGTTACTATAGTTTAAAAGGTGCACCAGTCGCAGGCGGAGCTGATATTATTGGAGCAAGTCCATCAGTGGATCGTCAAACAGGTACTCCAATAGTTATGGTAGAGTTAAGTAGAGGAGCAGCTAGCCACTTTAGAAGAATTACTGGTAAAAATGTTGGTAATCCTATGGGTGTGATGCTTGTTAACACTACTTATGAGAAAGTTAAAGGCAAGGATGGTCAAGAGAAAAACGTAGTCAATAAAACTGAAAAACTAATAAATGTTGCTACTATTCAATCTGCGCTTGGTTCACATTTCCAAATTACTGGTTTAAACCAAAAAGAAGCAAACAATCTTGCTTTAATGATTAAATCTGGTTCATTACAAGTTCCTGTACACATTGTTCAAGAACAACAAATAGGACCGAGCTTAGGTAAAGACAATATTGAAAAAGGTATGCTATCTATAGTAGTAGCTCTTTTAGCTGTTGTTGTATTTATCTTAGCTTACTATCGAGTATTTGGTATTATTGCAAACGTTGCTTTAATTATGAACTTAATACTTATTGTGGCTGTGATGTCAATTATTCCAGGAGCAACATTAACATTACCAGGTATAGCAGGTATAGTACTTAACCTTGGTATGTCAATTGATGGTAACGTACTAATTTTTGAAAGAATTAGAGAGGAGATTCGTGCAGGTATGCCACGTCAAAGTGCAATTCATATAGGTTATGAGAAAGCATTTACAACAATTGTTGACTCAAACATTACAACTTTAATTGTTGCAGTTATTCTTTTCTTCATTGGTACAGGAGCTGTTAAAGGATTTGCTATTACATTGATGATAGGTATTGTGACATCTATGTTTACATCGGTTACTGTTTCTAGAGCTATGACTAACTTTGTTTATGGTAAGAAAAAGAAACTAGAAAAAATCTCTATAGGAATATAATTTTAGGTTGGGTTTATAATGGAATTTTTTAAACAAAAGACTCAGATTGATTTTTTAGGTATAAAAAAGTATACGACTGCTTTTTCAATACTTATGATTATTATCTCGTTGTTTTTTATATTTACTAAAGGTCTAAATCTTGGTTTAGATTTTACAGGTGGCTATCAGGTTCAGGTACATACTTCAAAGATGTTAGATTCTGAAGCTATGACTAAAAAGCTAGAAAAAATAGGCTTTAATCATACTACAATAACAACATTCGGAGATAATGATAATTATTTAATCAAATTTGCTCCTGATGAAGTTAATTCTAAAGCTAAAAGTTTAGAAGATGCTCAGCAACAGCTACAAAGTGAAGTTGAAGCTGCTTTAGGAGCTAAGGTAGAAAGTGTTAACTATATTGGTCCTCAAGTTGGTAAAGAGCTTGCTAGTAATGGTGTTCTGGCAATAATTATTGCTTTGGTATGTATATTAATTTATATAAGTGCTAGATTTGAAATGAAGTTTGGTATAAGTGCTTGTGTGGCTTTACTACATGATCCAATAGTAATCTTAGGAATATTTGCAGCTTTTCAATTAGAGTTTGATTTGACGGTTTTAGCAGCTGTTTTAGCAGTGATTGGTTACTCATTAAATGATACTGTTGTAATTTATGATAGAGTGCGTGAGAACTTTAGAAAAATGCGTAACGCTAGTGTTACGGAAGTTGTAAATAGAGGTATTAATGATACTTTATCAAGAACTATACTTACTTCTGGATTAACAATGCTTGTGGTTGTCGTGTTGTTTTTATTTGGTGGTAGTTCGGTACATAACTTTTCTTTAGCTTTAATGTTAGGTATCGTAGTAGGTACTTACTCATCAATATATGTAGCTGGAGTAGTGGCTGTAGCCTTAGGTTTAAGTAGAGAGTCTTTACTACCTAAACAAGTAACTAAAGAAGATACACCGTTACTTTAACATTTATTAATAATTTATAGCTATTAAATAATGTATAATAGAAATAAGAGATTTGAAAAAGGGTATGTCATGAAAAAGATTATTTTGACAATTAGTTTTTTGGTGTTTGGGGCTAGCTTGGGATTAGCTATGTCTAGCGATAAAGCTGCTACTGATGTTACAAAGCAGCAACAAGTAGCCAAGAGCAAATGTACAAAGAACAAAGATCACCATAAACTTGTTGATATTTATACTGATGAAGACACATCTTCAAAGGTTACTGGTAAGATCACACTTAAAAACCAAGATAACTATAATATCTTCTATTGTAAAAATACTGGTTGGTGCGAAGTAGTTAATAAGACTGATGGAAAAACTGGTTGGATAGGTCTAGACCAACTTAAACAGGCGCAACAAAAGTATGCTAATTACATGCAGACAAAAGATACAGTAAGAAAGCTTGTTGAATATGTGAATGTGCAAGATCAGAAAATAGCACAATTACATGCAATGATGCAGCAAATGCAAAAACAGTTTGCTGTTGTGTTGCAAAAGCAACAAGCACAAATCAATCAGTTAAATCAGGCTTATTACTATCAATAGATCTAAATCTAGTAGGAGCCATATGTCTAAAAAAAAGTTATTACCAGCTACAAAACCCAAAACATTACCTGTAGTATCTGATAATAATCTTAATTCTTATCTTAACTTTGTTAATAATTTACCGATTCTAACTTTAGAAGAAGAGCAGGAATTAGCTAAGCGTTATAAATATAAAAAAGATTTAGATGCAGCTCAGCAGCTAGTTTTATCTCACTTAAGGTTTGTAACAAAGATTGCTAAAAATTTTTCAGGCTATGGCTTGTCAGTAGCAGATATTATTCAAGAAGGTAATATCGGTCTTATGAAAGCTGTAAGTAAATTTGATCCAGAGCAGGGTGTTAGATTAGTGTCTTTTGCAGTTCATTGGATTAAAGCAGAAATGCATGACTATGTGCTAAAGAATTGGAAGATTGTAAAAGTAGCTACAACAAAGTCGCAACGAAAACTCTTTTTTAACCTTAGAAGTTCTAAGAATAAAGTTGGCTGGTTAAGTCAAGAAGATATAAAGCAATTAGCTGAAGAGCTTGATGTAAAAGAAGAGACAGTTATTGAGATGGAGAAAAGAATGTGTCAAGGTGATGCCAGCCTTGATCTTCCCTATAAAGATGATGAAGGCGAACAAACTGGCCAACAGAGCTTATATCTTGAAGATAAATCATCAAATGTTGAGCATCAAGTAGTAGAACAAGATTATTATGATAACTTTAAAGCTGTAGTAAAAGATGTTTTAAGTGGGTTTGATACACGTACTAAAGATATTATTATGTCACGCTATCTACTTGATAAGAAAGCTACTTTACAAGATTTAGCTGCAAAATATAAAATCTCTGCGGAAAGAGTCCGTCAAATAGAAGAAGAAGCCTTAGCTAAACTGAAGAAAGCTATCAAAAATAGAAGTTAGTTGGTTTTTATTTTTGTGTTTTCCAGTACGGAGAAAACTTAATCATCCAAGAAAAAACAGAACTGATTATTTTATTTTTACCATCTTTTTGCATTTGAATATAGGCGTACTTCTGGAACTCTTTTAAGGACATATTTTCAGCTAAAAGCTGATTATTTTGAAAACAATTACTACAATAGGTGTTTGAACCACTATCTATTTTATCTTTTGATAATGGCATGAAACAACACTCACAATTTTTCTTTTGCATTTGAGTATATTTTTATAACAATTTTATGTTTAAGTCTGTATTTTTTAATATAAAAAATCAATATCTATTTTTATTTGAAAATATAAATATCTACTTGTAGAATTAGCTCAATTTTTAAATAGAAACATTCTTCTGAAAAAGTCTAAATAAAGAGCGTATTATAATGAATAAAAACCAATTTGTTTATGATAATATATCCTTTATATATTTATTTCTTATTAAAAAGTGATGAAGGATTTTATACCTAGAATAGAATCAAAAATAACACAAGATGTTTATTTAGATGGTTCAAAAAGTATCTCGAATAGATCTTTAATTATTGCTGCTATGGCAAATGGTGAAACTAAGTTTGAAAATTTGCCAAATAGTGCAGATGTTTTGGCATGCGTTGCAGCTTTGAAAGAACTAGGATGTGAGATTGAGCATAATCAAGATACTAAAACATTAAGTATTTTTGGCTGTAATAGAGAGTTTCAAAATAAAAATGCTAAGATATTTTGTAATGAATCTGGCACATTAACAAGGTTTATAATTCCTATGTGTGCGGTACAAAAATCTGGTGATTATTATGTTTATGCTAAGCAAAGAATGATGGAAAGACCTTTAGCAGATCAGTTAAAGCCGTTAGAGAATTTAGGAATGAAAGCTGAATATCATGAGAAAACTCACGCTATGCCTATGACTATTAATGCAAACTCTTTAGAAGGAGGTAGTATTGAAGTTGATGGTAAAAAAAGTTCACAGTTTGCATCAGGTTTACTTATGGCAGCACCATTTATGCAACAAGGTTTAGCTTTAAACTCAATTACAGATCATAAGCAACCATATTTAGATATGACTACAAAAGTTATGGCAGAATTTGGTATTGATGTCGATATTGAAAATAATATTTATAAAACTAAGAAGTCTAACTATACTTCACCAGGAAGATATGTAGTAGAACCAGATGTATCAACAGCTTCATATTTTTGGGCATTTGCTGCAATTACAGGATCTACAATAAAGGTAATGAATGTAACTAAAAAGTCCAAGCAAGGAGATATAAAATTTTTAGATGTTCTTGAGATGATTGGCTGTGAAGTTAAGTATTATGATGATGGTGTAGAAGTTACAGGCTCTGAAAAATTAAAAGGAATAAATGTTAATATGCGTAATTTCTCAGATACGTTTATGACTTTAGCAGCAATCGCCTGTTTTGCAGATTCAGATACGTATATTTCAGGGCTTAGCCATACTCGAGGACAAGAGTCTGATAGAGTATCTGCTATGGCAGAAGGACTTACAAAACTTGGCATACATGTTGAAACTACACAAGATAGTATTTTAATATCACCATCTAGAAGTAAATTTCAACCAGCAGAGGTTGATAGTTTTAATGACCATAGGATTGCTATGTCATTAGCTCTTTTAGGATTAAAAAATGATGGTGTTGTTATAAATAATTCAGAAGCGGTTAGTAAGACTTGCCCAGATTACTTTGATAGAATGAAAACTTTAGTAGGTTAATAATCTTATGGATGTGAAAGAGCGAATTATAACAGGATATCTTGCACAAAGATGGTATAAGAAAGCTCTTATTATCACAAATAATGATGTTAGCTATCTTGATAGAATTAATGTCTTAAGAAAAGTTGTTTGCTCAGGATATTTAAAAACAGAATCTCAAAAGGGCTGTATTTTTGATATTGAAGCATGGCCTTTTGAACATAAGTTTTTTGATTTAATAATTTTGGATCAAAGTTCTCTACCTTGTTCAAGACAGATGAAATCTTTACTGCAACAATTACATTTTTGTCTAGCAGATGATGGCGAAGTTATAGTGGCATGTTCAGGAGATATCAGGATCTATAAAGTTTTATCAAAATTTTTAGCTAATGGATTTATTAGTAAAAAAGTCCAACTAATAAACCCAACGCGGAATATTTTTATTGATTTATTTAAGCGTATAGTAAGTAAAAACTTTGTTGCGATTTTTAAAAAGGATAATTATTTTATAGTAGATGGCTTAAAAGTATCTGATCTAGTGAGTGAGTCAGAAAAAAAACGAGTATACAGTGGTAACTGTGTCAAGGAGATATATGGGGATATTCACAAAGAAAAATAATGTTATAGCTTATACTGATGGAGCTTGTAAAGGTAATCCTGGAGTAGGAGGTTGGGGAGCTATACTTAGTTATAATGGTGTAGAAAAAGAAATATATGGCGCTGAAAAAGAAACTACTAACAATAGAATGGAGCTTTTAGCTGCTATTAAGACATTAGAAACTTTAAAGAGAAAATGCGATATCACTATTTTTACTGATTCTAAGTACTTACAAAATGGTATTAACCAATGGTTAGCAAATTGGAAAGCTAATGGTTGGAAGACAGCTGCTAAGAAGGAAGTGAAAAATAAAGATTTATGGCAGGAGCTTGATAATCTAAGCCAAGTCCATAATATTACTTGGAGTTGGGTTAAAGGCCATAGTGGTAACCAAGGTAATGAAAAAGCAGATGAGCTTGCAAATAAAGCTATTTCTGAATTAATGGAGAAAAAATAAAAATGGAAAATCTTAGCCATAAGAAGATTCTCGTTTTATACACTGGTGGTACTATTGGTATGATTAGTACAGAGCAAGGGTACGATGTTGAACCAGGATATTTGACAAAAACTGTCGAAGGTATTAGAGATTTTTATGAATACAATATGCCTGAATTTAAGATTAAAGAATATACAAATTTAATAGACTCATCAAATATAAACCCTAAAAGGTGGGTATCTTTAGCTTTAGACGTAATAAAAAATTATGAAGATTATGATGGTTTTGTAATTCTACATGGTACAGATACTTTAGCTTATACAGCTTCAGTATTATCTTTTATGCTTGGGGAGATTCAAAAACCTGTAATTGTTACAGGTTCACAGATTCCAATATCAAAAATAAGGTCTGATGCTATATCAAATATTTTAAATAGTTTGATATTTGCATGTAGTGACGATATTAAAGAAGTTTGTGTTTATTTTAACCAAAGACTTATGCGTGGTAATCGAACTACGAAGATATCGGCTACAGATTTTGAGGCTTTTGACTCTCCGAATTATCCTAGTTTAGCAAAGGTAGGAATTGATATTGAGGTTAAAAAAAGAAGATTATGGCAGAGATCTGATAATTATGATATACCAACATTAGAAACTTTTGGGGTTCCTAAAATAGCAATTCTGAGTGTTTTTCCAGGTATGGATAATGATATATTAGAAGCAGTTCTTGAACCTCCGTTACAGGGGCTAATTTTAAAAACTTATGGTTCTGGTAATATGATGGATGATCCTAATATTCATAAGACATTGTCAAAAGCTGATAAAAGAGGGGTTGTAATAGTCAACTGTACTCAATGTATGTATGGTAGTGTAAAAATGCAAACTTATAAAGCAGCTAGAGGGCTTGTAGATGCTGGAGTTGTATCAGGTTATGATATGACAGATGAAGCAGCATTAGGTAAGCTTTTTTATTTGCTTAGTCAGCCAGGTATTTCTCAGCAGCAAATTAAAGATGCTTTTAATACTTCTTTGCAAGGTGAAGTAACAATCTAGTCAGATTAATCAAATAAAAACTTGTTCATTAAAATATTCTAATATAGTATATGAAGTATAATATATGAAAAAATATTCAGATAATATAAGGAGAAAACATGAGTGATATAGCTGAGTTAATAAAAGGTAATAGAGAGTGGGCGCAAGAGATCGAAAAGACTAATCCTGGTTTTTTTGAAACATTATCAAAGGGGCAATCTCCAGAGTATCTTTGGATAGGATGTTCAGATAGTCGTGTACCTGCTAACCAAGTTTGTGGCTTGATCCCTGGTGAAGTGTTTGTTCATCGTAATATTGCAAATGTAGTTTCTCTTACTGACTTAAACTGTCTATCAGTGCTGCAATTTGCTATCGAAGTTCTTAAAGTTAAGAAGATTATTGTATGCGGACACTATGCTTGTGGCGGTGTTGAAACAGTTGTTAGAGATAAAAGTTATGGTCTAATTGATAACTGGCTAACTTCTATTCGTGAAATAAAAGAGCAGAATAAGAAATTTGTTGAAGAAACTTTAGCTTACCTAAAAGATAACGAAGAAGAGTATACAAAGAAAAAGGTTGATATGATGTGTGAGCTTAATGCACTTCATCAAGCTCTTAATTTATGTAAGACTACTGTAGTAAGCGATGCTTGGTCTAAGAAAGGTTTAGACTTTACAGTTCATGCTGCTATCTACGGTGTAGGTGATGGTAAACTTTATGAAATTGGTGGTGGTGTAGGCTCTAGAACTGAGATGGACGCTATGTACGCTCAAGCTATCAAAGATATCAAGTCTAGATATTGTCAGTAATTTATTCTCTAATTTTAACTATTTAAAATCTTATCTCATTCTTTTATAGAAAAATCTTATTAATAATCATATTATTAATTTATGTCATGTATTTAAATGTTTTAATATTTTTTAATCATATAAATGAATATTCTTAAAACTATTTGCAAGTGTAAGGGGAGATTTATAGGTGAGTAATAATAGAAAAAAATTCTCTAAAAATATAGTTTCGCATTTACTGGCAGAAGTTGATTCAAAGTGTCCTCTATGTAATAAACCATTGATAGAAAAGAAAGAAAATGGCCAGTTTGTAAAAGTCAGTGCTGATATTGCTCATATATACCCACTTAATCCTACAAAAGAAGATATAGAACTATTACGGAACGAAGAAAAATTATTTTCTGATGATCCTAATGATGTAAATAACTTAATTTATTTGTGTAAAAATAACCATAATGATTTTGATAGAGTTAAGACTTTAGAAAAATATAGGGCATTAGTTTCTTTAAAAAAGAAATTAATCAAAAAACATGAACTGCGAAAAGATTTATATACTTGTAACATTGAAAATGAGTTAAGAGAGATCTTTAAAAATATTGAAAGCATTAATGATCTTCAAGGGGTAGAGTTAAATTATGATGTCTCGAAGGTTGAGAGCAAATTAAAGGGTGAAAAGATTATTTTTATTAATGATATTAAAAATTATGTAAATCAGTACTTTAATATAGTAAGAAAAATATTGCGAAATTTTGGAGATAGTGGAGATATTATAGCTTCCCAAATTAAAATTCTATATCTAAAAGCTAAAAAATATGATGATGAAAAAGAAAAAATCTATCAAATAATATTGGAGCATTTAAAATCATTAAATCCTAATCAAAGTGAAGTAGTTATTAGAATTGTTATTGCTTTTTTTATTCAAAATTGTGAGGTTTTTGATGCTGTTTCCAAATAAGTTTATTGAGATTGAAAAGTCTATTTTCTCAAAAATGATAATTATTTTAGAAAAAAATAATGGAATAGTAGAAGTTTCTGATCTCTATACAAAATTAAAGAAATATTTTGATAATGTTGAGGAATTTATTTTTACATTAGATTTACTGTATGCTTTAGAGCTAATCGATTTAGGAGATAATGGAGATATAAAATATGTTACTAGAAATTAGGAGTAATATTTTTAGGAAAAAAGTTATTGAATTTCATGAAGGCTTAAATGTTGTATTAGGAGATAACCAAGCGACTAATTCTATTGGGAAAACTAATCTTCTTTTAATAATAGATTTTATTTTTGGAGGTAATAGCTATATTTCTCATAGTAAAGATGTTATTAAAAATTTAGGAGAGCATGAATTCTATTTCTCATTTTCTTTTGATAAAAAGTACTTTTTTAAAAGAGGTACTTTAGATTCCAAAAAAATTTCTCAATGTAATGAGTTGTATGAGCATCAAGAAACTATAAGTCTTGATGATTTTTGTAAATTTTTGCAAGAAAAATATCATATAGCATATAAAGGCAGTACGTTCAGAGATCTAGTTTCGTGTTTTATAAGAATATGGGGTAAATCTGAAGATAATACGAAAGAGCCACTCAGAGCTAACGCAAAAGAAACTAATAAAGCCTCTGTAGATAGGGTCATAAAACTTTTTGATAAATATGGAGATATACTTCATTTAAGTGAAGAAGAAAAAAATACAAAATCAGAAAAAGACACAATAAAAAATATGTATAATTTTGATTTTGCAAAGAAATTAACGAAAAAAAGTTATGAGAAAAACTTAAAAAACATAGGTCTTTTAGAGAAGCAAATCAAGGAAATTCAGCAAAGCATTAGTATAGCAAGTGAACATGAAAAGTTGAGTGAAGAAAATTTGTTATTAATATCGGAACTTAATAAATTAAAAAATCAAAGATTTCAGCTAGAGAGAAATGTTGAAAGGTTAAATTTTAATTTATCAAATGACTTTAAATTAGGTAGGAAAACTTATGAAAATATTGAAAAATATTTTCCTTCAATAAATAAATCTAAATTAGCTAGAGTAGATACATTCCATAAAAAGCTAGCAAAAATATTAAGAAAAAATATAAAAGAAGATATTGATGCTTCTTCTCAAGTTTTATTAGATATTGAAAAAAGTATCATAGATATTAATGATAAAATAAAAGATATAGATGATGCTAATAATCCCTTATTTTTAGTGTTAGCAGAAAAAATAAAAGAAAAAGATTTGCTAGAAAAACAAAATGAAACTTTTAACAAAGATAATAAGTTGAAAGAAGATCTTGAAAATCTTAAGTTAAAGTTAATTAAAGAAAGGAATAAAGTATGTCCTAAAATTCAGGATGCAATAAATGAGAAAATGCAAAAGATAAGCAGAAGAATTTATGGGAAAGATAATAGCCCTAGTTTTGAAATTGATGAAAATAAATATTTTTTTGAAAAAAGTTGGGATACAGGGACAGGAACTGCTTATACTGACTTAATATCATTTGATTTAACTATTTTAAGTCTAACTAATTTACCTATTTTAGTTCATGATTTACCTGTTTTTAAACATATAGAGCCTAAAAGAGTTGAAAAAGTTGTAGAAGAATATAATAGCTATAGCAAGCAAATATTTATAGCTCTTGATGAAACATCTAAATATGTTTCTATAAATGATATTTTAGAAACTAAAAAAGTTATTGAGTTAAGTGAAGAAGAAACATTATTTACAATAGTATGGTCATCAAAAAAATAACTACGTTATTAAGTTTATTAATAGAATATTTATATCATCATGAAAAGTGATTATCTTAAATTTCACTTAGCCTTCTTAGCAATCTCATGAGAGTCATGAGGAGCTATAAACTGAAGTTCGTCGGCTTCTTTAAAAATACCTATTTCATCTCTTCTATGGGGCGGATATATTCTTACAAGGTTGATATGTTTCTTGATTTCTCTAGCTTCTATACCAAACTTTTTAACTTTTCTTTCCCATCCTTCTGTATATAGTCCTCCATAATCACCTAAATCAACACATGTTACATAATTTGGCTGATAGTATTCTTCCATTTCTGGGATACCTAATAAATGATGTATAGCATTATGTCCAGCAAGTCTACCTTGAGGTCTACCATGTTGGCATGACATTACAGCATGGAGTCTATTATAAGTTTTTAAATTTTACTTAAAAACTTATATAAAATATAGGCAATCAAAGCAGCAATTAAATTTATGAAAAATACAGCTTCAACAGTTTGATTATAAACAGAACCGCTAAATAGAGTTAAAGAGTCTAGGATTGTATAAATAGTGAAAAATATCAAGCAAGCAGCTTTAAATTGAGAATTTTTAAAGAGTGCTAAAATTGAGAATATAAATAGGCATAACTGGAAAATTCCTATCTGAAAAACAGCCGGAGTGAAAATCCATCCTTGAAATTTACTCATGCTGTCTCCATATACTAAATAAGCATAGCTATTTATGAGAGTAATAAGACTTATATTGCTAGCAATAAAGTAATTTGCATAGACATTAGCATAGTGTTTGTTGTAAATAATACTTGAATGCAAAAAAGCGATTATAAATGGTGTTATGAGTAGACAAGTACTTATAATAATGGTTACCATAGATGATATTAGTTTTATTAGAAATAGCTAGATTTTACAACAAAAGCTTTAGCTTGTCATATATTTGATGATAAAGATATAGACAATCTAATAGATGAAAGTTAAAATTTGCTACTAGAAAATTGTTAAATAAATAAAAGGAAAACTTAATAATGCAAGTTACTGTAGAGAAGAAAGAAGGGATTAATTGCTCATTACTAATTGAAGTTCCAGCAAATGAAGTTGATACTGAAGTAAATAAAAGAGTTAATCAAACTGCAAAAACTATCAAGATGGATGGTTTTAGACCAGGTAAAGTACCAGCTGGTATGGTTAAGAAAAAATATGGTGAGCAAATCCGTATGGAAGTTATCTCTGATGTAATTCCTCAGAAATATTCAAAAGCAATCCAAGATGAAAAACTAGCAGTTGCAGGTATCGAAGTTGATCTTAAAGAAAACAAAGAAGGTGAACCTCTTAAATTTGTAGCAAATCTTGAGCTTTTCCCAGAGTTTGAAGTTTCTGGTTTTGAAAAGATTGAAGTTCAAAAACCAACAGTTGAACTTGGTGATAACGAAGTTAAGCAAATGATCGAGAACTTAAGAAAGCAGTTAGCAACTTTTAAAGAAGTAGAAAGAGCTGTTGAGAAAGATGATAAAGTAGTTATTGATTTCGTTGGTAAGAAAGATGGTGAAGTTTTCGAAGGTGGTACAGCAAATGATCAAGAACTTGTAATTGGTTCTGGTCAAATGATTCCAGGTTTTGAAGATGGTATCATCGGTATGAACAAAGATGAGCAAAAAACTATCACTGTAACATTCCCTGAAGAATATCAAAATAAAGATCTTGCAGGACAAGAGGCTACTTTTGATATTACAGTTAAGAAAATCCAACAAGCTGAATTACCAGAAGTTGACGAAGAATTCGTTAAGAAATTTGGCGTAAAAGGTGGTGTGGATACTTTTGAAGATGAGATCAAAGAAAACATGCAACGTGAACTTAAGTTCATTTTACAAAGAAAAGTAAAAGAGCAAGTATTCAAAGGTTTAAGAGAGATTGCTGAATTTGAAACTCCAAAAGCTCTGATCAAAAGAGAAATTGATGCTGCTAAGGAAAACTTAGTTAAACAAATGGGTGGTGCTCAAGGCTTTGATGTTAATCAATTACCTGATAACTTATTTGAAGATAATGCTAAGCAAAAAGTTGAGACTAGTTTAGTACTTGATAGTGTTATGAGATCACAAAAATTTGAAGCTACAGATGAAGAAGTTGATAGCTTATTAGATGAGATGGTTCAAGCTTATGAAGAGCCAGAAAAAACTAAGCAAGAAATCAAGAAAAATGAAAAAGAAATCGCTAATTTGAAAGCTTTAGTTATTGAAAACAAACTTACTGATTGGGTACTAGATCAAGCTCAAGTTTCAGAAAAAGAAGAAGATTTCTTTGAAATTATAAAAGAAAATATGCAAGCTCAACAAGCTGGAATGTAAGCTAGCTTATAAAGAGAGGTTATAAATGATAACTAATAATTTAGTTCCTACTGTTGTTGAGAAAACAGCTGGCGGTGAGAGAGCTTTTGATATTTACTCAAGGCTATTAAAAGAGCGTATAGTTTTTTTGAATGGTGAAGTAAATGATCAATCAGCTAATCTAGTTATTGCGCAGCTGTTATTTCTAGAATCAGAAGATCCTGATAAAGATATTTATTTTTATATAAATTCTCCAGGAGGAATGGTTACAGCAGGTATGGGTGTTTATGATACTATGCAGTTTATTAAGCCAAATGTTAATACTATTTGTATTGGTTTAGCTGCTAGTATGGGCTCACTCTTATTAGCTGGTGGTACAAAAGGTAAAAGATATAGTTTACCAAGTTCACAGATTATGATTCATCAGCCTTTAGGTGGTTTTAAAGGTCAGGCATCTGATATTGAAATTCATGCTAAAAATATCTTACGTATCAAAGAAAGATTAAATAAGGTGTTAGCACATCATACAGGTCAGGATCTTGAAACTATTGTTAGAGATACTGATAGAGATAACTTTATGATGGCAGATGAAGCAAAAGAATATGGTCT
Organism: Francisella uliginis; assembly: GCF_001895265.1. Taxonomy (NCBI): domain Bacteria; kingdom Pseudomonadati; phylum Pseudomonadota; class Gammaproteobacteria; order Thiotrichales; family Francisellaceae; genus Francisella; species Francisella uliginis. Next base: position 826,575 of record NZ_CP016796.1, read on the forward strand.
AATAGATCATGTTATTGAATCTCGTGATGCAATAATAAAATAAATAAAGGAAGTCTAGTTTTAAAATGGCTAAAATTCTATATTGTTCTTTCTGTGGAAAATCACAACAAGAGGTTAAAAGTATTATCTCTGGTAGAGATGGTAATATTTGTAATGAATGTGTTAGTAAATGTGCAACTAAAATTCAAAGTACAACAGGAGTAGATACTACTCAAGATATTACTTTTGATAAGTTGCCAAAGCCTATAGAAATAAAAAAATATCTTGATGATTATATTATTGGTCAAGATAACGCCAAAAAAGTGTTATCTGTAGCTGTATATAATCACTACAAAAGAATCACATCCGATGCTACACAGGATGATGATACAGAACTTAAAAAAAGTAATGTTTTATTAATTGGTCCTACAGGTTCAGGAAAAACATTATTTGCTCAAACTTTAGCAAAACAATTAAATGTTCCTTTTGCTATTGCTGATGCAACAACTCTTACAGAAGCTGGATATGTTGGTGATGACGTTGAGAATATCATTGTAAGGTTATTACAAAATGCTGAGTTTGATGTTGCTAAAGCACAAAAGGGTATTATCTATATTGATGAAATAGACAAGATTGCAAGAAAATCTGAAAGTTCATCTATCACTCGTGATGTATCGGGTGAGGGTGTTCAACAGGCATTATTAAAACTTATTGAAGGTACTGTTTCATCTGTACCTCCTAAAGGCGGTAGGAAACACCCTAATCAAGATATGATTCAGGTTGATACTTCAAATATATTATTCATTTGTGGTGGAGCTTTTGCAGGTATAGAAAAGGTTGTTAAACATAGAATGGATAAAGTAAGTATTGGTTTTAATGCTGATGTTATTCGCCAAAAAGATAACCTTGATACTGAAAAACTAATGCAAAAAGTCGAGAGTGAAGATTTAACGAGATTTGGTCTTATTCCAGAGCTTATTGGTCGTTTACCAATAGTTACGGTTTTAAATGAGTTAAAAGAAGAAGATTTAGTTAAGATACTAAGAGAACCTAAGAATGCTCTTATCAAACAATATATTAAGTTATTTAAGTTTGATGATGTTGAAATAGAGTTTACAGATGAAGCTCTTATAGAAATAGCTAAAAAAGCAATAGCTAAGAAAACGGGTGCTAGAGGTCTTAGAACTATTCTTGAGAATGTTCTACTTGAATTGATGTTTCATGTGCCATCTTCACAAGATGTTGAAAGAGTTATCATCAATGATAAAGTCATATTAGAACAAGAAGAACCTGTATTAGTAAGTAAAACAAAAGAGCAAAAGCAATTAAAAGATATAGTCTAAAACAATTTACAGGAGTATAGTAAGTTTATGTCAGAAATCTTAAATGTTGTTCCTGTTGTCCCACTTAGAGATGTAGTTATATATCCATCAATGACTATCCCACTTAATGTTGGGCGTAAAAAGTCAATAGAAGCAGTAAAACAGGCATCAAACAATTATAATAATTATATTTTATTAGCAACTCAAAAAAATGGCTCTAGTTCAGGTGATGTTGTAGATAATATCTATGATATAGCTACATTAGCTAAGATAGTCCAGATTATGAAGCTTCCTGACGGAAGTTTAAAGGTTATAGTTGAGGGTATTGCAAAAAGATTAGTATCTAAATATACACTTGAAAAAGAGTGCATTTATGCAAGTTTAGATAATTTACATATTGATGATAATTATAACCCGGATCAAGTTGATAAAGAATTAAAAGCTATTTTGTTATCTATCTCTGATTCTCTTAAGAGGTTTGTTGATATTAGTGGTAAGGTCTCCAAAGAAACTTTAGCGGCTTTAATTAACACAGAAGAGCCACATAAGTTTATTTATGAGGTTGCTACAATTCTTAACTCAGAAATTGCTAAGAAGCAAAAGATCCTTGAAGTATCAGATATAAAGAAAAAAGCATTATTACTGCTTTCATGTCTTTATGAAGAGTTAGAAATACTTGAGCTTGAAGCAAAAATAAAAGATAGAGTGAAATCACAAGTTGACAAAAATCAACGTGAATATTACTTAAATGAGCAAGTAAAAGCTATTTATAAAGAGCTTGGAGAAGCTGATGAAGAGTCTGAAGTTTCTGCACTTAAGAAAAGAATAGAAAATACTAAAATGTCTGAAGAGGCAAAAGAAAAGTGCTTAAAGGAGCTTAAAAAACTCAAAGCAATGCCTCCATCTTCTTCAGAATCAGCTGTATCGAGAAATTATATCGAAACTATTCTTTCTTTACCTTGGGGTAAAAGAGCAAAAGTTAAAAAAGATATTAACTTAGCTGAGAAAGTGTTAGAAAAAGATCATTACGGTATCAAAAAGGTAAAAGAAAGAATTCTTGAGCATTTAGCTGTTCAGATAAAAAGAGATAGCAATACCAAGGCTCCTATTTTATGTTTAGTAGGTCCTCCAGGTGTTGGTAAAACATCTATAGGCCAATCTATAGCTAGAGCCACTGGTCGAGAATATGTGCGTATGGCATTAGGTGGAGTTCGTGATGAATCTGAGATTAGAGGTCATCGTCGTACTTATATTGGTTCTATGCCGGGACAGATTATCCAAAAGATAATTAAATCAAAAACAGAGAATCCTCTTTTCTTATTAGATGAAATTGATAAGGTCTCTTCTGACTTTAGAGGTGATCCTTCAGCAGCGTTACTAGAAGTGTTAGATCCAGAGCAAAATAATACTTTCAATGATCACTATCTTGAAATAGATTATGATTTATCAAAGGTAATGTTCGTTGCAACAGCTAACTCATTAGATATAGATCCTGCACTAAGAGATAGATTAGAGATTATTAATTTATCTGGTTATACAGAGCTTGAAAAACAAGCTATCGCTAAGCAGTATCTTGTACCAAAAGCTTTAGATAATAATGGCTTAACTAAGAAAGAGATCAACTTTACTCCTAAAGCTATTTTAGATGTAGTTAGATACTATACTAGAGAAGCCGGTGTAAGAAATTTACAGCAAAAGATAGATGGAATTTGTCGTAAAGGTGTCAAGAATCTTCTTAAAGACCCTGAACATGGCAAAATTTCAATAACTCCAAAAAACCTTGAAGAATACTTAGGTGTTCATCAGTATGATTATGGTGTTAAGAATACTAAAGCAAAAGTAGGACAAGTTACAGGTCTTGCGTGGACATCTGTAGGTGGTGAGCTTCTCACAATTGAAGCCTTAGCTATGCCTGGTAAAGGCAAAGTTAAATATACAGGTAGTCTAGGTGATGTAATGAAAGAATCTATTGATGCAGCATTTAGTGTAATGCGCTCAATCTCTAAAGATTATAAACTTGCAGATGATTTTTATGAGAAAAAAGATATTCATATTCACGTACCTGAGGGAGCAACTCCTAAAGATGGACCAAGTGCTGGTATTGCAATGACTACGGCTTTAGTGTCTGTATATACGGATAAACCAGTAAGAAATGATATTGCTATGACTGGTGAGGTAACATTACGTGGTGATGTATTACCAATTGGTGGCTTAAAAGAAAAACTTTTAGCAGCCTTAAGAGGTGGAATTAAGGAAGTTTTGATACCAAAACAGAATGTTAAAAACCTTGCAGATGTAGACAAAGAAATTACAGAAAAACTAGAAATAACCCCTGTAAATAACATAAAAGAGGTATTAGAGAGGGTTTTTTAGTGTTTTGGTATTGAAACACTATATTTTTAGTGTTATAACCGTAATTGGTAATATATCGATTTATAAAACAAAAGGAGTTTTAAAGATGAATAAAAGTGAACTAGTAAGTGCTATAGCGAAAGAAGCTGATGTTACTAAAGAAGTTGCTGGAAGTACTTTAGACGCTACTATTGAAGCGGTAACTAAAGCTCTTAAGAAAGGCGATAGCGTAACACTTGTAGGATTCGGTACTTTCCAAGTTAAAGAAAGAAGTGCTAGAGAAGGTAGAAATCCTAAAACAGGCGAAACAATTCAAATTGCTGCTTCTAAAGTTCCAAGCTTCAAAGCTGGTAAAGGTCTTAAAGATGCAGTAAAATAAAAAAACTTTAAAAAAGTTAGTTTTTTTGAAGGGCATGCTTAACAGTATGCCTTTTTTTTATCTATAATATTTATAAATTTAATAAGAGTTATTAATTTAAGGTTGAAAAAATGTTGCAGTCTTTTAATGATAGATTAAAAGGACCATTTACTTGGATAGTGGTTATTTCTATAAGTTTTATATTTGTAATCTCTGGAATGAGTTTCTTTTTTACAAATATGGGTGGCGGTAGTCGTTCATATGTTGCAAAAGTTGGTGATAATGAAATAAGTTATCAACAGTTCCAGCAATACGCTCAAAAAGCTAAAACTAAGGAACAGAAAATTCAAGTTTTATCACAAATGGTAAATCAGTACTTAATATTAGCAGCGGCACAAAAAAATATAGCGGTATCTAAGTTAGCATTACAATCAGCTATTTTTAATAATCCGATGTTTTTTGGTAAAGATGGTAAATTCTCCAGTGATAAATTAAAGCAAGTAATAGGCTATCTTGGTGGAATGGATAGGTTAGAGCAATTAGTATCTCAGAATATATTAGCTACGATAATTCCTCAAACTATATCACAAACCTCATTTATAACTGATTATGAAAATAAATCATTATCTAGTATTTACTCTGTAGATAAGCAAATAAAGTACATCAAAATTCAGCCTAGTTCTTTAAAAGCACAAATAAAACCAACTAATGAAGAATTAGCGAAGTATTATAATGAGCATAAGGCTGAATATGTTACTCCAGCGAGTAAAAAAGTTAGTTACTTTATAATTTCAAAAAATGCTTTTCTATCTAAAGAAAAAATTAGTGATCAAGTATTGCAGAACTATTTTAATACTCACAAAGATTTATTCACAAAATTTGATGATAAAACTAAAAAAACTATTGCTAAGATTATTCAAAATAGAAAAGCATTAGAACAATTTAATTCCTACTCTCAAAATGTTGATAGTATTAAATTTGGTAAATTAGAGACTAAGTTGGGTAAAGTAAAAACCTCAAGTATCACTAATAATGCTAAATCATCATTAGATGGAATTAAGAATAGTTTATTCTTTATAAATAGTGATAAATATTCAAGTATAGCAATATCTAATGATAAGCTTTTAGTTTATCAGGTAGATAGTTCAAAGTCAGCTACCCAACAAAAGCTTGCTAAAGTTAAAGATTCTGTAACAAAAGCATATGTTGAACAAAAATCTCAAGAATTAGCTATACAAAAATCGCAAAAGTTATTAGATAGCCTTGAGAGCGGTAAAAAAGCAAATCAAGATTTTAGTAAGGCTACTATATCTAGTGAATCTAAAGCAAAAGATTTTACCGAAGGTTTTGCTAATTATGTTTTATTTAACAATAACAATCAATATCATATTTATCAGGATAAAAATGATGATATCTATGTTTATAAAGTTGCAAAAGTTGAGCCAGTTAAATCAAATAAGAAAAATGCTATTCCTAGCCAAGTAACTAATGCTTATAAACAAGAAGAGCAAAATTTTTATTTACAATCTCTTAAAAAAGAGATCTCTGTTAAAGTGAATTATAAAAATATCTAAATGAATAAGTCAATTTATGCGATAGCTGGACCGACAGCTTCTGGTAAAACATCTCTTTCAATATCTATTGCAAAAAAAATTAATGCAGAAATAATAAGCGTAGATTCTTCACTTGTTTATAAGGGGATGGATATTGGTACTGCTAAACCTACACTAGAAGAGCAAGCGGGTATACAACATCACCTTATCGATATAATAAAGCCTACCGAGAGTTTTTCTGTTGCTGATTTTATATCAAGTGTTAATAAGCTTAAGAAGGAAATTTGGTTAAGAGATAAAGAAGTTTTACTAGTTGGTGGAACTATGCTTTATTTTAAAGGTCTAATAGAAGGATTATCAAACTTACCAGAAAGTAAACCTGAGATAAGACAAACGTTAGAATTAGAAAAAAAAGCAAAAGGTCTAGAATATCTACATCAACAGTTAAAAAGAATGGACCCTGAGTCGGCACAAAAAATAAATCAAAATGATCAACAGAGGATTTTTCGAGCTTTAGAGGTGATTATGATAAGTGGCCAAAAATATTCTGAGCTTGTCAAGACTTCAAAAGTTGGTGGTTTAGAAGAAGAGTTAAAACTATGTGCCATAGTTCCAAATGATAGATCAATACTTCATAAAAATATTGAGATTAGGTTTAAACAGATGTTAGATCATGGTTTTTTAGATGAGGTTCAAGAGCTTAGAAAAAATCCCAAACTAACAAAAGATACTACTGCAGTTAGAAGTGTGGGTTATCGCCAAGCTTGGGAGTATTTAGATGGTAGTATTAGCTATGATGAATTTGTTAAAAAAGGTATTGTAGCAACACGTCAACTTGCTAAACGTCAACTTACTTGGATTCGTAATTGGCAAGATGAAATTAAAACTATTGAAATGGAGAGTGATAACAAAGAATCAGAAGTTTTAGATTTTTTCATTAGTTAAAATTACTTAAATAAATTTATAAGTATATAGAGATATCTAAAGTAATTGTATTCATACTACTGCCATCATAAAACTTTTGATAAGCCCATTCTGGTCCAAATAGTACATTGTTGTCGAAGTAAGCACGCTGAGCAGAAAAAACTAATTGATTTTTAATACCAGAAGCTGATAAACCATCTTGAAAAGGGCTAGCAGGTATAGACATAGGAGTAGCAGCAGCATTATATGTTTGGCCATAGCCAACAGTAAAGTTGGTGTCTCTTTCAGCAAGATTTAAAGAATAGTTTCCACCTATATACCATGCTCCTGTAAAAACGTCATCCCCTGTGCCATTAAAATCAGCAGCTCCTGTAGTTGTTACCCATCCGACATTAACTTGTAATACTCCTGTACCGATATTGTATGCTACGTTAGTATCAATATTATAAGCTCCTATAGTTTTTCCTGGAGCAATCATTGGTATGCTAAGATTCTCAGCACCATTTAGGTTATACACATAACCTGTGTTAAAACCTACCGATAAATCTTTTGTCCATGAGTCACCATAAAAGAAACCAGCTGAGAAATTTGCTGTTTGATCATCTGTTCCAAATGCAGCTACACTTATATTTGTTGTGTCACTTTTATAGTTTAAAGATACATTTGTCGCTCGACCTACACCAAGATAGTCAGCAACACTTCCAACATAAGTACCACCTCCACCAAAATTAGCAACCGTAAGAGGACTTCTTCCTGCTGTTACAAAAAATGGAGAAACAGTGAGATTGCCAAATATTGCAAAAGCATTGTTTATGAAAAAATCACCATCCTCATTTGCGCTAACATCATATGATGCTGTAAGATATTCTCCTGCATTTGCTAAAAAATATAGTGTAGCTGATGTCAGATATATATTTTGACCATTTTTCGAGAAAGAAGATGTTGGTTTACCATTAAAGTCTACTCTTTTTAGACTATCTCCAAACCATGTTTGGGCATCAATACCAATAAATCCACCTAAAAATATTTCATAATCACTGAACTTATCTCTTTGTCCTAGTACTGTTGTAGCAAATAGTGTAGAAGAAATTTGACCAATTGGAATTTCGTTATTACCAGAGTACGCACCCAAAAATGCCACTTGACCTCTATTTGTAATAGCTGGCATATTTCCTACATTAATACCTCCTTTTGTATTAAATACACCCCCTAAAGGTTCATTTTTTAGATCTATAATTTGATTATCTGCATTTACATTTTGCATTATTTCCATTCTATCTTGTTTTATCAAGTTTCTATCGAGGGGATTTTCAGAAACTTCAGAGTTATCTGTTACTACAGATGAGTATGTGGAGAATGAAGAGTTATTATTTTCTTGAAATTCTGAGTATTCCAGTTCTTTGATTTCATTTTGAAGACTTTGTATCTGCTGCTGTAGTTGTATTGCTGTTTCTTTGACTGATGAGCTTTCCTTTGGTTGAGCTAATAAATATTCAAAACTAAGCATATATAAAAAATATATAGTAAAACTTCTGAAGATATATGCCATCAAAGCCTTCCTTAAATGTTTTAGAATCTTCCTATTTGTTGAGTAATATAAGAAAATATTAAGACGTATGACGACAATTTTATATGAAGTAGAATTAAATTGGAATAGTAAAGATGAGATTGATTATCATTATTACTTATATAGCTAATATAATTTTCTTATAAGCAATTAAAACATGTATCTTTTTATTGCTTAAAATTAATATTTGCTGATAGGTTTAAATATTGTTAGAATATACGGCGAAGTTTAATTGTTAAACTTGATAAAATAATAACTATAACAAAATAATTAAAAGGAAGTGAAACAATGTCAAGAATATCATCTTTACAAGACCCATTCTTAAATGCTTTAAGAAAAGAAAAAGTTAGCGTATCTGTTTATCTTGTAAACGGTATTAAATTACAAGGTCAAGTAGAAGCTTTTGACCAGTTCTGTATCGTACTTAGAAATACTGTAAATCAAATGGTTTATAAGCATGCTATTTCTACTATAGTACCTGCTAAAAGTGTAAGAATGGTTTATAGCTCTTTTAACCCATATCATCAAAACTCAAATGAAGAGCAAGATGAAAATGTTGCTGATGTTCACTCTGATGAACTTGAAGCTCAAGAGAACGAAGGCAATACTAACGAATAATAATTCTATCTACTCTCTCATTACTAGCTTGATATTTAGATTAAGCATCTCTTTTTATTCTTTAGTATAAGTAATTTTCAAATATTGTTTGTGCATATCCTGACGCAAAGAAAATTAGCTGATATACTTATTTCAAAATATTTATGTTCATTAGGAGCAGATTAGATTAAATGGAATTTTTCCAATCTTATGAAGCGGGTAGTAAGTGTCTACTTGTAAATATAAATTTTAAATACCATCGTGAACTTAATGCAGATCTAGCTGAACTTGAGGGTTTAGTTTTAGCTGCTGATAAGGTCGTTTTAGAGAGCTTAGATTTTAATCATCCTGAGCCTGATATCAAATACTTCTGTGGTATGGGTAAAATGGAGATGGTAAAAAATAAACGTGATGAAATAAAGGCGGATTTAGTAGTTTTTAACCATCCATTAAGTCCATCTCAAGAGCGTAATATTGAAGAGTTTCTAGAATGTAAAATTATGGATAGAACTAGACTGATTCTAGAGATATTCTCATTACGGGCTAAAACTCATGAAGGTAAACTTCAAGTTGAACTTGCTCAGCTAAACTATCAATCAACACGTCTAGTAAAAGGTTGGACTCACTTAGAAAGACAAAAAGGTGGTATTGGTGTCAGAGGTGGTCCAGGTGAGACTCAGCTTGAGATTGATAGACGTTTAATTAGACAAAGAATCAAACAAATTACGCAAAAGCTTAATAAAGTAAAACATCATCGTGACTTAAGTAGATCTTCGCGTAAGAAAAATAATATTCCAACAATTTCATTTGTAGGGTATACAAATGCTGGTAAATCTACACTATTTAATAAAATTACAGATGCTCAGGTCTTAGCAAAAGATCAGCTTTTTGCAACTTTAGATCCAACATTGCGTAAAGTAATAGTACCTAAGTTAGGAGAAGTTATATTTTCTGACACTGTAGGTTTTATCAAAAATTTGCCACATGATTTAGTAGAAGCATTTCATGCAACTTTAGAAGAGGCTATAGAGTCAGATCTTTTAGTTCATGTTATTGACTATGCTGATGAAGATTATAAAAGTTATATTGATCAGGTTGAAAGAGTCCTGAAAGAAATAGGTATAGCAGATAAAGAAATGGTCTGTGTGTACAATAAGATAGATAAACTAGATGACATTTCACCAAGTTTTGTTCAATTAGATGATTCTGATAGTAGCGTAGTAGCTAGGGTTTATCTATCTGCTCAGACAGGTCAAGGTATTGATGAATTCTATGAAGCATTGGCTACATTTTTTAATAAATCATGGATAAATGGTACTTTAGAATTGCCGCCTAAATATTCTAAGGTTAGAGCTATGATGTATGAATTAGGTGTAGTTGATAATGAAGATATTTCTGAGCAAGGTAACTATTTACTAGATATAAAAATATCTGAAGATGATTTTGAAAGGTTTAGTCGAGATTTTGATTTAAATTTAGAAGAATTTTTTATTAAGGATTAATCTTTTTTATAATCAGGTAGCTCTATTTGATCATTAAAGATTCCAGCACCAATAAATTTTGATACAACTGGTGTTGAAGATATTTTAACTGTGATTGTAGAAAGGTATTTTTTTATAATCTCATCTGATGCTGCTAAGGATAAGTTTGATAAGCCAACTTTTTGTTTTCTGTTGATTATATCTTTTAATTTATCTTGCCATTGTTCAAAAGCTACTTTATAGTCACCTTTGGCTTTATATAATTCACCAGCTAGTATATAAGTCTCAACTATTGCAAACATACTTCCTAAACCCATTAGTATAGAAGGGCAAGAAGAAGCATCTCCAACTAAAGCAACACGTCCTTTATACCAGTTATCCATTTTTACTTGGCTTACGTTGTCGAAATAAATATATTCAACATTATCAAGTCTAGCAAGGATATCAGGTGTTTCCCATTTATTATCTTTAAATACTGAGCGTAGAACTTGTTTTTTTTCTTCTAAAGTAGTTGGGACTTTTTCAACTAAATTTGCATCAAGAGTAAACATTACTAGGGTTTCTTTCTCATCTAAGCAAACTCTAGCGACCTGTTTATTATTGCCAACACTTATTGCATAAGTAAATTTTTCATAATGGTTATAGTCCTTTATAGAAAACGCGGCAATATATTTATTTAAATCATATTCTTCATACTCTGACTTATCAAACACTAATGAGCGAATATGAGAGTGTAAGCCATCAGCCCCTATAACAAGGTCAAATTTCTCTGTAGTTTTATCAGAAAGGTGAACAGTTACACCATCTTCTTGTTCTTCTAAGCTTTCTATAGATGTGCCGAACCTTATATCCATTCCTTTACAAGCATTATAAATGACTTTTGAAATGTCTCCGCGCTTAACACTTAAAAATTCGCCATAATTTTCTTTGATAAGTGAAGAAATATTTACTTTTGAAGATCTTCTACCATTCTCATCAAAGCAGTGGATATGCTTAATTTGGTAAGATTCTTGTTTTAATTGCTCAAGAAGTCCCATTTTGTCCATTATTTCACAGGCATGTCCCCAAAAATCCACTAGATGCCCCCCTGATTTAAACTCAGGAGACTTTTCAAAAATAACAGGTTCAAAACCATACTCTCTAAGCCACCACGCTAAAGTTGGTCCTGCTATACCAATTCCATTTATCGCAATTCTCATAATTCTTTCCTTAAGAAATTAGTCTCACTTTCAATTTTAGAGCTATATCTTTAGTTATTCAATATTACAAGTGTAAGCATTTGTTAATTATTTGCAGATAGTGCAAAAAATGTATAATTTTTTATATATAATAGGTAAGTTATAAGCATAAAATACTATTGTAAAAATATAGGAATACTTCATTTATGATAAAAAGACTAAAGAAAAAATGTTTTTGGAGTAAAAACTCTGAGCAAGGACCTCCAGATTTGGAAGAAATGATTAAGAAGTTCTTCGGTAAAAAGAAGAAAAAGAATGATGATGATAATGAAAGTATTTATTCTAAAAATGCCAATAAGAACAATCCAATATTTGAAAAACCGCCTATTAAAAAAATAGCTGCTATTGTTATAGGGGTTATAGTAGTTGGATGGGTAGGTTTCGGCTTTTATGTTGTTCAACCTGCTGAGCAAGCTGCGGTACTTAGACTTGGTAAGTTTACAAAAATGGTTCAACCAGGTCTGCACTGGTATCCGATAGGAATAGATACAATTCGTAAAGAAAATGTTCAAGAATTAAAAACAATTTCTTTGAAGAGGGATATGTTAACTTCAGAAGAAAATATTGTACATGTTTCATTTACAGTACAGTATCGTATTTCTAATTTACAGGATTATTTATTTGCAAATACAGATCCATCTCAACTATTACAGCAATCATTAGAAAGTGCGGTTAGACAGGTTATTGGGCATAGTAATTTATCTGATATTTTAACAACGCAAAGAGCGTCAATAGCCGGTAAAGTTAAGCAAGAAATGGAATCTTTATTAAAAGAGTATAAATCTGGCATATATATAAGTGATGTTATTATGCAGCCTGCTCAAGCACCAGATGCTGTTAAAGATGCTTTTGATGATGTTATAAAAGCAAGAGAAGATCAAGCTAGACTACAAAACGAAGCAGAGTCTTATGCAAATAGGGTTCTTCCTGTTGCACAAGGTAAAGCTCAGAGAATCGTTGATCAAGCAAATGCTTATAAGCAACAAATAGTATTACAAGCTCAAGGTGAAGTGGCTGAGTTCGAACAGTTGCTTCCTATATATAAGAAATCACCTGATATTGTCATGAATCAAATGTATTTTAATACTATCTCAAATGTACTACAGCACAATAAAGTATTCATAATAGATGGCGATGGTGCGAAAAATATTTTTTATGGTTTAGATAGTAGCCAAAAACAAGCATTATTATCAAATACACAAGGAGGGAACTAAGATGAGTAAAATTTTTAAGATAGTCTTAGTACTTGTGGTAATTGTAGTCATAGTAACTCTAAGTAGTAAATTTATAGTAAAACAAGGTACAGAATCTGTTGTTTTAAGGTTAGGAGAACTTGTTAAAAAAGATGGTAAAGTTATTGAGTATGAACCAGGTATTCATGTCAAAATTCCATTCTTAGATACTGTTAAAAACTATGATATGAGAAATAGAGTCTTAACAACTGACTCTTCACGTGTTGTCACAAAAGAGAAAAAAGATGTGCTAATAAATGCTTATGTTGTTTGGAGAATAAATGATATTTCTAAATTCTTTATTAGTACAAGTGGGCAAGTTTTTAGAGCAGAGACTTTATTAAAACAGTTCTTAGAATCATCATTAAGAGCAGAAGTTGGTAAAAATGATATCCAAAGTCTAGTTAATAATGATCGTGATAAACTGATGATTGCATTAACAAAAGATGTTGCAGCTCAAGCTAAAGAAATTGGTATATCTATCGTAGATGTTAGAGTTAATCAAATTGATTTACCTGATACTATTACAGAATCTATATATCAAAGAATGAAGTCTTCTAGACATAAAGAAGCTTCGCGTATAAGAGCTGAGGGTGAAAGAGCCGCTGAGAAAACAAAGGCAGCCGCTGATGCAAAAGTAACAGTAACTATGGCTGAGGCAGAAAGACAATCTAAAATTATTAGAGCTGAAGCTGATGCAAAAGCGGCGAAGATCTTTACAGATACTTATGCTAGTTCAGTACCATTATATGAATTCTTAAAGAGTATGAACTCTTATAAGCAGAGCTTTAATGGTAAAAATGAGGTTGTATTTATGCTTAAACCTGAAAGTAAGTTTTTTCAAGGCTTTAAACTAGAGCCGCATAGTAAACTTGCTGAAGATATGAAAGAGGCTAAATAGATTATGAGTAAAGTAAAAGTACTTTTTGTATGTAAGGGTAATATTTGTAGATCTCCAACAGCACATGGTATTTTTAGAGATATTGTTAAGGAAAATAATCTTAAAGATAATTTTTATGTAGAATCCTGTGGCACTAGTTCACGTATGTGGGGACATGAGGGTCATGGAGCTGATATGAGATCACTAGAAACAGCTAGAAGATATGACTGTGACCTTTCAGATCAGAAATCACAACAACTAGAAGAGTCAGATTTTGATAAGTTTGATTATATAGTTGCTATGGATCAAGAAAATGTTGATACTATGAGACAGATGTTTCCAACAGCTGATTTTTCAAAAGTATCAAGAATGCTTGAACATGCATCTACAATATCTATACAAGATGTTCCAGATCCATATTATGAAAATAACTTTGAGAAAGTTTTTTTAATGATTCATACTGCTTGTTATGAACTTTTTGAAAAAATAAAACTAGAGCATAAACTATGAATTATCGTAATGCAAAATATATAATGGGTGCTGCAAAAGTCTCTCAACTTCCTGAAGATACAGGTGTAGAAGTAGCGTTTGCGGGTAGATCAAATGCAGGCAAATCTAGCGCTTTAAATACTCTTACAGATCATAAAGGTCTTGCTAGAGTAAGTAAGACTCCTGGAAGAACGCAGTTAATAAATTTATTTGATCTTGGTGATAACAAAAGACTAGTTGATTTGCCAGGTTATGGCTATGCTAAAGTTTCTGAAGCTATTAAAAAGCAATGGCAAAGCGAGATGGAAAGTTACCTTACATCACGTCAATGTTTAGGTGGAATAGTTCTTTTAGTAGATTCACGTCATGCACTAAAAGAGTTTGACTCTTTGATGATTGAAATGGCAATATCATTCGATTTAAATTTACATATACTTCTAACAAAAGCTGATAAGCTAAATAACAAAGAAAGAGCTCAAGCAAATAGAATGATTGAGAGCTTTTTAAAAACATTTATTTCAACGGATAAAATTTCTTATCAATTATTTTCTTCATTAAACAAAATGGGCTTAGATAAGCTAAAAGATAGGTTGGACTCTTGGTATCAGTAAAGCTCTATTTAGTTGCTAATTTAGCTCTAATTTTCTAGAATAATTTCAGCTTTAAATGGTTTTTTTAGCAGAAATAAAAAATACCATAAACACTTTATTTAATTATTAATTAAAATGCATTAGTATAAAGTAAGTTTATAAGTCTATGATTAAATTTTATGAGGTAATTCTATAGAATGTACAAAATATTAAATTTCTATACTAAAGAAGAAGTTTCTACTGATAGTTTTGTTTTTGCGGGAGAAGATGAGCCTTGGGAAATCCAAATGGATATTGACAAGGTAAGTAAAAAAATAAACAAAGATTACTTTACTCAGGCAACCCCTTGCTTATCTAAATATATACCATTTATGCCAATTAAGGATCCTTCAAGTTTTGTATCTTTAAGAGAGGCACCAACTCCATTATTAAAAAGTAAAATTATAGGTAAAGAGTTAGGTATAAATCTTTATTTTAAAGTTGAAGGAAAAAATCCTACAGGATCATTTAAAGATAGAGGCTCTGCGGTAGATATCACAGTTGCTAAAGAGCTAGGAGCAAAGGGTATAGTTTTAGCATCAACTGGTAATATGGCAGCATCTTGTGCTTGTTATGCAGCGGCTGCAAAAATGCCTTGTTTTATTATTGTGCCAGAGGGTGTTGCAACATCTAAGCTAGCTCAAGTAATGTCATATGGTGGTAAGATTGTCCAGGTAAAAGGAAGCTATAATGCAGCAGCTAAATTAGCTTATGATATTGCTAAATCAAAAGATTTCTTCCTTGCAGGAGATTATGCTTTTAGGGTTGAAGGACAAAAAACAGCGGCTTTTGAGTTAGTTGATCAATTACTTTTCCAAGTGCCCGATGAAGTTATAGTGCCAATTGGTTGCGGTACTAATATGACAGCTTATTATAAAGGTTTCTCTGAATATAAAGAACTAGGTTTTATCAATTCATTACCAAAACTAACAGGTGTACAATCTACTGGAGCAGATACTTTAGCTAGAGCATATCAAAAAAACCAAAATAGAGTTGAGCCATTAAAGGCAGCTAATACAATTGCTACAGCAATAGCAGTGCCATACCCTATAGATGGTGATAAAGCTATAGATGCTATCTATAGTACTGGTGGAGAATCAACAGCTGTTACTGATATGAAAATGCTTGAAGCTCAATATATGTTATCAACAAAAGAAGGGTTATTTGTTGAATTAGCTTCGGCATCGACTATTGCCCATCTACTTCAAAAATATAAAGATGGCAAGCTTCAAAAAGGTAGTACTGTAGTCTGTGTACTATCAGGAGAGGGACTTAAAGATCCAAGTGTAGTGCTTAAGTCAGCAATTCAGCCGCCAATTATATATCCTACTGAGAATGATTTTGACAGACTGTATAATAGTCATTTCTTTGATAATAAAACAATGTTATTTATCGAACAAAATGAAGTGGTATTTGATAGTTTGCCAACTCTTGAAGAAGTTAAGAAAACGTTAGGCGAGTTATTTGGCGCTAACTATGATGAATCATTCTTAGCTAAGGTTAGAGAGCTGATTGAGAGATTCTTAGTTAAAGGTAAAACAATTAGTGTCTCAGATATTCAAGATATCATTCAAGATGCCACAGAGATGGCAGACGCTGTTAGTAAAAATATTTTGGATGTCCAATCATTTAAAGTTAATGTTGAACTTGATCAGAAATCTGTAGCGGAAGTTACCGTTAAGATAGCAGATCAGCTATATTTTGCTTCAAGCTATGGTGTTGGTCCAGTTGATGCTGTTTTAAATGCTCTATGTCGAGCATGTCCTAGTGATATTGTATATAACCTGACTGACTATAAAGTTAAAATACGTGGACAAGGTGCAGATGCTGTTGTTTATGTTGAGATGAGTCTAGAGAAAGAAGGTATAAAGAGTATCGGTAAAGCGGTGTCTCCTGACATAATCCAAGCTTCTGTTGAAGCATTTATTGACGCATATAATATTGCTTATGCATAAGATATATCTAAGGTGAGAAATTATGAAAAAAGTATTAAATAAATATAGTAGCCGTCTTACAGAAGATAAATCTCAAGGCGCTTCTCAAGCTATGCTATATGGCACAGGAATGAATGATGCTGATATGCATAAACCACAAATTGGTATTGCTAGTGTATGGTACGAAGGTAATACATGTAATATGCATCTAAATCAATTAGCACAATTTGTAAAAAATAGTGTTGAGAAAGATAAATTAAAAGGGATGAGATTTAATACTATCGGAGTTAGTGATGGTATTTCAATGGGTACAGATGGTATGAGCTACTCATTACAGTCTCGAGATCTTATTGCTGATTCTATTGAAACTGTAATGTCAGCTCACTGGTATGATGGTTTGGTTTCTATTCCTGGTTGTGATAAGAATATGCCTGGCTGTATGATGGCTTTAGGTCGATTAAATAGACCTGGGTTTGTTATCTATGGTGGTACTATTCAAGCAGGTGTTATGCGTGGTAAACCAATTGATATAGTTACAGCTTTCCAAAGTTATGGAGCATGTTTATCTGGTCAGATTACAGAGCAAGAGCGTCAAGAAACTATTAAAAAAGCATGTCCTGGTGCAGGTGCTTGTGGTGGTATGTATACTGCAAATACTATGGCATGTGCTATTGAAGCTTTAGGTATGAGCTTACCATTTAGCTCATCAACTCCTGCAACATCTGTTGAGAAAGTACAAGAGTGTGATAAAGCTGGTGAAACTATAAGAAATCTTTTAGAGCTAGATATCAAACCTAGAGATATTATGACTCGCCAAGCTTTTGAAAATGCTATGGTTTTAATCACTGTTATGGGCGGATCTACTAATGCAGTATTGCATTTATTAGCTATAGCAAGCTCAGTAGGTGTTGATCTTAATATCGATGATTTCCAAGAGATAGCTAACAAGACTCCAGTATTAGCAGACTTTAAACCAAGTGGTAAATATGTAATGGCAGATCTTCATGCTATAGGTGGTACGCCAGCTGTAATGAAAATGTTACTAAAAGAAGGTATGCTTCATGGTGATTGTTTGACTGTCACAGGTAAAACTTTAGCTGAAAACCTTGAAGCTGTTGCAGATCTTCCAGAAGATAATACTATTATCCATAGTTTAGATAATCCTATTAAGAAAACTGGACATTTACAGATTTTAAAAGGTAATGTAGCTCCTGAAGGGTCTGTTGCTAAAATTACTGGTAAAGAAGGTGAAATCTTTACAGGTGTAGCAAATGTATTTGACTCAGAAGAAGAGATGGTTGCTGCAGTTGAACAAGGTAAAATTAAAAAAGGTGATGTAATTGTTATTCGTTATGAAGGCCCTAAAGGCGGTCCTGGTATGCCAGAGATGCTTAAACCAACTTCTTTAATAATGGGTGCTGGGCTAGGTCAAGATGTTGCTTTGATTACAGATGGTCGTTTTTCAGGTGGTTCTCATGGTTTTATCGTTGGTCATATTGCTCCTGAGGCTTTTGATGGTGGAATGCTAGGTTTAATTGAGAATGGTGATAAGATCACTATTGATGCTATTAATAACGTTATTGATGTTGAGTTGTCAGATCAAGAGATAGCACAAAGAAAATCAAAATGGCAACAACCACAACCAAAAGCAACTCGAGGAACTCTTAAAAAATACATAAAGACAGTATCATCAGCTTCTACAGGTTGTGTAACAGATTTAGACTAACTTCTTATAAATTTCTATATTTTTTCCATAAAAATCTAAATAAAAGTATTTTTCTATTTAAATATAGTAGATCCGTGACTATAATATAATGGATATTTAGTATATATTGCTAGGTATTTAAATGAATAAAATAATAAAAATAGATTGAAAGGAGAGTGCTAAAGTATGAAAATAACTGGCTCTCAAGCCATAGTAAAGTCACTTCAAGCAGAAGGCGTAGATTGTATATTCGGATATCCTGGTGGAGCTATTATGCCCACTTATGATGCTCTTCATGAATCAAAAGATCAAATTCATCATGTTTTAGTTAGACACGAGCAAGGAGCTGTTCATGCTGCTGTAGGTTATGCTAGAGCTACTGAAAAAGTTGGTGTAGCTATTGCGACATCTGGTCCTGGAGCAACAAACCTCATTACTGGTATAGCAGATGCACAGATAGACTCTGTTCCTATAGTCTGTATTACAGGTCAAGTTTTTAGTCCATTACTAGGTACAGATGCTTTCCAAGAAGCTGATATTATTGGAATGTCTGTGGCAGCGACTAAGTGGAATTATCAAATTACAGATCCTAATGAAATTCCAGAAGTTTTCAAAAAAGCTTTTGAAATAGCTTCAAATGGAAGACCAGGTGCTGTATTAATCGATATTACTAAAGATGCTCAAGTTGGCATGATGGATTATGAAGATGCTATTGGTAATAAGCATGGCAAATGGCTTCATAAACCAACTATAAACATGGATGATATTCTTAAAGCGTCAGAGTATATTAATAATGCTAAAAAGCCTATTATGATAACGGGCCATGGTGTAATGTTATCTGGAGCTGAAGAAGCAGTTTTAAAAATTGCAGAGAAAGGTAACATACCTGTAGTTAGTACTTTATTAGGTTTATCAGCATTTCCATATAATCATGATCTATATAAAGGGATGCTTGGTATGCATGGTAATTATGCAGCTAATGTCCTTTGTAACGAAGCAGATGTGGTAATTGCTGTCGGAATGAGATTTGATGATAGAGTTACAGGTGATCTTGGTCATTATTTACCAAATGCTAAGATTATCCATATTGAAATTGATCCTTCTGAGATTAATAAAAATGTCAAAGCAGATATTGGTATAAATGCTGATGCTAAAGAAGCATTAACATGTTTACTACCATATATAGCGAATAATTCTCACCAAGGATGGCATGATGTATTTGCATCTGAGCATCAAAAAGAAGTTAAAGCTATTATTGAAAGTGAAACAAATCCAGCTTCTGGCGAAATCAAAATGGCAGAGGTAATAAGTTTATTATCGAAAGCTACAGGCGGTAGAGCTATTGTTGTGTCTGATGTTGGACAACACCAAATGATTGCTGCAAGGTATTATCAGTTCTTAGAAACGAACTCTCATATTAGTTCTGGAGGATTAGGAACTATGGGATTTGCTTTGCCTGCAGCTATTGGGGCGAAGATGGGTGTTAAGGATAATAGAACTGTTGTTGCTGTAATAGGTGATGGTGGTTTTCAGATGAATATTCAAGAGCTAGCTGTACTAAATCAAGAAGGTATTAATGTTAAAATATTAATATTAAATAATACTTTCTTAGGGATGGTACGTCAGTGGCAAGAATTATTCTTTGAAAGTAGATATTCTTATACAAATATATCTTCTCCTGATTTTGTTAAAGTTGCTGAAGCGTATGGTATTGAAGGTGAAAGAGTTAAAGAAAGAAAAGATCTTAAAGATGCTATAACTAGATTTCTTAACTCAGATAGTTCATACTTATTAGAGGTAATGGTAGAAAATCAGGAAAATGTTTTCCCTATGGTACCTGCTGGTGAATCAATTAGTAATACTAAATTAGGAATAGAGGAGTAGCGCTATGAATGAAAATATATACTTTATAACAATGAATACTGAAAATACCCTTTGCGTGCTACAAAGAATTTCTTCTGTTCTTTCACGTAATCGTGTAAACATTGAGCAGTTAACTGTATTTGAAACTGCAAATAAAGGAATTTCTCACTTCAATCTTGTTGTTCATGGGACTCAAGACAAGATAGAAAAAATAGTTAAAAAGTTAGCTAATGTTATTGAGGTGATAGATATTAATATAACAAATTGCATACCTATGCAAGGCGCAGTTATTAGTGAAATTCCTCAAAATGTTAAAACACCAAGTCATAGAAAAGCTGCTTGAATCTAGTATAAATCATATATAAATTATCATCTGAAATATATTAAACCTATAGATTCTTGTCATTTTTTATTCTAATAAATGTCTATAGCACTTTTAAATTTGTATAACATCTTGTAGTTTAAAATCCTACGATTAGTATAAATAATTCAAATTCTTAGAATATAGAAAAGATTCATATTTACTGAAAAAATAGTCTCATTAAAACTATAACCATACAAGTTTTTGTGTACAAAAGTAAGTATTTATAATACTATGAATTTATAAGTTATTTTAGTCGAGGACTTACTATACATGTCTGATAGTAGCGTTTTTTCTGGTTATACTCCTTATCCTGGAGTATATGATGAAATTTTTTCTAGCGAAGGAAATGTTCGCAATGATGTTTATCAAGCGATTAAAACTATAGATGAATTAAGTGAAGAATCATTATATGAAAAACAAAAATTCGTTGATGCATCTTTTTTGAAAAATGGTGTCACATTTACAGTTTATGATAATAGTGAAGGTACAGAGAAGATTTTTCCATTTGATTTGATCCCAAGAGTAATTTCAAAGAAAGAATGGCAAGAGCTAGAGAAGGGACTAAAACAGAGACTTAAAGCATTAAATGCTTTTTTAAATGATATATATAGTGATCAAAAAATACTTGAAGATGGTGTTATACCAAGAGAACTTATAGAGTCATCTGAAGAATATCTGCCACAAATGAGAGGGGTAAAACCTCCTCATGGAGTATATTGTCATATAGCAGGTATTGACCTTATCAAAGATGAAAGTGGTTTTATGGTTCTAGAAGATAACGTAAGAACTCCTTCAGGAGTATCTTATGTCTTAGAAAATCGCAATTCTCTAATTAAGGCTCTTCCAGAAGCTTTTGCAAATACAAATATTAAGAAAGTTGTAGATTATCCAACTGAGTTAAGAAAAGCATTCTCAAGTGTCTCTCCTGTTGTTGATGGCAAAAAAGGTTTAAGTGTAGTATTAACTCCGGGACAATATAATTCAGCATATTTTGAGCATAGTTATTTGGCTCGTAAAATGGGATGTAAATTAGTTCAGGGTACAGATCTATTTGTACATAATAATTACGTGTATCTTAAAACTACAAAAGGGCCTAAGCTTGTAACGGTAATTTACAGAAGAATAGATGATAAATTCTTAGATCCAGAGTTCTTTAATCCTGAAAGTATGCTAGGTGTACCTGGTATAATCGAAGCATATAAAGCTGGTAATGTTGTTTTGGCAAATGCTGTAGGTAATGGTATAGCCGATGATAAAGCAATATATCCATATGTGCATAAAATGATTGAATATTATCTCAATGAGAAGCCAATATTAGCTCAAGTTAAAACATTTTTTTGTAGTGAAGAGAACGATAGAAATTATGTCTTAAGTAATCTTGATAAATTAGTTGTTAAAGAGGCTAATGGTTCTGGTGGCTATGGTATGTTAATTGGACCTCAAGCTACAGTTGAAGAACTTCAAGAGTTTGCAGTTAAAATAAAAGAAAAACCAAGAGCTTATATTGCCCAACCGCTAGTTGAGTTATCTACAAGTCCAACATTTATAAATGGGAAAGTGGTACCTAGAAGGGTAGATTTAAGAGCATTTTTAGTTACAGGTAAAAATACATGGGTCTTACCAGGAGGACTTGCAAGAGTAGCTCTTAAAGAAGGATCATATGTTGTGAATTCTAGTCAAGGTGGTGGTTCAAAAGATACTTGGGTTTTAGGGAGAGATAAAAAATGATGATATCTCGTACAGCAGAGAATTGTTTTTGGTTAAGTAGAAATATCGAGAGAGTTCAAATGTTAACTAATGCTATAAATGTAGCATATAATGTAGAACTTGAGATATATGGAGATGCAGAAGATATTTGGTATCCTTTGATAGTCGTCTTAGGATGTAAAGATGAATTTATCAAAAAATGCGGTTACAGTGCAGTATCTAATGCTAAAAAGATTCAAGAGTTTCTAATTTGGAATAGAGAAAATCCATTTTCGATATATTCATTATTATCTTCAGCGCGTGAAAATGCTAGGATAATTAGAGACCTAATAGATGCAGATATGTGGGAAGAGATAAATGAGCTATGGTTGTGGATTAACTCCGCTGAAACACATAGATTTTCTATGATAAATCTAGATAGCTTCTGTAAGAAAATTATTAAATTCTGTTTTTTATGGATAGGATTTTATCATAATTTTATCTTGAGAAATGATACTTATAATTTTATGAAGTTAGGTATGCTTATTGAGAGAGTTGACTTCACATTAAGACTTGGAGATATTCATCATCAAAGAGATATTAGCCTTGCATCAAAAAATGAAAGCATGGATGAGTCCCAATATTGGCTAGAAATGTTATTAAACACTATGTCTAAAGATGCATTTATGCGTAAGGCAGATTTAGATATTAATAGAAAAGATGTAGCAGAGTTTTTACTAAAATCAGATGATTATCCTAGAACAGTTGCTTTTTGTTTAAATGATTGTCTTGCTGTATTGAAAAGAGTGTCATATCACTCGACTGGAGTAGGCATGCAATCAAGAGTGAAAGTAGAAGAAATAATAGAATATTTTAAAAACAACTCGACAGAATCATTATTAGAAAAAAATCATGAATTTATTACTTATATAATAAACTCAATGGCAGAACTGACGGCTATTATTTCAAAAGAGTTCTTTATATCTGATGTAGATTTCTACGTAGCAATGTTAGAAGAGTAGAAATAAAGGGAAAATATCTAATGTTTAGTAATATCTTGGCGATATCTTCGGATTGTCCAATATCCCCTAGGATTAATTTTTTAGCAGATAATGTAGAAACTTTACAAGAGTTTATGTGGGGGATAGGTTGGTATAGTAATGATCATAATGCGGTTTCTATTTTAAAAGATAGTTATGTTGAGAATGTAGATTCTTTAAGTACTTTTTTTGAAGATAATCCTAATTTTTGCTCTAGTACTTTTATTGGGCATATTTATAGTCATAGTTTATTTGATAAAACTAGTCTGAATCTTCAACCTTTTATGAAGCCTCATGCTGGTAGGGAATGGACTATCGTTCATAACGGTGATTTGAATAGAGTTTATCAAAGTAAATTGCCTTTAAACTTTTCTGACTATGAGCCTGTAGGTAAAACAGATTCTGAATATATATTATGTTGGATTTTGTCTCAGCTAAGAAAGAAAAATATTAGAGAATTAGATGATGATAACCTTTTTTATATTCATGAATTATTGAAACAAGTCAATGAAGCTGGACAGGTAAACCTAGTTCTATCTAATGGAGATATAACAATAGTTTATCAAGATAAGGAAGATCTTAATCCAATTTATTATCAGAAATTTTTCCCACCAAGAAATACTAATAATTTAGATGTAGGGTATATAAATATAGCTACAGGTTTATATGAGGATGGGCTTAGAACTTATACAATATTCTCAAATAATGTTAATGTAAAAGACAAGTGGAGAAAATTATTACCAGGTCAAATGGTGGTAGCTTCTCATGGTCGCATTGTGTGGAATAGCGATAAAAATAGTAGCAATTATGGGGGACATAAATATCAACCTCAACATTTAAATGTTCCTATTGAAAATAATGAGCTTAAAGTTTCTGAAAGGATCTTAGAGATTATTCATACCACAAAATATACCTATGAATTTCCAGTAACTTTGAGTAAACATAGTGTTCGCATGAAGCCAATAGTAGATACAAAACAGAGAATACTTGATTATGATCTAAATATATCTGTAGCGTGTGATCAAGAAGAATATACTGATGTTTTTGGTAATGATGTTGTATTTTTAAAAACTAAAGAACCTTACAAAGAGTTCATAATAGAAATGAAAACAAAGGTTGCCGTAAACACAGATCATAGTGTACGTAAAAGATCTATAAGTACACGTACAACTATGCCAATAACATGGATGCCGTGGCAAAGACAAATGATGACTCCATATTTATTATCTATAGAGCTACCACAAACTCAACTTGAGGAGTTAATGGAATATGCAGTCTCATTTGTCAAAAGAAATGACAGTGATATTATGGCAGTATTAGATGATATCAATAGAACTATTTATTATGAATATAACTATATTTCAGGATCTACTAATTTTACAACTACTGCTTATGATGTTTATGTTAGTAGAGAGGGGGTTTGTCAAGATTTCTCAAATTTATTTATTTGTCTAGCAAGGCTTTTAGGTATTCCAGCGCGTTATCGAACTGGTTATATATTTAATGGTGGACATTATAGTAATACAGCCATGAGTGATGCTACACATGCATGGGTAGAACTGTATATTCCATGGGTCGGCTGGATAGGCTATGATCCTACAAATGGTTGTGAAGTAAATAGTGACCATGTGCGTATAGCTTGTGGTAGAACATATATTGATGCTACTCCAACAACTGGAACAATCTATCGTGGTAGTGGTAAAGAAAGTTTATCTATAGATGTTAAGGTTTTTGATATTACAGAATAGTCTTTTATAGGCGTATTGTTATTGATATTTTTAACTTATCTTCTTCAGAAAATTCTCAACAAATTCAATTCTTTGCTCGGCAGTTTTAGTAGTTTTTGTAATTAATAAATCTTGCTCTTTTGTGAGTCTAAAGTCAGCAGGCTGAGACTGTATTAATTTGATTATTTTCTGAGGTTCAAATTTTGTTGTATCAGAGAAGTTAATTTTCCCAGAAGTAGCAAACATCTTAATCTGACCAATTCCTAATGCAACTGCATCTATCTTTATATGAGCAATTTTTAAAAGATATATGACTTCTACTGGTAGTCTACCAAAACGGTCTATAAGTTCAATTTTGATGTTTACTAGATCTTTATGGTCAGCTTTTGAAATACGCTTATAAATATTTAATCGAGTATTTACATCATGGATATAGTAATCAGGAATTAGAGTAGGGATATTAAGCTCAACTTCACATACAGTTGAATTAATTACCTCCTCAATATTTAACTCTTTTCCAGCTTTTAGATTAGCGATTGTTTTATCTAATAGATCCATATAAAGATTTAGACCAATACCATCTATATTACCACTTTGCTCTTTACCTAATATTTCCCCAGCACCACGAATCTCTAAATCGTGATTAGCTAACGTAAAGCCACCACCTAGAGATTCTGTGCTACCAATAGCTTCTAGTCTTTTGACAGCATCTTTAGTAATACCAGCTTCACTAGGTATAAGCATATAAGCATAAGCTTGATGATGAGCCCTACCAACTCTACCTCTAAGCTGATGAAGTTGTGCAAGACCTAGATTATTAGCATCTTCTATAATCAATGTGTTTGCGTTTGGTATATCAATACCAGTCTCAATGATTGTAGTACAAAGTAGAATATGATATTTATTATGTTTAAAGTCAAACATGATTTTCTGGATTTCTTTTTCACTCATTTGACCATGAGCGATAGCTATTCTTAGACGCGGGAATAACTCTTGGAGAATCTCTTTCTTCTTTTGAATAGTTTCTACTTTATTATATAAGTAAAATATCTGTCCACCACGAATAGTTTCACGACTTACAGCTTCTCGAATAATATTGTTATCATATTCTTTAACAAATGTTTTCACAGATAAGCGTTTCGCTGGAGGAGAAGCTATAATTGATAAGTCTCTCAAAGCAGAAAATGCCATACTTAAACTACGAGGTATTGGAGTGGCTGACATTGTTAAAATATCAATTTCTGCTTTTAAAGATTTTAGTTTTTCTTTTTGAGCGACACCAAAACGATGTTCTTCATCTATAATTAGTAGACCGAGATTTTTAAAATCAATTTTTGATGATATTAATTTATGTGTCCCAATAATTATATCAACAGTACCTTTTTTAAGGTTCTCAAAAAGCTGTTCTTGAGCTTTAGCTGTTTTTGAACGAGTTATAACTTCAATATTTACAGCAGTATTAGCAAATCTATCTCTAAAGCTATTATAATGTTGTTGAGCTAAGATTGTTGTAGGAACTAGTATTGCTACTTGTTTTTGATTTTGCGTAGCTAAAAAAGCTGCTCGCATTGCAATTTCAGTTTTACCAAAGCCAACATCACCACAAATTAGTCTATCCATAGGTTTTGCTGAAATCATATCTTTGAAAACATCATTGATTGCTAAAAGCTGATCTGGGGTTTCTTCATAAGGAAAATCAGCACAAAATCTTAGATAATCTTCTTCATCTAGAGAATTACTAAAACCTTGGCGCATTTCTCTTTTGGCATAGATTTCTAGAAGATTTGCTGCAACATCAATAATTTTTTTGATAGTTTTTTCTTTTTGTTTTTTCCATTTATCTGAACCAAGCTTGTTTAGAGCTATTTTCTCAGTTAAAGATGAGTTATAGATTGAGATCAAGTTTAATGATGTTATCGGCACATAGATTTTGGCATTATTTGCATATAGAAGTAAGATAAACTCATCTTTCTTACCATTAAGCTCTATACTTTCTAAACCTTCATAACGACCTATACCATGATCTATATGGACAACATGCATCCCAGGTTTTAGATCTGTTAGATCTTTTAAATCAACAGTAGGGTGATGATCATGTTCAGAGATTTTAACAGTATTTTGAATATGCTCTGGAAATAAATCTGCTTCTGTAATTAAGGCAATTTGATTATCTATAATTACACCTTCTTGGAAAGGTGAAACTATTAAACAAAACTTATCATCAAGTGTAAGAGCATCATCAAAACTCTTAGCAATTTTAATGTTTAGCTGTAGTTTATTTAAATGTTCTAGAAGAACTTCGGCACGCCCATTTGAGTCAGTAGAGAAAATAACTTTTTTAAATTTAGATTTATCTAATAGTTGTCGTAGGTCTCTAAAAGGATTTGCAAGTTTGTAGTTGGCTGATATTTTATCTAAATGATTTACTTTTAAAGTTTTTGATTTAGACTTTGTTTGCTGAAACCATTTTATATGTGGATATTTTTCATAGAAAGTTTTTATTTCTTTTTGAGAATAAAAAAGCTCTTGATAATTTAGTATTGGTCTATCAATATCATGTTTAAGTTCATTATATCTAAACCTAACTTCTTCTGTGAAAGCTTCTATAGAGTTACTGATATTATCTATTAAATGAACATTAGCAGGTTGAGGTAGATAATCAAAAATGCTTGTAAGCTTTGTATAAAATAATGGTAGATAATATTCTATACCATTGAAGTATTCATTGTTTTCTATATATGTTGCAATAGTTGAGTTTAGAGAGTTCTCACCGCAGAAAGACTCAAGTTTTTCTAATGCTAAGTTAGTATTTTGGTTATCATAAATCAACTCATGAGATGGCATAATATTGATTGATTTTATTTCTTTACCAGAGCGTTGAGTTTCTGTATCAAGCTCTTTGATAGTATCAATTTCATCATCAAATAAATCTATTCGATAGGCTATTTTTGAGCCAACTGGGAATATGTCGATAATACTACCACGAATACTAAATTCGCCTTTTTCAAATACGTTATTTACTAGAGTATATCCTGCTTCTGTTAGGAGCATTTTTTGCTTAGTTATGTCTAATATCTGCCTCGTCTTGAGTATTAAACTATGCTCTTTTATAAATTTAGCTGGAGCTAGCTTGCGTAAAGTATTTGAGATACTTGTTACAACAACAGCATTCTTAGGGCTTTGTGTAAGCTTATGCAAAATCTCTTGGCGTCTTGATATAATATCTATAGCAGCTGAAAATCTATCATAAGGAAGTATTTCAAGATTAGGAAAGTATAAAACTTCAATTTTTGAATCTTTATTTAGATATTTTAGCTCATCATATATTTTATGTGCTTGTTGAGAGTCTTCAGTAATTATTAGATTAAATTCACTATTTTGTTTTAGGTATTCATTAAATAAAATACTAAAAGATGATCCATAAGCATTAGATACAATAGTATCTTTTGCAGATATTTGGTTATTGAGCATTAGAAAATATTAGATTAAAAAATTATAAGATAAATGATAATATAAATTAGTCTCTATCGCCAGCAACTGCACCAAAGATTTGTAATAGAGTAACAAAGATATTAAATAATGAAACATAGATGTTTACTGTAGCTAGTATATAGTTAGTTTCTTCACCTCTAACAATAGCATTTGTCTGCCATAAGATAAATCCACCAGAGATAAATGCAAATACTATTGAAATTACAAAACCTAAGGCAGGTATTTGTAAGAAAATATTTAATACTAAAGCAACAATAGCAACAATAGCTCCTACAGCACAGAATGAACCAACTCTATTAAAGTTTCTAGCTGGGCTCATAGATATAGCAGATAAGCCTAAAAAGATAAGTCCAGTAGTACCAAAAGCCATCATTATTAACTCAGCACCATTTTTAAATTGTTGGATATATAAGTTTAGTATTGGACCTAGAGAATATCCTAGTAGTCCTGTCAACGCAAAAGTTAAAACGATACCCCAAGGTGAGTTTTTTGTTGCATTAATACCAAATAATAAACCAATATAAACTACTAGCATTAGAATAGGGTTCATAATTGCAGCACCTGTATTCATAGCAACAAATGCAGTCAAAGCACTAAATAATAGTGTCATTGATAGCAATAAATATGTATTTCTAAGAACTTTGTTAGCTCTTAGAGCAGACTCTTGTGATAGTGAATCTATTACACGAGTGTTATTTTCAAAATTATTCATTTTTTCTCCTTTTAACTGTCTTATATAGTATAAATAAAATATTATCAAGCATGGATTATATCATAAATCTATAATCTTAAATATGGCGTGCAATAATAATTTTTCAAGTAATTATTTTTTAGATACTAATATAAATATCATATAAGAATGATACAAATATTAATGATGAGAATATCAGGTAAAGAAGAGTTGTTGTAATTGCTTCATTTTTACCGCCGGCTAGTATTTTTCCAAGAGAGAAGTAAACAGGAACTATTAAAACATTTAGAACTAAGGCTAATAATGTTGCAATTATAAGCATTAAGTTACTAAGTAATTTATCACCAGCAAAGATACCTATAGCAATCATAAATATTCTAATAATTTCAATATACAGCATCGATTTAATCAAGCGACTATTAATGATGGATTCTATTTTTAACGTTATAAGATTAAATCGCCAGCCTGCATAGATTAGTATACACATAAGATATCCAGCAATTAAAAATAAAAAAGTACTTATTGCGGAGTTAAGGTATACGGGATTTATTGAGTTTACTAAAGTTTCATATTTTAGAAAATTAAGATAAATCACTTTATTTACAATTATTAGGCCTAAACTAAAGTAGATATATTTAAGAAGTTGTATACCATTTTCTTTATTATTAGATACTGTTAAAACGTGTAAATATATCAGTGATAATGGTAGTATGATTAGATTAAAACTACTGAAAACTTTAAGATTTAAAAATAAGTAAAAAAGTATAAGTGAGAAGATAAAAAATATTGTAAGAACACCGTAGAAACTAATATTAACTCTTTCAGTCTGGTTTGTTAAAGATGTATTTAGTCGATAGCTATTTTTTAAGAAAAATACTAACAAAAATATAGTTACAGCTAAGTAAAATATTTTGAAATAAAAAAGATTTTTAAAAATTAAAAAATATATTGCAGTACCCATGGCAATACCAAGTAAAGCACTTGAATATATTCCAATAAAACCATATAGACGACGTAAGTCAGTTTTCAGGTAAAAAGCACTTAAGTTAAAAATTAAGTTTACTAAAACTGTTGCAATTCCAATCCAAAGAGCTGCACAGCTAAAAAGTATCATATTGTGAACAAAAGATAATGCAACGGCAATTATTGTAAATTGTAAGCCGTGGACTATTGATTTAGTTGAACCAAAAAAGTAATTACTAATACAACCAAAAATTCCAGCAAAGAATACTACAAAAAGATGATCATCACGATTATAGAAAAAGTCAATTTTACCATATTCGCTTAGAACTGTTATTGAAGGTGCGATAGCTAAACATAAACAAAAAACCATAAAAGCAATAATATGTAGCCCTCTAGGTTGCTTAAAATGGATATTTACTTTTGAAATGTTTATGTTTTTTTTCATCTTATTTAAGTAGTAACTCTTGTAGTTTTATTAAATATTCACCTTCATTAGGAAGAGTATTGTATTTTTGAGATTTCCACATCTCTTCAGCTAAATAGTCTATCATAAGATGATGAACTTTATGCTCATCATTATTATATTTGTTAACTAGTTTGTGGTAAGTTTCATTTATGCCAAATGGGCGATTAGTTTGGACTTGCTCGATTATAGCTAAATGTAGACTTATATGTAAGAAGGGGTTAATTTGTCCCATCTCTGGAGAGTAGTCCTTATCAACATTATCAAAAACAATTTCTTTGTGATATTCAGGGTGTAGTTCTATGATTCTAGCTATTTGCTCTTCGATAGCGGTTAGTGGTTGTTTATTTTGAAACTTATCCCAGCTATCAATAAAAAGTTTGCGTAGCTGAAGTCTATCTTGAGAAAAAATCATATGTACTTATCCTTATCCTTAAATTCACAGTAATCATATATAATACAATTTCGACATTTTGGTTTTTGTGCAGTACATATATATCTACCATGTAATATTATCCAATGATGGGCATCTTGAAGATATTCTTTAGGTATCACGCGAAGTAGTTTTTTCTCAACTTCATTAACATTTTTACCTTTAGCAAGAGGGATACGATTCGCTAATCTAAAAATATGAGTATCCACAGCCATAGTAGGCCTACCAAAAGCAGTATTTAAAACTACATTAGCAGTTTTTCTCCCAACACCTGCTAAGGAAATCAAATCATCAAAATTATCTGGAACTTGGCTATCAAACTTTTCAATCAAGTCTTTGCATGTAGCTATGACATTTTTAGCTTTAGTTTTATAAAGTCCAATTGATTTTATGTATTCGGCTAATTTTTGCTCACCTAGTGCATATATTTGCTCAGGAGTATTAGCAACTTTATATAAAACTTCCGTTGCTTTATTTACGCCTACATCAGTGGCCTGTGCAGATAGTATTACAGCTATTAAAAGCTCAAAGTTGCTCGAATATTCAAGTTCAGTAGTTGGATTAGGATCGTTTTGTTTCCAAGTTTCAAAAATTTGGATTCTTTTTTGCTTATTCATCTACACTAGACTTTTTCTTTTTATTTCTAAACTTAGCTAATGAAGCAGCGATATATGCTTTTTTATCCATTTCTTGAGCTGTAGCGATATTTTTATAAACATCTCGCTGTTTAGATTTTGCTTGTTCAACTCTTTGCTTATGAAATTCATATCTATTACGATAGTAATCTTTTTGAGTTTCATATTCATTTTCAGATAGGTTTATTGGCTGCTTCTCTTCTACAATATTGATTAAAGAGATACAATCCATTGGGCATGGTTCAATACATAACTCACAACCTGTACACTCTGATTCGATAACAGTATGCATTAATTTTTTAGTGCCAGAAATTGCATCAACAGGGCATGCCTGTAAGCATTTTTCACAGCCTATACACATTGATTCATCAATTTTTGCAACAGCTCGAGGTTTTTCTACTCCTAATGAGATATCAAGAGGTATCTCAGGCTTATCTAGTAACTTTGATAATTCTTTTAAGGTTCTTTGCCCGCCTGTGATACATTTGTTGTGTTTTTCGCCATTAGTTATAGCTTTGGCATAACTATAACAGTCTTCATAAGTGCATTTTTGACATTGAGTTTGTGGTAATACTTTATCAATTGAATCTACTGATGTAATCATATTTAATATAATTCTATGTTTGTTTTACTTTCGATGTTTTTTATGTAACTGGCAATATTGCTAGGTATTTCAATTAGTCCTTTAGCCATTGTTAAGATGAAGAATATAGGAAATATATTGATATCATCCCAAGAGAATTTATCACCATTAATAAATGGAGTTTTTACAAAGGGATCAATTTTCTCTAATAGTTCATTTATAGCTTTAATTGAATCATATGGAGGATTTTTTAGTAGCGATTCCATATCATCGATATATTGAGACTTTTTATTTATAAAATAATCTTTAGCACTTTGAGTAGGAAAATCACACTCATTAGCAGGATGGTGTGGTATACGAGGATATACTACTCTACGATAATGAGGCGCTAGTTTAGATACATACTCTTTTACAGAGCTATCTATAGTTGACGTTGCTATTTCAAAATTTTGTAACTTGGAGATGTAATTGCATATTTCATCACTTTCTTTGATAAAGCTACCATCATCTTTTTCTAAAAATGGTACCTGTTTAGAGCCAATTCTATCTATATGAGCTTTTTCATCGTCATTTGCTAAAATTATCATTTCATAATCTAGCTTACTTAAATCAGCAACTAGTCTTACTTTTATACAATAAGGACAATGATGGTACAAATATATTTTCATAATAAATTATTTGTATATTTCTATATTTTGAACTAATTATATCATTTATTGAGATTAGATAAACTAACAATGTAATGTTAAAAAAAACAGGGATTGTGGTTAATTTTTATTTTATTTACACCTAAAAAGACATTAATATAAAATTTATTATCATCGGAAAATATCATGTTTAAAGATTTAAAATCTAAGCAAAGTTTTACAATCGCAGCTATTACGTTCTGGGGACAGTTTGCAACTTATAGCCTTATATCTATATTAATCTTATATCTAACTAAATCAACATCTCACTATGGTTTAGGATTTTCAGAGCATCGAGCTTATTCATTTCAAGGGGTTAGCCAAGCCATGGGGTACGCTATACTCATGATAGGAGGGTATATAGCTGATAAGTATTTGGGGCTTAGAAGAGCTATACTTCTTGGTAGTTTACTAATGGCATTTAGTTATTTGCTTATTTTCTTAAGTGGTTTTTTTGTTCAATATACAAATGAGTTTTTTATATTCTCTTATGCCCTGATCCCTGCTAGTTCATCTTTATTTTTAGGGACATCTTCTGGGATGGTATCTAAAATATATAGTACAGACTATAAAGCTGCTAAAGGAGCGATGACTTCATTTTATATAGCGATAAATTTAGGTAGCCTTATAGCGTTTGCAATCTCTCCTATATTAATTGGTTATAAATATGGAGCTTTAGCAGTTTTAGCTATAGTTTTTGTTGGTAAGACTATAGCAGCTTTAAATTTTTATTATCGTTTTGAAATGTATGATAATGTTGTCGATAAAATTGATAAGGAGTCTATGCCATTCAAATCAAAATCTATAGTAATATCTTATTTAGTGATAGCTTATGTATTGACGCTTATATTTTATCAAATACCTAATCAGGCTAATATAATACTTGGAACAATCAGTATAATCTGTTTATTAGCATTCTTATTAAGAACAATAGTTGGTTTAAAAGCACAAATAAGAATTAAGCAAGTAATCGGATTGTTTCTAATTGTGATAGCCGTAGTATTTTTCGTTGTTTATAATCAAATGGGATCAACATTGATATTATTAGCTAAAAATAACTCTGATCTCAACCTTTTAGGCTTAACAGTCAAACCAGCAAGTTATAACCTAATAAATCCAATTATAATAATTTTTGGCGGAATGGCATTAATTAGAATTTATCCACTTATACCAAGATTTTATATACCATATCAATTTGCTGTGGGAGTATTATTATCAGCAATTTCGCTATTAGTTCTATACTATGCTTTTTTAAATACCTCAACTGGAGTTATAAACGGTAACTATATTGGACTTACATTTGTTTTACTTTCAATTGCAGAACTATTTG
Source organism: Francisella uliginis (assembly GCF_001895265.1). NCBI lineage: Bacteria > Pseudomonadati > Pseudomonadota > Gammaproteobacteria > Thiotrichales > Francisellaceae > Francisella > Francisella uliginis. The sequence goes on from NZ_CP016796.1 coordinate 860,771, forward strand.
TCAGCGCTATAGGACTAAGTATGATTGGGATATATTGTGATCCTAAAACCATGGGATTTGCAATGGGAGCGTGGTATATAGCATGTTCATTATCAAACTCTATTACAGGTCTTGTAAACCAAGTAGTAGCATTACCAAAAGATGGTGTATCGATTCTTATAAGTGCCAATATATATAAAGATTACTTTTTAGATATGGGAGCTATAGTATTAGTAGTTGGTATTGCTATATGTGTTGTAACATTTGCAATGGTAAAATTTATGAAAAAGAGAAGTATTGATTTTGTATAATAGATTAGTTTAGAGATGGTGCATTAAAGCTTCTTTTTGCTGCTTCTTGATCAAGTAGATATAAACCACTATCTTTAACAAGCTTGATTTTGTTAATCATATCACCAACTGTAGCTTCTTCTTCAACTTGCTCATCGATAAACCATTGCAAGAAGCTTTTAGTAGCATGTTCTTTTTCTTCTAAAGCTATATCCATTAAATCATAAAGTTTTGCTGTAACTTCTTCTTCATGTTTAAGTGTTGCCTCAAAAGCTTCAAGTAGAGAGCTGAAGTCATTTTGAGGAGCAGCTACTGATTTAACTTCAATACGGCCATTTTTATCATTAATGAATTTCATAATTTTTTTAGCGTGAAAAAGTTCTTCTTCATATTGAGCCATAAACCAGTTAGTAAAACCACCTAAGCCAAGATCTTCAGTATAACCAGCCATAGCTAGGTAAATATTTGCAGATTCTAATTCGTAGTTAAATTGGTCATTTAAAGCATCTAATAGTTTCTTTGATAGCATAATTAATTTCCTTTCCTTATTTTATATATTCCACTAGAGTGTAAAGATTTTTTATGAGATGTTCAAATTTATTGCTAAATAATATTAACTAAACAAAATATAATATCAAACTAAATATTTATAATTAGTACTTATTATTTTATAATGTACTAAAAATTATAGTCCCACGAAAATATTCTGTAAATATTATGAAAGAAATATCTAGTATAAAAGTAAAGATTGAAAGTGGTAACAAGTATACGACTGATCATGGATTTCATGCTGTAAAAGACGGTATTAGAAATAAAAAAGAAAACTCTGTACAAATACGTAAACCAGAATGGTTAAAAGTACAGCGACAAGATTCTAAAGAGTATCAAAAAGTTAAATCTATCACAAAAAAGCATAAATTAGCTACAGTTTGTGAAGAAGCAAAATGTCCTAATATAAATGAGTGTTGGTCTCATGGTACAGCAACGATTATGCTAATGGGTGCTGTATGTACTCGAGCTTGTAAATTCTGCTCTGTTGATACTGGTAATCCGAAAGGATGGCTTGATAAAGACGAGCCTAAAAATACCGCTGAAAGTGTTAGACTAATGAATTTAGAATATGTTGTGCTTACATCAGTAGATAGAGATGATTTAGAAGATGGTGGAGCTGGGCATTATGCTGAGACTATTACAGCTATTAAAAATGTTGATGAGAGTATTAAAGTAGAAGCTTTGACACCAGATTTTGCAGGAGTTAAAGAAAATGTTGATAAAATTATCAATACAAAAGTTGATGTAATAGCGCAAAATATCGAGACTGTTGAACGTTTGACTCATCCTGTACGTGATCCTAGAGCAGGATATAGACAAACACTAGATTTCTTAAAGTATGTTAAAGAAAAAGCTCCTAAGGTTTTAACTAAGACTAGTATTATGGTAGGACTTGGTGAAACTGATGAAGAAATCTATAAAACAATGGATGATGCAAGAGAAGCTGGAGTAGATATTATTACCCTTGGGCAATATATGCAGCCGACAAGACATCACTTAAGTGTTGAGAGATTTGTGACGCCGCAACAATTTGAAGAGTATCGTAAAATTGGTTTAGAAAAAGGCTTCTTAGAAGTAGCATCTGGGCCAATGGTCAGATCAAGTTACAGGGCAGACAGAGTCTTTAAAAGAAATAATCTAGATTTGTAAAATCAAAAAATAAAGGTGAAATAAAATGGCAAAAGTAGCGGTAGTATTATCTGGGTGTGGATATCTTGATGGTTCAGAAATATACGAAACTGTATTGACTATATTAGCTTTAGAAAAAAATGGTTTAGAATGGCAAGGAATTGCTTCAAATAAAAACCAAAAGCATGTAATTAATCATTTACATCAGTCTGTTGATAATAAGGCATCACCTCGTAACATTTTAGAAGAGTCAGCTCGTATAACAAGAGGAAATGTTATAGATATAGCAGAGGCTGATAGTGATGATTATGATGCTGTGATTTTCCCTGGTGGCTTTGGTGCAGCGAAAAATATTATAGATTTTGCTTTTGTAGGTGATGAAAGTTATACAATGGATGAAGAAGTTTTGACTTTCGCTAGAGCATTTTATTTAGCAGATAAGCCAGCTGGATATATGTGTATAGCGCCTTTGATGATACCTTTAGTGTATCCAGAAGGCACAAAAGCAACTGTTGGTACAGATCCAAGTACTTCAGCTGTATTAGAGAAAAAAGGTGCTGAAGCAGTAATTATGGATGCAACAGATATTTGTATTGATGAGAGTGTAAAAGTAGTATCAACACCTGCTTATATGTGTGCTAGAAATATATTAGAAGCATCGCAAGGTATTGAGAAATTAGTGGAAAAAATAGTTAGTTATATTTAAATAAAGGTGTAAAAATGGCAGGTCATAGTAAATGGGCTAATATTAAGCATAAAAAAGCAAAAGAAGATGCAAAACGAGGTAAAGTTTTTACTAAGCTAATTAGAGAAATTACTGTTGCTGCAAGACTTGGAGGTGGTGATAAAGATGCTAACCCAAGACTTAGAGCGGCAATAGCTACAGCTTTAGCAAATAATATGAGTAAGGACACTATCGAAAGAGCTGTACTTAAAGGTGCTGGCGGTGATGATAGTGCTAATGTTGAAGAAGTGCGTTATGAAGGCTATGGACCAAACGGTGTAGCTATTATGGTTGATTGTATGACAGATAATCGTAATCGTACAGTTGGTGAAGTTCGTCACGCTTTTACAAAAAGTGGTGGCAATCTAGGCACAGATGGTTCAGTAGCTTATATGTTTACTCAAAGAGGAATTATATCTTTTGGCTCTGAAACTGATGAAGATGAGCTTATGGAAGCAGCGTTAGAAGCTGGTGCTGAAGATGTTGTTACACATGAGGATGGTAGTATTGATGTTATGACTGATCCGCAAGATTTTTCAGATGTCCAAGAAGCTTTAATTGAGAAAGGTTTTAACTCAGAAAGCGCAGAAGTTACATTTGATGCTGAGACAAAAGCTGAGTTAGATGTTGAAACTGCTGAAAAAGTTATCAATTTAATTGATAAATTAGAAGATCTTGATGATGTGCAAAATGTATACTCTAATGCTAACTTTACTCAAGAGTTGATGGAGCAGTTGGGTTAGTTTTATTATTACTATTTTATTTAGTGACAAGTCACTACAAATATTTCTTTAATTTTATATATGCTTCTATCTATTAGAAACCATCTGTAATAAAATTTTTCTAGTTATATATTTAAAAGACTTTCTTTAAGACAAATGGTTATTTTAGGAATAGATCCAGGTTCAAGAATAACAGGGTTTGGAGTTATCAAAGTTCAAGCCAATAAGATATATTATGTTGCTAGTGGCTGTATTCGTATTACAGAAACAGCAACTGCTAGACGACTAAAGCAAATAGCAGACGGTATAACAGAAGTTATAAAAATATATGCTCCAACTGAATCAGCTATAGAACAGATTTTTATGTTTCAGAATCCTATGGGCGCTATTAAATTAGGTCAAGCTAGAGGCGTAGCAATGTGTACTTTAGCAATTAATAATCTTGAGGTTAGTGAATATTCAGCAAAACAAATTAAGCAAGCGGTTGTTGGTACTGGGGGAGCGGCTAAATCTCAAGTTCAACATATGGTACAGTCTTTATTAGGTCTAAGTAAAAAGCCACCTGAAGATGCAGCAGATGCTCTTGCAATAGCAATATGTCATTATCATAGCAGTAAATCTTTAGCAAAAATTTCAGGAGCAAGTAGAGTAGCTCAAAAAAGAATTAAATAAATTTTAAAAAACTATTTGTTAATACTATAAGTCATACCTATAATAGTTTTATCAAAAATATCTGTATCTATTGTATATATGAATTCAAAATATTATCTTAGAGCTTGCACAATATGGCTTATTGGGGCGATGTTTTTCTTTTATGAGTTTTTCTTGAGAGTACTACCAAACTCTTTACATGAGGATATTGTTAATAGCTTTCATGCTACAGCTTTTAGTTTTTCTTTATTTGGTGGTGCTTTTTACTTATGTTATTCGTTATTGCAGGTACCTGTAGGTTTTATATTTGATAAGTTTGGTATCAAAAAATCATTATTTTTTGCTGCGATAACATGTTCTTTAGGCGCTTTACTTTTTTCGATTACATCTAGCTTAGGTGTCGCAGTTTTTGCAAGATGTTTAATGGGCGTTGGAGCAGCTTTTGGATTTTTGGGCTTATTGATAATATCAACACAGTGGTTTCCAATGCGATATATGGGAATACTTTCTGGTTCAACGCAGATATTAGGTACAATGGGTCCAATCATAGCAGGTGGACCGTTATTATTTTTTGTTAGCTACTTAAATAGCTGGAGATTAGTTATATTTATTGCAGCTGTTATAGGAATTATATTAGCTGTTTTAATTATACTTATTGTTAAAGAGAGCCCAAAAAGTAATCAAACATTAAGTAAAAATGAGTTTACTGGTGACATAAAAGATAATCTTTTAAATAAAAAACTATGTACTATTTACGTGTATGCATTCTTTGTATATTGCACTATACCTACTTTAGGTGCTATTTGGGGTGTAAGTTTATTAGAGAGTAAAGGTCTTAATGTGACACAGGCTTCTTATGCGATTGCTTTTCTATGGTTAGGTCTTGGGATAGGAAGTCCAACTTTTGGTCTTATGTATGATAAGCTTAGACATAAAATAAATATTTTAGCACTAGTCTCTATACTTGGTTTAGTTTGTGTTTCTTTATTACTTGTTTTGAAGTTAAATGAAACTTTAAGCATGGTTTTACTATTTTTGATTGGTTGTGCAGCTGCGGGCCAAACTCTTTCATTTACAGTAATTGCAAATTATAGACAAGAAAAGCCTAAATCAATATTTTTTGGTATCAACAATACTGTAGTAATGTTGTCTGGCTTTATTGTGCCAATTATTGTAGGTTTATTAGTTCATAATTTTAACTTAGATATCTCTATAGCATTGATTATTCTTCCATTAGCATTTTTAATTTCATTATTAATAAGTTTAAAATTATCAACAGTTCAAAAGAACTAGGGAATATTATCGATGATAAGTTTTATAAAAGGAGTATTGATTGAAAAAGATCCGACAGCTTTATTGATTGATGTAAATGGTTTAGGCTATGAAGTCTTTGTGCCAATGACTACTTTTTATTCATTAGGTGAAACAGGATCAACTATAAGTTTATATACGCATTTTGTGGTTAGAGAAGATGCTCAACAATTATATGGTTTTAAATCAAAAGTAGATAAAAAAGTTTTCCAAGAGCTAATCAAAGTAAGTGGTATTGGAGCTAGAACAGCACTAGCTATTTTATCAGGAATGGATTCGAAGACTCTTTTACATTGCATTGAAAATAAAGATTATGGTCTATTAGCTACAGTACCAGGAATTGGTAAAAAAACAGCAGAACGTTTAGTTGTAGAGATTTACGATAAGTTATTAAAGATGGCTAATGAAATTTATGGGCAATCTGATGACTCTAATACAAATAGTGTAGAAAGAAGCTCTGAACAAGTACCAACCCCTGCAGCGATATCAAACTCAATATTTAATGAGTCGGTAGATGCATTGTTAGCTCTAGGGTATAAACAAAAAGATGCTGAAAAAATGATTCGTGGTTCGATAGGTGATGCTAAGACGCCAGCTGAAGCTATTCGTAAAGCTTTGCAAGGATCTATTAAGTCAAAGCGCTAATATAAAGCACATAAGAGTCATAAAATTATATTCAGCTAGAGGTGTTAAAATGAGATATTTTTTAGTTGGTTGGATATATGTCATCTATGAATATGCACTTAGAGTATCAGATAGTGTTATTTTAGTTAACTTACAGAATGAATATCACTTATCATCGAATCATTTAGCATCTTTATCATCAGCTTATTATTTTGCATATATTGGTTTGATGATCCCAGCAAGTATTTTGATTGATCGTTTTGGTTTGTTTAGGGTGTGGATAGTAGCTATGAGTATTTTAGCTATAGGTTCGTTGATGTTTGCTTTAGCTCCTAATTTAGAAGTATTAATAATTGCTCGGATTCTTATGGGAATTGGTTCAGCTTTTGCGATAATTGGTATCTTTGCTTTGTCTGTTGAGAATATAAAGTATTCAGGAACTCTTATTGGCTTGACTATGCTTATGGCAATGGTTGGTGCCTTAATAGGTCAAGGACCATGGTTACAGCTTACAAAATATTTAGGAGGCTGGCGAGAAACATACCTTTTAGCAGCAGTATTTGGCATGATATTGGTATGTGTATGGATTATATTCTGTAGAGGTGCAAAAAGTTTAGAAAAGTCAAAAAGTCTATATAGTATTTTTAAAGATCTTAAAAGTTTGCTTAAGTCACCTCTATTTTGGGTTGTGGCACTATTTATGGGATGTTTGAGTACACCACAAACTGCATTTTTAGCATTGTGGGGACCAACTTATTTACAAAAAGCTTATAATATTGATGCAACTCAAGCAGCATATTGGGTTTCTATAATTACAGTTGGAGGATTATTTGGAGCTATATTCTTTGGTTGGTTGAGTGATAAGTTTGTAAATATCAAATATCTATTAGTTTTATGTGGCTTTGCAACGGTTGGCCTATTTATACTTTTGATAGATGGCGTGTTTACTTCAGAAATTATTATTATATTTATCTTATTTTTAATTGGTGCCATAACAAATGCAAATACGATGATTTTTGCTTTCCTGGGACGCAAGTTTAATAATTTTCCTAGAGCATCTGTGCAAGGATCTGCTAATACATTGAATATGGGAGGCGGACCGATAATGCAGATCTTAATTGGTTTGATAATGAGTCTACAAACATCTAATATTACAAATCAACTTAGTCTACCAGTTATGAGAAATGCAATGTATGTTATTCCAATAGCTCTAGTTATATTTTCATTAATTTTTATAACTCTGCCTAAAGAGAAATTCATTACTACTAAATCTTAAAAGTTTTATTGAGTCCTATATATTTAATTGTTCGTAAGATATAAAATTATCCAAGGTTATATTTTAAGTTTAAATTTAATAAGGATATAAATGATTTTTCTAATAGCACTAGTGGTGTTAATTATAGTTTTAGTTATTGTATTTTCTTTGCTTTGGGCTAATAAATCAAAGCAAGTAGAAACTATTCGCCAAGCCTATGAGCAATATAAAGATTCAACACAAAATGAATTAGCTAAGTTACGTGGTAAAAATGTCACTTTTGATACGCTTTTAGATCAAGAAAAGCAAAGAAATGTAGAGTTGAAGCAAGATAACACCTTGCGTATAGATGAACTTAAGCAAGAGCTTAAAGAAGAAAGAGAGAAGTCTTATAGCTATATCGAAGAGATAAAAAATTATAAGTCACAAGTATCAATGCTTGAAACTCAGCTTAAAGAGCAAAATAGTGCTATGCAAGATAAACTAGAGTTGTTACAAAATAGTGAGACTAAGCTAAAAACAGAATTTGAGAATTTAGCGAGTAAGATTTTTGAAGATAATTCAAAAAAACTTAGTGAACGTAATCAAGAGAGCTTAAATAGTGTTTTAAATCCAGTGCGTGAACAGCTTAAAGATTTTAAGCAAAAAGTAGAAGATGTTTATGATAAAGAGTCTACTGCTAGAGGAGCTCTACAGAATGAGCTAAAAACTCTTAAAGAGTTAAATCAAAAAATGACTGCTGAGGCTCATAATCTTACAAATGCTCTTAGAAGTAGTACTAAGCAGCAAGGGATCTGGGGCGAGATGGTGCTTGAGAATGTCCTCGAGAAATCTGGTCTTCGTGAAGGTTTTGAATATTTCAGAGAAAAGCATACTACAGATGAAGAAGGTAAAGCATATCGTCCTGATGTGGTTGTTAAGTTGCCTGATAATAGAGATATAATTATTGATGCCAAGACTTCATTATTTGCATACAATGATTATATGGCAGCAGATGAAGAGCAAAAGCAAGCTCATCTAAAAGCTCATATTCGATCAATACGCGAGCATATCAAAGGTCTTGCAAATAAAAGCTATGAGAATTTAAAAGGTATAAATTCATTAGATTTTATATTTATGTTTATACCCGTAGAGGGGGCTTTGCTTTTAGCTCTTGATAATGATACTAATCTTTATGATGAAGCATTTAAGCAAAAGATAATCCTAGTTAGTCCTACAACTTTACTAGTAGCATTAAGAGCAGTTGAGAATACTTGGCGTTATGAGAAGCAGGCTCAGAGCATCACAGATATCTATAGTAGGGCAGAAGAGCTATATAAGAAATTTGTCGGTTTTGTTGATGATTTAGAGAAAGTTGGTAAATCTATAAGTGATGCTAATAAATCTTATGAAAATGCCTTTAGTAAACTAAAAACGGGTCGTGGAAACTTAATTGGTCAAGTTGAAAAGTTAAAACTAATATCAAATATAAAACCTAAAAAAGAGCTTGATAATAATCTAGTTGAAAATGCTATGGGTGATGGTGAGTAAGGAAATAGGTAATTTAAAAAAGTTATCCGTATAAAAAATACGGCATTTCTGTTATTAGCTGTTATAATAATTTTATTCTAATAGGAGGTATTGCTATGCTTACTAAATTTAGCGTTAAGAATTTTAAAAATTTCAAAGACGAGATTATTTTTGATTTATCAAAATCTAGAGATTATAAATTTAACCAAGAATGTATTAAAGATGGGGTTATTAATAAGACGATTATATATGGAAAGAATGCTAGTGGTAAAACCAATTTGGTTTTAGCCATTTTTGATATTATTTCAAATCTAACTGATAAAATAGCTATTCCACACGGTAATGTTGATAATCCATACATTTTTTATAAAAATCTAGGAAATATACCTAGTGATTCTGTAGACTTTAATTATGAGTTTATATTAGAAGGGGAAAAAATTAAGTATTCATATAGAAAGATGGATAAAGATATTTTCACTTATGAAAAGTTAGTTATCAATGATGTAACAATCGTTGAACTAGATAGGTATCATGATAAAAATCAAATCAGACTTAATTGGAATAGCCTAGAGGACTCTGGTTTTGATAATTCATTAAAAGATGATAAATTATCAGCAATTAAATATATCTATAAAAATTCTAAAGTAAAGGACTTTAATGATAGCACAAGTAAAACTTTCATTAATTTTATGAGTTTTATAGAGAAGATGCTAATGTTTTACTCTCTTGAGAAAAGAGGTTTTATAGGATATGAAACCACAAGCTCAAAAAATGTTTTTAAAGAAATAATAGCTAGAAATAAGTTACAAGATTTCCAAAGCTTTTTAGCAAGCTTTGGTCTAAATTATGACTTAGTCGAAACTATTGATGATTTTAATACACCAACTGTAGCAATAAGATTTGGTGAAACTAAGGTTTTATTCCATAAGATTTGCTCTAGTGGTACAAGTGCGTTAGCGTTATTTTATTTTTGGTATATGGATATAGAAAAGATTAAGTTACTTGTTATAGATGAGTTTGATGCTTTCTATCATTATAAATTATCTAGTGCTATCGTTAAGAAGCTGATTGATAATGATTGTCAAGTTATCCTTACAACACATAATACATCTGTTATGACTAATGATTTAATGAGACCTGATTGTTATTTTAGGATAAATCAAGATGGTATTATCTCATTAGCGGATGCTACATCTAATGAGATTAGGAAGGTACATAACTTAGAGAAAATATATCGCTCTGGTTGGTTTGATGAATAAGAAAGTATTAATTGTAACTGAAGGTGTAAAACCTGAAAAAACAATAACTAGCATAATTAATCATAATTTATTACCAGAAATAGATCTTAAGAATATAGTTGTATATGGTAACAATATTTATAAGCTTTATAAGGATATAGAAAGTGATCCTTTTTCTAAATTTATAAGTACTTTTGAAGTATTAAAAGAGTATTCTGATAAATCACGAAATGGAAATTTTTTTAATAAATATTGTGAGGAAGACTTTTCTTATATTTACTTGTTTTTTGATTATGATCCCTGGGATAGTTCTTTTGATGAGTTTACAGTTAGTGAAATGTTTCAATTATTTGATAACCCAACAAAACAAGGTATGTTATATATAAACTATCCAAGTTCTGAATCTTTTAAACATATCACTGATAATTTTAATACTTCTATTTATAATAGAGGTATTGATGGTAAATATAAAACATTAGTTAATCAACAATCATCAAATTATACTGATATTAAAAAGTATACAAAAGAATTAACTTTAGAAATCTGCAAAAAGCATTTAGTTAAAGCAAATATAATCTGTAATGAATCGCCAGATATACCAGAAGCAGTTTGCCAAAATAATTTATATGCCAAGCAGAAAAATCTATATTTAGATAAAAAAGATATTTTTATTTTATCTAATTTTCCAGCTTTTGTATTAGATTTCTTGGGTTATCAAAGATATTTGGATTTATATAAATAGGTAACAAGGCAAATATAAATGAAACTTTTTAAAAAAATACATTCTTTTATAAAATCATTCTGGGAATATTTAGGACAATCTCAAGATAAAAATTTTCGTATGCTACATATAGTTGTAGGTATGGCAGTTATTTTACAGATTATAGATAGTAATTTTATGCATGTTAAGTTTGGGCTTAATGCTTGGGCATACTTACATATATTTTGCGGATTAGCACTATGTGCTTTAAGTGTGCTTTTAGTTATTCTAGCTGTAGATAAGAGGGGGTTACGTTATTATTTTCCCTACTTATATAATGATTATTCAGCTATAAAAGTAGACTTATCAGAGTTACGTAAATTTAAATTACCAAATTCTAGAAGTGGTAGTCTTGCTGCAATAGTGCAAGGTCTTGGCTTACTTGCATTATCTATAGCATGGATTTCAGGTTTCTTTTGGTTTACAGCTTGGAACTGGCAATCACCATACATGCATGATTTAGAAGAAATACATAAGACATTAGTTGATCCTGTTGAAATATATATTTACGCACATACATTTATGGGTATTTTACACTATGTATTACAAAGATATTTTCCACAGTTTATTAGTGATAAATAATACATTAGACATAAATACTTTCTGAAAAAATGAAGATACAGGAGGTAGGTTGCTACTTATAAATATTTTTCATAATCATTTATATATCGCATATGCTAAGCATTACAGCTATTTTATTATACTTTGCCTATAAGTTAAGCTTATATGCAGCTGATTTAAGTTAAGTAGACTAAATATCAAAAAGTTTACACAATGTCTTTATAGATGTTAGGGTGGAATTGCACATTAATAAAAAGGAGGTGCAATTATGAATAAACATCAAGTCCAAGGAAAATGGGAACAATTAAAGGCTAAAATTAAAGAAAAATATGCTGATTTTACAGAAGATGAGCTTTTACAGATAGAGGCTGATTCAGAAAAGCTAGTAGGCTATCTACAAGAAAAATATGGAATGACTAAAGAAAAAGCACGTGAAGAGGCTAGTAAATTTAAAGACTCCCTATAAATATAAGGTGACTTTTACTGTAATAATGCAAGGCTTTGACTTACTTTCATTATCTATAGCTTCACAAAGATATTTTATGAAATTTACTAGTGATATTTAAAAATTATATTTAATGAAAAATACTTTTGAAAAAGTAAAATATTTCCGATATATTACAACAACAAAATACTAAATTTTCATTCTTAATAGGTATAAATTGAAAGAATTAGACAGAGTTGATAATGCAATAATTCAGACAAGAAAATTATTTAATGACTTAAATATTATTAGAGATAGAAATAAGGCATTAAAAATGCAGGAAACAACGATGAGTATTCTAAGTAGCCTTATGGATTTAAAAGATGATTTATCTAGATTTGAAGATAAGTTATCGAAGTTAGAGAAGATAGAAGCTATTCTTTTGAAATAAAAATTTTATCCTAATAAAAACATCCACATAGGCAGAGTTATTATTGATAAAACAGTTGATACAAGATATAAACTAGTAGCTTCATCTGGGATCGCACGCCACTGTAATGCAAATATTGTAGCTATGGTTGCTGTTGGCATAGCTACTAGATAAATTAGTTCTTTAGCAGAATCTCCAGTGATTCCAAAAAGAATTACAATTCCCCAAGCGATAAAGCCACTAATTAAGCTTTTCATTATCACATTAAAAATAAACATCTTACTTAGATGAAGTCTAATTCCATATAGCGCTAAACCAACTGTAAATAGTGACATAAATACACAAGCCTTTGATGCATGATCTATAGAGTCGGTGATTGGTTTTGGTATAGCCGAATATAAATTAAATAAGCTGATAATTGCTCCAAAAACTACAGCTAAAAACATAGGTTTTTTCAGTGATTGTGACAGTGCGTATAATATAATCCCTTTTTTAGACTGATCAGAGCCTGAGTAAAGCTCTAAAAGAAATATAGTTAGAGGTATAAGAGTTAGTGATATTACAAAATTTGCCTTAGCTACAGATATCAGAGATACTGATCCAATTATACTTATAAAAAATGGAATCCCCATACCTCCCATATCTGTGAAGGTATTTATCATAGCTTGCATAACACTGTTTTTCTTAGATTCTTTGAAAATAAAAATACTTGCACTAAAACAGATTACCCAAATAATAGCTATAGAAATTAGAAAAGCAGACATCCAACGAAGGTCAAATATTTGTTGTGGTTTTGCTGTAGCTGTCTGCATAAATAGTAATGCAGGAAATACGTATGTTGTGACAATTTTTGCACAAGTTTGGTGGGCACCTTCACCAACTAATTTTAGGTAGCCAGTTAGCCAACCAACAAATATAATAATAAATATAGGTAATATTGAATCTATAATTTGTACAAGCATTATTTAAAAATAAAAGAGTTAACTTATTAAATATTAAGCTTTTTGAAATAGAATTGCTACGGTTTTTTTGCTACTAAAGGTTCTAGAAAATCATCAATATTACAGTGGCTTTCTATAGGATGACGTAATTTTTTTTCTTTGTTGATTTCATAGTGATTATTCCTTCCAACTTTTGTAACAGTTAAATAGGCTGTCTCGGTTAGGTCACTAAGTATATTTAGGACTGCTCTTTCAGTGATCCCAACCTTGATAGCCATATCTCTAATAGTAATGTTTGGGTTACTATTGATGAGACATAACACATGTGAATGGTTTGTTAAAAAAGTCCAGCTTTGATTTTTTTTTGTAGCCATCGGAAAATTTGTAGTCAGTTATTTATTTATCTTTTTCTATTATACTGGAGTATATGGTAAAGATGAATGGTGAAGTACGATTTGTAGTTCACCTTTTTCATTTGGTTTAAATGCCATTGTATAGTTAGCAACAACTTTCGTACCATCAATTTGAGTTAAATGCTTGTTACCCATAACCATTCCGATGTTATTTTCGATAATATATCCAGCATTTTCAAATTCTAGTTCTGTCCAAGGGCTTATTGCAAAACCATTATCTTCACTGTAATTATCATTACCAGCAACAAAATAAGATACTGCACCTTCTAAGTCACCTCTAAACATTTTTTTAGAAGCTAAAGTAGGTTTAAATAGAACATTACTATTATCATAAGCATATATATCTTTGATAAGATTGTGAGCTAATCGCTTATAGTCTCCTCCTTCTCTATAAGTTTTAGATATTTCTAATAAACCATCTTTCCACTTATTAAGTGCATTATCTATATCTTGTCTAGTCATATTTTTCTCCTCTCTCATTAAATATGAATAATAATATATGTTTTAATTTTCATGTATTTTAATTCCTAATTTTTTATTTGTAAAGTCTTTTTTCAAAAAATATAAATATGGTTATAATTTAGATAGATCACTTTAAAACTAAGATAAATAAATATTCATATGAAAATCATTGATTCACATATTCATTTTTGGGATTTAAAAAATGGCTATAATGACTGGGTTAATAATACAGATCTTCCAGACTTAGTAACGCCAGATAACTTAAATGCAGATGCTTTTGTGCATATAGAGGCTCATAGCGAAAAATTTGATCCACTGTGCGAATATAAATGGCTTAAGTCAGAATTTTTAGATAAAGATATTAAGGTTATAGCATTTATTGATTTCACATCAGATATTCTTGAGTTTGAAAGAAAAGTTATGATTTTGAAAGGATATAGGGATATAGTCGGTGTTCGTCAGATTATGGCAAAGACGGATACATCCAACTATAGTCCATTTACTAAAGATATTCCAAATGATTTAGGGGATAAGTTAAGAATTTTACAACAAAATAATTTAGTATTTGAAGCTCAAATGTATCCAGAACAGTTTCTAACTATTCTAAATAGTATAGATAGTTCTCAAGTAACTATGGTAATAGAGCATTTTGGCTTACCAATATTTAAAAATAGCAAGAGCATGAAAAGCTGGTATAGCCTAATAAAGGAATGTAGGCAAAATAGTAACTGGAATCTAAAGTTATCAGGGTTTGAGTTAAACAATGATTTTTCTCATGTTAACAAAGCATTAAATTTTGTTTTTGAGAATATACATGACAGCCAATTATGTTACGGTTCAAACTATCCAGTTTCAAATCAAAATAATTATAGCTTTTGGCAGAGTTTTTTACATAAATATATTAATAATGATAGGATATCTAAAAACGTTTTTAAAAATGTAGCTCAGAAGATTTATTTTAATGATTAAAACAGCAGGGGTTCAATAATGAAAATAGTAGCAGTAGAAATATTTGATGTATATTGTGATAAAAGACCTGCTTGGTCACCAGTGTTTGTCAAAGTGATTACAGATGAGGGTATCACAGGAGTTGGAGAAGCAGGTCTTGCTTACGATTTAGGCCATTCAGCAGCAGCAAATATGATTAGAGAATTTGCTCAAGAAATGGTAATTGGTACAGATCCTTTTGAGAGTGAAAGGCTGTGGGATAGAATGCTGAGAGAGAGCTTTTGGGGACTTGGTGGCGGTCCTGTTGTATATGCAGCAATGAGTGCTATTGATATAGCTTTATGGGATATTAAAGGAAAAGCTTTAGGAGTACCTGTATACCAACTTCTTGGTGGTAAAACCAATAAAAAACTTAGAACTTATGCAAGCCAGCTTCAATTTGATTGGGATGAGTATGAGCGTAAGACATTATTCAAACCAGAAGATTATGCAAAGGCTACTGAAAAAGCTGTAGCAGAAGGTTATGATGCTGTTAAAGTTGATCCAATGATGTTTGATAATAAGGGCGATACTTTATATAACTGTACGCTACCATTTAGGAGAGACCACCTAAATCTAATCCGTCAGAGAATGCAAGCTATTCGTGATGTGCTTGGTGAGAATGGTGATATTATTTTTGAGTGTCATAGTTTACCAAGCATGACATCAGCACTACAGTTAGGTGAGATAGCAGAAGATTTTAACTGTTTGTATTTTGAAGAGCCTGTTAACTATCTAAATAGTAAATTACATGAACCATTAAAAGATAAGTTACGTGTTCCAATAGCTGCAGGCGAGAGACTATATTTAAGACATGGTGTACGTGAGTATATTGAAAAGCAGACTATAGATATCTTACAACCAGATATTGGATTATGTGGGGGGCTGACAGAGGCTAAAAAGATTTGTGATTATGTTGATATGTATGATGTTAAGATTCAAGCACATGTTTGTGGTGGACCTATTGCTACAGCAGCAAGCTTACATCTAGAAACGGCTATTCCAAATTTTATAATTCATGAGCATCATACTTATGCTTTAAAAGACTTTAATAGAGAGCTTTGTATTCAAGATCCTCAACCTATAAATGGTTATTTTGAAGCTCCTGACGTTCCAGGACTTGGTATTGAGATAAATGAAAAAGCTCTTTCTAAGAAAACAAATAAAGTAATCGTTAAATAATTATCTATAATTTTTAGTTATTCTCTTAAATACTTCAAATTCAATATTACAGCTATTTATTTTTGCAAATTGCTCAGATGTTTTTTGACAAACTTCTCTAGGTATTGGTTTGATTTTTTGACCACTAGATAGAGTTTTTACTTCTAATTCTATAGATTGCTCAAAATAATAATGTTTATAGATAGCTTTTTCTATTGATTCAGCAGTTGTAATTATTCCATGGTTATCAAGAATCATCATGCTATTTTTCTCACCAAGACTATTTGCAATAGCTTTGCCTTCATTATCTAGTGCTAGCCCATCATAATGGTGATATGATATATCATCATAGAATCTTAATGATTGTTGGTTAGTGAACTGCATACCACATTCTAGTGATGATAAGATAACAGCGTATTTACTATGGGTGTGAATTATAGCGTTTATATCATCTCTAGCTTTGTATGTTTCTAAGTGGATATTAGCTGCTTGAGGCATTACTTTGTAACCATTATCTGAGATGATTTCGCCATCTGGTGTAACTGTAACAATATTTTTTTTAGTAACCTTATCAAAAGAAACATTATGTGGAGTTATAATTATATTGCCATTAGGTAGTTTTGCAGATATATGAGTAGCCAGTAAATCATCCCAGCCATAGTGATGAATTACATGATGACAGATAGCTAACTTTTTTCTAAAAACTTTTTCTGTAGTCATATTCTTTTTTGTATTATAGATATTTATACTAATTTTATCATTGAGTCATATATTTAGGCTAGCTTTTTAATCACTACTAATTAGTTAGTATTATTTGCTAGAAATATATTTATTATCTTTTATATAGAATCTCAGAAGTTCCTCTTTTGCCTTTGAAATTCCTATTCGTTGGGTTTCAGTTATATCAAAGCTATCTATTTTATCATTATATCTAAGGTATAAATGTCCATTTGTATCAAGTAAATTAACTCCATTGTCCTTAAGATTAATATTCATCGCTTGAGCTAATTTGGCAGGGCCAGAGCATAGATCTTTAAGCTTGGTTTTTGATCTATTAATTTGCATCTGATCTATGCCTTGTATAGGTTCCAAAGCTCTAATGAGAACAGCTTCACCAACACCAACCTCTGACGTGACAACATTCATGCAATAATGTATCCCATAGGTGAAATATACATATGAAGTTCCAGCTTTTTCAAACATCATAGCATTTCTTTGAGATTTCTTTGAAAATGAGTGAGAGGCTGGATCATTATTTAGATATGCTTCAGTTTCTACTATTTTACCTACTAAATAAGCTCCATTTTGTTCACTAACTAAATAATGTCCTAATAGTTTTTTAGCAACATTTACTGTGTCGAACTTTAATATTTTCTTGATATTATTCATTTGAATTTATGTTTAAGTTTATATCTACCAAAAGCAATTTTAACAAAAAATTACATAGTAGATGTTATATAAGAGAAAACAGTTTTATAT
This sequence comes from Francisella uliginis, assembly GCF_001895265.1. Classification (NCBI taxonomy): domain Bacteria; kingdom Pseudomonadati; phylum Pseudomonadota; class Gammaproteobacteria; order Thiotrichales; family Francisellaceae; genus Francisella; species Francisella uliginis. Next base: position 878,372 of record NZ_CP016796.1, read on the forward strand.
CTTTGTCTTATGTTGGCCAATTCAAAACCCTAAATTTATCCAAAAATACTTTGATATAGATTCTGTATTTCGATTTTCGTTATATATAGTACAAATAGATACTTTATAAAGCTATGAAAGTTAGTTATTAGAGTGTAATTTATGCTATATATAAAGTATCATTTATATAAGTTATTTATTATAAAAAATCAAAATGCATAATGAGCCTTTAATACCAATATTCGTATTTGTAATGTTGGGTATTCTAGTTATTACTATTTTTATAAAGAAACTTAAACAGCCGTATGTTGTTGCATACCTTTTAACAGGCATATTTCTAGGACCATATGGATTAAAATTGATTCAAGATCAAGAAAGCCTTGCAAGATTAGGTGAAATAGGAGTAATTCTTTTATTATTTTTTGCAGGTATGGAAGTCTCTCCACGTAAGTTTGCAGAAAATTGGAAAGTTCCCACTGTTGGAACAATGCTACAGATGCTTGTAACTAGTTTGGTAGTTTCGATTGTTGGCTTAACCTTAAATTGGAGTATAGCAAAGATATTACTCTTTGGTGCTGTTGTTAGTCTAAGTAGTACAGCAGTTGTTTTAAAATTATTACACGATAATGGTAGTATGAAGACCCGGTTGGGTCAAAACGTATTAGGCGTCTTACTTATACAAGATCTTGCAGTAGTCCCTATGTTGATTATTATTAGAATAATTGGTGGAGAATCACCAGATATTACACAAATAATTATTCAGATTTTAGGTGGTATCTTTGTTGTATCTATTGCTGCTGTTATGGCTGTAAAGAAAAATATTAAAATTCCTTTTATCTCTGTTTTAGGAAAAGATGAGGAAATGAGAGTCTTTGCTGCTTTAGTGATATGTTTTGGCATGGCAGCTTTAACAGATTCGTTAGAGTTGTCTTCAGCATTAGGCGCTTTTATTGGAGGTATGATAGTTGCTACAGTAGAAGAGACTGAATGGGTAGGCCATAGTTTATCAACAGTTAAAACTATTTTTATGGCATTGTTTTTTATCTCTATTGGAATGTTGATAGATCTTAAATTATTTTGGGATCATATTTTAATGTTTATGTTATTTTTATTATTGATTTTTATACTTAATACTACAATTAATACTCTAATCTTTAAGGCTTTAAGACAGAGATTGGATGAAGCTCTAGTAGGTGGTGCAATGCTATCTCAAATTGGAGAGTTTAGTTTTGTGTTGATTTCTATGGGCTATGTGTCAGGTATCTTAGATATAAGTGTATATCAGTATAGTATTACTTTAATATCATTATCCTTATTATTTAGTCCATTATGGATTAGTGGTATAAACTTCTACACTAGGAATTTTATAAAGAAGAAGCGTGGATAAGCTTTATTTCTTTGAGAAGTTCTTTTATGTATAACTGTTCTATATCTTTTTTATCATTAATGTAACAATAAAAATTAGCTTGAATATTTAGGGTATTTTCTTTATCAATCAGAGTTTTTATTTCAATATCAGGTCTGAAATCATGAATTTCACAGTGTTTTAATTTGCTTTTGTTTATTACAGAGCTTTTAGAGAAATCTTTATTAAAATGGTATTTGTCAATAATGATTTCTTTGATTAAGGTATTTGCTTTTTCGGCTATTTCTAAAATATTCTTATCGGTACTAATTAAAAATGGTATTTTATGCAAGATAACACTATCATCACTAGTAAAAGTAGATATTGGGCTCGTGATAACTAAAGCATTAGGAAGTTTTAGTAGCTTTCCTGTAGTTTTCTTATCACCATGTTCAATTGTTTCATACATTCTAAAATAAAAAAGTTTAATCTCAGTAATATAGCCATGATAGTTTTGAATCTGTATATAATCTCCTTCAGAAAATAAACTACGCCAATTAATAATAATCCAACCGACAAAGTTCATAACAGTTTCTTTATTAACTATTACTAGACCAGCAGCAACTAAACTTAGCATTGTAAGTAGGTGGCCAATTCCACCAATCCATATCTTTATAAGAGCTAAAAAGAATATGATAACACTAATATATATAGTTCTAGATTTTAACTTTTTGATTTGTCTATTAGATTTTGCACGTTTTTTAAGAAGGTAAAAACTAAGGCTTGCTATTATAGCTATTACTATAATATTTGTTATTGTTGTAACTATATTTAAGAGTATTTCATTATATAAAACCATAATCTGGAGCTATAGTGATTTTTATAAATACAATTATATCTCAAAAAAGAGATTATTAAATTTTAATCTATTCTAAGCTGGTAGATTAGATTTAATAATTTTTCTAGTTTAATATAGTTATAGCAATGATTTTTAAAATTAATTTAGGAAGTGATTATGAAAGTTTTAGGTTTTGCAGCATCTAATAGTAAAAATTCAATAAATAATAAGTTAGTAAAATTTGTTTTAGCAAATATTAGTGAAGATATAGAGTTATTGGATATTAAAGATTATGAAATGCCTATCTATTCTATAGATTATGAAACAGAAGTAGGTATTCCACATCAAGCTCAGCAATTTCTTGATAAGTTAGCAGAGTTTGATTTAATATTAATTTCTCATGCTGAGCATAATGGTAACTATAGTGTTTTTTATAAAAATTTGCTTGACTGGTGCTCACGAATATCAACAAATATTTTTCAAGGTAAAAAACTTGTTTTACTCGCAACATCTCCTGGTGGAATGGGTGGTAAAAATGTTTTAGAAATAGCTGAAAAATCAGCACAAATATTTAATGGCGAATTATGTTTTTCGATGCCAATACCTAATTTTTATGATAATTTTGAAAATGATAAATTATCAAATAATGAACTTAAACAGCAACTTTTTAATAATTTAAAAGCTCTTGGGGTTAATCTTTTAAGTATTTAGTTTTAAATAATAGTAATTTCTTATATTCTCTTATGTAGATAAGTAAAATTATAGAATATATAAATAATGAAAATTACAAAGTATAGTTTAGTGGTAGGTTGGAGTATCTGGTCTATTGCGGCAATTTTTTATGGACTAGATTATTTTCAGCATACTGCACCAAGTGTTTTAATCAAACCTATAGCTTCAGATATGGGAGTAGGTATTGAAGATATAGCTTATATAATGAGCATATATTTCCCAATTTATGCTATATCTCAAGTTCCTGCTGGAATTCTTTTAGATAAATATGGTTCAAAGGCAATGCTATCAGTATCATGTTTGATAATGAGTTTGGGAATTCTTTTATTTGTCTATAACCCTAGTCTATATACGATGTTTATTGGTAGAGTTCTTATAGCTATAGGGTCAGCAGTAGCTTTTATTGGTACACTAAAGGTAGCTTCAGATGTATTGCCAGAGAGGTTTTTCCCTATAGCTGTAGGGCTTACAAATACAATAGGTGTTCTTGGTGGGATATTTGGGCAAGTTCTATTAGTATATTTGGTTGAGCTCTATAAATGGCAACTTGCTTTAGCGGCAATAGGGTATTTTGGTATACTATGGAGTCTGGTTATTATAGTCTCTTTAAAATATTCAAGTAATCCTAATTTGGATAGCCCTATCAATAGTAAAACTAAATATTTAAACTTTTCTGAAAGTCTAAAACTTTTACTAAATAAGAAGCTCTGGCTATTAGCAATATATGCAGGTTTGATGGTTGGTATAGTAGTTAATTCATTTTCTGAGTTATATGATGTGTTATTTTTAGAACAAGCATATAGATTACCAAGTCATATAGCGGCACATATTAGTGTGATGTTATTTGTGGGGATAGCTGTAGGAGGTCCATCTCATGGTTTTATAGCAAGCTTATTTGGTGAGAAAAGAGTTTGGATGTTTATTTGTAATATAATTACTATATTAGCTTTTTCTTCAATAATTATTTTCCCTAGACTTATATCTGCTGATTTTCTATATTACATGTTTTTTATTATAGGTTTTTGTGTATCTAGTATGTTACTAGCATTTTCTGTTGTTGAAGAGATATTTCCTACACAAATAAAAGCAACAGCTTTAGCAATAGTTAATATGGTTATAGGCTTATGTGGTGCAGTGTTTCAATATCTTATAAGCTATATCAGTGTATACCTAAATGGAGGCCCATTAGAGACAAATATAAGTATAAAAGTTTTTGATAAGGCTTTTGTATATTTAATTGTGCCTTTATTATTTAGTACTATTATAATCTTTATTCTTGTCTTAGATAAATTTAAGGCACGACAAATTAATTTAGATAAATTTGATGAAATCTAAAAAATTATTTTTCTAAGAATATAACTTCTTTTGTTGAACGACAAAACGTCTCTTTTATAAAGAATATACTAATTAATACACCTAAAGCTGTAAAGACAAGTAACAAACTTAAACTTGATTGATAGCTATTTATTAAAGCATTTTTACCTTGGTTAGAAAATAGATCAAAAACTTCACTAATAATTGGTGAACCTATACCAACAGAGAACATGATTAAGAAGTTATTAACCCCAAGGGCAGCGGCTCTACAATTAGGATTTGATTGCTCAGCTATGATAGCAAAACCAATGCTTTGTCCACTAGCACCAAGACCTAAGCAAACAAAGGCGATATATAATATAGCTTTGTTGATAGGAAAGAAAATTATTGTTACTAATGATATGAAAGTTAAACAAACTGCAAAAATCATTATAGGTTTTCTTCTTCTAATTCTATCTGATATAGCTCCTAGACTAGGACAGCCAATACCATAACCAAGCCAAGCTAAAGTGATCAAATAAGATGCAAATTTAGTGTCAAAATCATTAAGTTTTAAAAAGCTTGTAGTAGCATTTTCAGATAGATATTCTATAGCTAAATAAGTAGTAGCAGAAAATACTGCTATTAACCAAACTTGTTTATTAGAAAAAATGCTTTTAATCTCTGTTAGGACAGATTTAGGACTTTCTAAAAGAATAAATTTATTGTTACTTGGGCCTGTAGAGGACTGATCGTTATTTTTAACAATAAATACAGTCAGCGTTGCTAGTATTACACCTACAATTGCTAACACAATAAATACATAACGCCAGTTTACTCCACCTGCTTGAGATAATGATTGTAAAGGTCCTGCGGCTAACATTGGCCCCATAACCCCAATAAATTGAGAAAGTCCTATAAATAGCCCAATATGTTTATGAGGTAACCAGTCATAGACAGCAATAAGTAAACATAAAAAGCCAAAGGAGGCTCCAAAACCTATCATTACTCTATATATAAGCGCAGCTGCAAAGCTATTACATAGTCCAAACAAGCCAACACCTAGTGCGCAGACAAGTATAGCTAAAGTAAGAGCTTTTTTAAGTCCAAGCTTATCCGTTATGATTCCTACGGGTATTTGCATTATGCCATATGTAAGCTGATATGCTGTAGAACTTAAGATACTAAATGTAAGTATACTAAGATCTAAGTCTGAAATAATTTGATGCTCGAAAGTTCCTAAGATTGTTCTAAGTAAGAACTCATACATAAAAAATACAGCACAAGTAAGCCATATAGCTAATGCTAAAAAAGATAATCTATTATTCATCGCTAAAGTTTTCTTTTGCTATTTCTTCCCAATCTTCTATCTTTGCTTCTGCTTTTTCATCATCTTGGAAGGATGATACTTTAAAAACTTGATCACCTTCTTTAATCATAGGATAGTTGTTGATACCTAAAACTATACCATCGATTGGTGACTTTAGATGGATGCTATCATCATTGCCAAATGGATCGATAAGTTTACCTATTTTTTCACCTTCTTTAACTCGAGTGCCTAATTCTATTTCTGTTCTTAAGATTCCAGGCTTATCAGATACTGTCCACTCAGTATCTTCAGAAACGACTGGTTTGACTTGTTGAGTAAACTCTTCATCTTCTAAGAGTCCTAATTTACGCATAACATTTTGAATTCCTGCAACGCCAACATTAATATCTTCTTCATTAAACCTATTTGCTTCACCAGCTTCATAACAAATAAAAGGGATATGTAAATCCTGATGGATTCTGCGAATACTTGATTGATTCATATTTACAGCTGTAATTACTGGCGCTTGGAATGATCTTGCCATAGTTATTGAATCTTCATCATCACCATTGAAATACACTTGCGGTAAAATTTCACTATTTAAACCACCAGTTTTTATTTGAATAGAGTAGTTAACTTTTTTAATAATTTCTTGGGTTACTCTATAAGCATAACGATGCATATAAGAACCATGTTCATCACCAGGAAATGCCTGTTCTAAAGGAGTAGAGTGTTTAACTGAGTGTACTAGCCCAAATATATTCAATACAGGAATAGCAACTATAGTTCCATGTAATTTCTTTGGATTAGTTTCTTCTAGTATAGAGTTAATTATCTCAACACTATTAAACTCATCACCATTAACCATCCCAAAGACCAATATGCAAGGTCCTTCTTTGACACCATTAAGAACTTTTATAGGAAGATACATTGGCGCACAAGAGTACTGACTAGGAAGAGGCATGGCTAATGTAGCCATTTCACCTGGTTGGAATACTTTATCAAAAATTTTAAATTTCATAAATTACAGATATTTTAAGACTAAATCGCCTTACTTTGACTAATAGCTTTGTAGTATAGCAAAGTATCATTCTTAATTCAAAAGAGGTACGTTGAGCATATATTTATGATCCTAAAACATGTGGTTTTGATAAATATTTTTGAAATTTATTAATTGTATCTTTCAATAGTAAAAAAAAACATTAAAATTAGTAAGAGTATTTGTGTGTAATTTTGAAGGTTTTGATAAGATGTCTGAAGATTTGATGATTTTTAGTGGCAACGCTTCTAAAAAGCTTGCTTGTGAAGTAGCTAAAGAGTTAGGTGCAACATTAGGTAATGCTACTGTTGATAGATTTAAAGATGGTGAAATACAAGTAGTATTAAATGAAAATGTTCGTGGTAAAGATGTCTTTGTTATTCAGTCAACTTGTCCGCCATCGGATAATTTAATGGAGCTAGTACTTCTAATAGATGCGCTTAAAAGATCATCTGCTGAGAGAGTTACTGCAGTATTACCATATTTTGGGTATGCAAGACAAGATAGAAGATCAAAGTCTGCTAGGGTTCCTATATCTGCTAAAGTTGTCGCAAATTTACTTCAAGCTGTAGGCTTAGATAGAATCTTATCTGTTGATATTCATGCTGAACAAATTCAAGGCTTCTTTGATATTCCATTTGATAATGCTTTTGCTACAAAAATATTTTTAGAGCATGTGCGTAATAATCCAACTAAGTATGAAAATATTAAAATAGTATCTCCTGATATGGGAGGTGTTGTTAGAGCCAGATCTGTGGCTAAAAACCTAGGTGTTGAAATAGCAGTTGTTGATAAGAGAAGACCTAAGCCAAATGTTGCTGAAGTGATGAATATTATTGGTGAAGTTGAAGGTAAACACTGTATCCTTGTGGATGATATTATGGATACTGGTGGAACTATGTGTCAAGCCGCACAAGCCTTGATTGAAAAGGGCGGCGCTGCAAAAGTTTCTGCTTTTTGTGTTCATCCTTTGCTTTCTGGAGATGCTATAAAGAATATAGAAAATTCAGCCATTGAAGAGCTAATTGTTACTGATTCTATACCTCTTAAGCCTCATGCAGAAGCTTGCGATAAAATCAAAGTTATATCATTAGCACCATTATTGGCTCAAATTGTAGAAAAAACAAATGGTGAAGAATCTGTAAGTGATATTTTCAGAACTGATGGCTTAGTTGATTAATTACTTGAATTAGTAACTTTAATCTAATACAATAGCACAGTTAATCTAGGGTCGCATAGATTAGCAGGTTTATTTATATAAAGAAATAATTATACATAAAAGGAATCTAACAATGGCAAATTTCGTTTTAAAAGCTGAAAAAAGAAATGATTTAGGTACTGGTGCGAGCCGCCGTCTAAGAAAAGCTGGACAAATCCCAGCTATTATATATGGTGGTGACAAAGAAGCTGTATCTGTAGTTATGGATCATGATAAAGTATTACACTCTACACAAGATAAAGCATTCTTCTCAAGTGAAATAACTATACAGATCGATGGACAAGAAGAAAAAGTTATTATTAAAGCTTTACAAAGACACCCATATAAAGTTAAGTTAGTTCACGCTGACTTTATGAGAGTATAAATTTTTATCTATTTACTTTAATCTTCTTTTTTGAAAAAAATCTTGTGTTAGAATAAGTCTCACTTATCTATTTATAATCTAAAATATGAGTACTTATTCTGTAGTTATTATCCTATTTATTCTTATTTGTACATCGGCTTTCTTTTCAAGTTCAGAAACTGCGATGATGGCCTTAAATAAATACAAATTAAAAAATCTAGCAAAAAAGAATCATAAAGCCGCCAAGAGAAGTTTATCTCTAGTTCGTAACCCTGAGAGATTATTGGTTGCTATTCTTATTGGTAATACCTTTGCTAATATTTTTGCTGGAACAGTTATTTCATCTTACTCGGAAGATCATTTTGGAGATATTGGTCTACTAATCTCGACAATTGCTGTAACAATACTACTATTAGTATTTGGTGAGATAATTCCAAAATCTTTTGCAGCAGTATATCCACAGAGATTAGCATTTCCTTTTTCTCTACCACTTAAGTTGATTATGTTAACTTTATATCCTGTTGTTATCTTTTTAAGTACAGTTTCAAAATTAACCTTAAAGATTTTTGGAGTTAAAATAGAACCAGTTAATAATGAATCTTTAGATAAAGAAGAAATTCATACAGTTGTGCATGAGTCAAATGCTAAACTAGGGGCTAAGAACAAAAATATGCTTCTAGGTGTTTTAGAGCTAGATAAAATACTAGTTCAAGAAGTGATGACTCACTTTAATAAGATAGAGTATATTGATCTGAATAATTCAATAGATAAGATCTTAGCAAGAGTTTCAAAAGTAAAATCATTAAATATAATTCTTTGTGAAAGCGGAGTAAATAATATAATAGGTGTTATTAAACTCAAAGATATAACTAATTTATTAATAGCATCAAAAAGAACAAGTATTACAAAATCTAGCTTACGTAAAATTGCTCAGCAGCCTTACTTCATTCCAGAGACTGTATCTTTACAAACTCAACTAATAAACTTTCAGAAAAAAAGTAAGCGTTTTGCTGTAGTTGTTGACGAGTATGGAGATGTTACAGGTGTGGTAACTATCGAAGATATTATGGAAGAGATAGTTGGTGAATTCTCTGATAGGTTTGATGTAAATAATAATATTCGTAAAGCTAGTGAAAGTAGCTATCTAATAGGTGGTAGTGCAACTCTTAGAGAAATAAATCGTCATATAGGTATTGAGTTTGAGAGTGAAGATGCTAAAACATTATCAGGACTTATTATTGAAGAAATTGAAAATTTACCATCTGGACCATGCTGTATTAAATATGGAAATACTCTTCTCGAAATAACAAATATCGTAGATAAGAAGATAGTTTCTATAAAACTAACTATCCTATAATTAAGTCAGACATATATAGCTAAAACCATATAAAAGTAGTATGTCATTCCATCAGGCTTGACCACGGAATATAGCAAATAGCTTATTGATAAGCTATTTGATCAAGTACTAGTTTTAAACATAGTGGACTATAGCTTATCCATAGAAAAAATAGTAATTTTGTCTTCTGAAATATTATTAGCTAGACATAATAACTATTAGTTTTTTCACAAAATAGTTTTGTGACTATAAAGGACTTGTTGTTTTAATCGTAAGGATCATTAATATTCTGCATAAAAGGACTTGGTTGAGTAAATCCAGTTTCTTCATAATATTGTCCTTGATATGTATAAGGACTAGTTTCCATTTGCTCAACATTTTCATGGAAATAGCGATTAATTAAGTCATTTTTACTATAGTCAGAGTAGTCAGGATTATAATATGTACCACCTAATTGATAATTAGGAGCTGTAAAAGCTGCATTGCAACCAGTGATTGCAATAACTGATAAGCCAATAGTATAAGTATTAATTATCTTCTTTAGCATTATTAGGTAGGATAGTTATTATACATTGAATCTAAAGTTTACTACATCTCCATCTTTCATTATGTAGTCTTTACCTTCTAAACGAGCCTTTCCTGCTTCTTTAGCACCTTTTTCGCCATTAAATTGAATATAGTCATCATAAGAAATAACTTCAGCACGAATAAAGCCTCTTTCAAAGTCGGTATGAATAACACCAGCTGCTTGTGGAGCTGTAGCACCAACAGGTATAGTCCACGCTCTTACTTCTTTAACTCCAGCAGTTAAATAAGTATGCAGATTTAAAAGAGCATAGCCAGCTTTGATAACTCTATCAAGACCAGTTTCAGTAAGCCCCATATCTGCTAAGAACTCTAATTTTTCATCAGGTTCTAATTGCGATATTTCTTGTTCCATCGCGGCACAAACAGGTACAACATTTGAGTTTTCAGCTTTGGCATATTCCTCAACTTTATCAAGAAGAGGATTATTTTCAAACCCATCATCATTAACATTAGCAATATATAATACTGGTTTACTTGTTAATAGGGGAGTTTGTTTTAACCATTTAGTCTCATCTTCATTCATTTCAAAAGTTCTGGCTGGTTTTTCTGATTCTAGATGTTCTTTTAACTTAGTATAGAAGTCAGCTTTAGCTAGAGCTTCTTTGTCGCCAGATTTTTTCATTTTTGCAAATCTTTGAATAGCTTTATCACAAGACTCTATATCTGCTAATATTAATTCCATATTGATAGTATTAATATCATCAATAGGATCAATTTGGCCGTTTACATGAATAATATTGTCATCTTCAAAACATCTTACTACATGAGCAATAGCATCTGTTTCACGAATATTTGCTAAGAACTTATTACCTAGGCCTTCACCTTTACTAGCACCAGCAACAAGTCCCGCAATATCTACAAACTCCATAGTAGTTGGTAATATTTTCTCTGGGTTAACAATTTTAGCAAGCTCATTAAGCCTTTGATCAGGTACTGAAACAATACCAACATTTGGATCGATTGTACAAAAAGGGTAGTTTTCAGCATCAATACCTGCTTCTGTTAAAGCGTTAAAAAGTGTTGATTTACCAACATTTGGTAAACCTACAATACCACATTTAAATCCCATTAGTTTTATTCCTTTATTTTTATATCTTAAAAAACAATGTAAGGATTAATTTACAATTTATCCTTACAGTATTTTAATTACAGTATAGTAAGTTTAAAACTACCAATTGTAATTTCTATTTTGTATGAAGCTTCTGCATAGCAGGCTCAAGTTTGTAGTTTATTATATCATCTAAAACACATATAGCATTATTAATAGACTCATCTATTAGGCTTTTCTGTTGGATAGAAGGGTTCGATAGCACATAATTTGAAACTTTTGATTTGTGTCCAGGATGACCAATACCTATCCTTAAACGTAAGTAATCATTAGTACCTAAATGTTGGTGAATACTTCTAAGGCCATTATGACCACCATGACCACCACCTTTTTTAAGACGAATTTGACCACAGTCTATATCTAGTTCATCATGGGCAACAAGTATTTCCTCAGGTTCAATTTTAAAAAAATTAGCTACTTTACTAACTGCTAGACCACTATTATTCATATATGTTGTTGGGAATACTAATAAAACATTACTGTAAGCAATACTAGCCTTGGCTATATTAGAATTAAGCTTTGAGTTTGAGCTGAAACTTTCATTTTGCTCTTTAGCTATCTCTGTAATAAGCCATTCACCAACATTGTGACGAGTATTTTCATATTCTTTGCCTATATTACCTAGGCCAACGATCATTTTTATTTTAGGCATCTTTTTTATCTATTTTTTTAGTATGAAAATTATCAAAAAGAATTTTAGCTACTTCTTGTATGACTTTATCATTAGGTTTAGCATTTTTAAGAGGTTGTGTATATAGAATTGATATTACTATAGCACGAGAGTCATTAGGCCATACAATAGCTACATCATTTGTTGAACCATAATCACAAGTTCCAGTTTTATCACCAATTTTCCAACCTTTTGGAAGCTCGGCAGCTATACGATTACTTCCTGTGTTATTTTCCTTTAACCACTTTTTAAATAAAATTCGATGTTTTTTATCAAGAACATCATGACTAAAAGCAATTTTATTTAGATCTCTAGCTATTATTTTAGGAGTAGTTTTATTTAGATTATTTTTTAAGTTAACATCATTAATCTTAGGTTCTAAGGCTGTGATTTTTGTAGCATGATCTTTTAATGATAAAATAAAAGCACCTAGTTTCTTTAGGCCACCTAATTTATAGATTAGAAGATTAGTTGCTGTGTTATCACTTAAAATAGAAGCTTTACAAAGTTCTTTAACAGTTATTTCTTTACCTACATATTTTTTAGTGATAGGAGAGTAACCAATTATTTGATTTTTTGAAATTCTAACTTTTTCATCTAATAAATTACTATCAGTCATGCTTTCTTTAAGAATAGCGCCAACCACAAGAAACTTATAAACACTACATATAGGGAAATAAAAAGTCTCACTATGAGTGAAGTTATGCCAATTATTACGATTTATAGTATAAACACCTACTTTACCGCCATGTTGTTTTTCTATCTTATGTATTTCATTAGATATATGGATATTTTGACTAGATGTTGCAAAAGTTAAATTTGTAATTAAAAGAGTAGCTAGTAAACTAAAAATTATTTTATTCATAAATAAACTTAGAATTGGTTTGATGTTAGAAGTAAAAATTCGTTGATTTTCTTGACGTTATCTTTTTGGGCAATTTTTGCATCTGTTAATGGTAATTTATTACCACCAGATATTTTCAAAGCACCTTGAGGAGTTTTGTATAAAATAGTAGGAAATCCTTGAATATACTTAGATAGCTTCATGTTATCTTCAGCCTTATCATTAGCGTTAGTATTATCTTTGTTATAAGTCTTTGTTTCGTGATACTTGATTAGAGCTTGTAATGGATCTTTAGAGTTAAATAAACTTCTAACTATAGCTGGACTATTACGTAATGCCCCTAGAGGAATCCAACGAACAGCTAGCTGACCTGATTTTATAGCAGGTTGAGTAGCCTCAAAAAGGCGATTACAATAGCTACAGCTTGGATCAATTACAGCATAAAATTTATGTGGAGCATCATTACTTCCTTGCTGAATATATGAAGCATATTTTTTTATATTTAAGTATAGTTCATTTGCCTTTGGGTTTGATGTAAAGTAATTTGTATAAATCTGGTTTAAACTAGTTAGTTTATTTTCACTTCTGTCCCAAGCTAAAAGTTGGCCATTGACAATTACACTACCATCCTCACTTGTAAATGTAACAGTACGTTTAGTTGGGTCTTTTTTATCTTGAAGAATATAGGCTTCAAGATGAAGACCAGTGTCAAATGTTTTGATAACTTTATATTGCGGAAATGCTTGTTCAACAATATATAAGCCTTGTTTGTTTCCAGATAATGATTTGTTAAGACTAGTAGTACTAAATATATATAGTATTAACACTACGATAATAGTAACTAAAGTTAAAATTGCGATATCTTTTTTTTGCATCTAAAAGGCTTTTATTGAATATTAATTAGCATGATATGATTATACCATACATAAATATTATCTTTAGTCAGTAGATAGAAAAATGTAGCTAAAATTATAGCTGGACCAAAAGGAATTATATTTGTTCTGCGACCTATAATATTTACAAGGATTGCTATAACTATACCAAATATACAACTAGCAAATATAGTATACAAGAGCATGGGATAACCAAACCAAGCTCCTATTGCAGCTAAAAGTTTAAAGTCACCGTAACCAAACCCTTCTTTGCCTGTGAAGATTTTATATACCCAAAAGACACTCCATAGGGAAAGATACCCAATTATAGCTCCCCAGATAGATACTTCTAAAGTTGTAAATACATCATAATAATTGAGTATGATTCCTATCCACAAAAGACTTAATGTAAAAGAATCTGGCAGTATTTTATGTTTGGCATCTATAAAAAATAGAGGAATAAAGAAAACACTTAAAACAATAAGAGCTAAACTTTGTATATTAAATCCAAAATAATAAAATATACCAACAAAAATAGCTGCTGTAATAAACTCAATTAAAGGGTATTCGAAAGATATTTTTTCATGACAAAAATAACATTTTCCTCTCAAAAGAAGCCAGCCTAAAATTGGAATATTATGACGATATTTTAGTTTATTATTACATTTTGGGCATTTTGATGGAGTTAATAAACTAAAGTTTTTAGATGGCTCTTGTGGTAAATCTAATATTTCTCGAGCAATAGCTTTCTCTTCAGAGAAAAGTTTATTAGGGACTCTATAAATTACTACATTTAAAAAGCTACCAATAGCAGCACCAAAGAGAAAAATAAAAAGAAATACTATATAAATATCGTAGTGCATGAGCTTTATTTATTATCTTTTTTAGCTTTAGCTACTACACCATTTTTTGGTCTTAGCTTATTAACTCCATCAATAGCTGCAATACGATAAGCCTCAGCCATAGTAGGGTAGTTAAAAGTCGTATTTAAGAAGTATTTAATAGTATTATGTTTACCTGGCATAGATTTGATAGCTTGCCCAATGTGGATAATTTCAGATACCCTATGGCCAAAAGTATGAATACCAAGAATTTCAAAAGTTTCCTTATGGAATAATATTTTTAGCATACCTGTTACACTAGATGATATTTGTGCGCGTGCTAAATCTTTAAAATATGCGCGGCCAACCTCATAAGGTACATTCTCTTCTGTTAATTGTTCTTCTGTTTTACCAATACAACTAATTTCAGGGCGAGTATAAATTCCTGTTGGAATATCTTCAACAAGTTTATCATTACATGAACCATCTATAATGTGTGTCGCAGCAAATCTACCTTGGTTGAATGCAGAAGATGCTAAAGATGGAAATCCAATTACATCACCAACAGCATAGATATTTTCTTGTGTTGTTTGGTAGTTATCATTTACTTGAACAAGTCCTCTTTGAGGGTTGTACTCAACACCAATTTTATCTAAGTTTAGCCCTTCAGTATTTCCAGCACGGCCTAAAGCAAATAAAACATAATCAGACTCTATAATCCTTCCAGAGTTAAGGGTAGTTATAACCTTATCTCCTTTGGCTTTGATGCTTTTATATGTTTCATTATGGATTAGGTGTATTTTTTGGTTTACAGTAAAGTGATTAGTAAGAGTTTCGATAATTTCATTATCAAGGAATGACATTAACTTATCGCGAGTATTTATAAGATTTACTTGAATGTTAAGCGTTCCTAAGATAGATGCATATTCGCAACCAATTACTCCAGCACCATAGATTGTGATAGATCTGATTTGCTTGTCTTTTAGCTCTAAAAGTTTATCACTATCTAGAATCCTAGGGTGTGTAAAGTCTATATCATTTGGCTGATATGGGCGAGATCCAGTAGATAAAATAAATTTCTTAGCAGTAATTACTTCAGTTGAGCCATTTTTACGTGAAATTTTTATCTTATGCTTATCAAGGAAACTTGCAAAACCATAAAATACATCTATCTCATTTTCAGCATAGCGATTTTTTTTGATTTCTCTTTGTTTTAGGACAATTTCAAAAGATGTATCAAGCATCTCTGGAAAGTCATAGTGCTTATTGTTATGCCAAATTTCACGTGAAAGCTGTCTTAAAGCTTTACTTGGAATTGTACCCCAGTTATTACAACCACCACCAATGGCATCATCTTCAATAATTGCTACTTTCTGACCGTTTCTTGTCGCTTTCATAGCAGCACCTTCACCGCCAGGGCCACTACCTATAATAATAATATCGTAATTGTATTCCATGGTTTAACTCCGCACCAAGTTTGCATCTAAGATTTATAAACAAAATAATAACATAGTATAAGCTTATATTAAGTATAATTTGATTAAATTATTTATATTTTATAAGCATTTCGGCAATTTTTTTAGTAGGTGATACTATTTGATCAACCCCTATGTTATTAGCTATACTGATACTCTCGTTCTTATCTAGTTTAATAGATATTTTTGGCTGAGAATCTTTGTGAAGCTCTTTTAAAACTTCTTTTATTGCCAATAAAGTCAAAATATTATCAGAATCTTTTTCATTAAGAATAAAGACACTCTTTGCTGTAGCTATACTTGCTTTTTTAAGGGCATCATAATCATATGATTCAGCATCTATGAAGTGTTTTTTTTGCTCAACATCTATATTTACAAATTTTTGTAGATAATTTTTTTCAATAACTACAAGGTTGTCAATATCAGACTCTAAATAGTCTTTTATTAAACATTTAGTAATTTCTGTATAACCACAAATTACGATATGATCTTTCATGAAAGAAACTCCATCTTTTTGTTTAAATTTATCAGTAATTTTACCAATAATGCTACCTGCTGATACTGTTATAATTGTTGCAAATAAACCAATACCCATAATCATAATAGATACTGTGAAAAGCTTTGCTTCTTCGGTTAGTGGATGTATATCACCATATCCAACAGTGCTAAATGTAACTATAGTAAAATAGATAGCATCTGAAATAGTTTTTATTCCGTCAAACTGATCTTTTAAATAATACAGTCCAATAACACTATAACCAATGGCTAATAAAAATGTAACAGCTAAAACAAACTGATAAAAAGTAAGTTTTTTTGAATTTTTTCTATCAAAAGTTTTTCTAAAAATTATTAATAATATTATTTCTATAATATGAGTAAAGAAAGCAATATTATATGAGATATGTCTATCTTGAATATAATCCCCAATTATAGATAAGCAAATAAAGATAACTGCTAAAAACCAAAAAGATCTTTTTCTAAGATAAATACCTCGAGCAATTATTATCATAAAATAACCAAGTATAAGAGGTAGAAATACTCCCAGGCCAGTATTGTACTTCATACCAATATCATATAAGTCTGAAGGTATATTTGTATCTAGGTTAATAGAGAAGATTCTATTAATAATTGGTATAGCAACAGCAAGTATAGTAATAAAACCATTTAATGTTAGAGTTATAGAAATAAAAAGAGGTATATATTTTGAATACTTTTCTCTAAAAGTCATTAATAACGGTATTTAACTGATATATCTTGATAAGATTATAGAATATAGTTTGTATAAAATATAGCCAATATATTCTAGATATTTAATTTCTAGGATTAGTTGATTTATATGTAATTCAACTAGGTTTGCTATGATAATTCATTTTTTTATTAAGGATAATGCTTTAAAATTACTTATTGTAGTACTATGCCTCATTAAGTTTTTATAATAAAAATAAGATCTAAAACTTATAATTATAAAAGTTCATTTTATACTAAGTAAAAAATCTCAAAAAAATAAGAGCAAAATACTATGAAAAAAATAATTGTAATAGGGGCGGGTTTTGTAGGCATTAATTTTCTCAGTAAAATTGCTAAACAAAATAAGCAAAAATATCAGATAGAACTTTTTGATAAAAATAACCATCATGTTTTTCAACCAATGTTGTATCAGGCTGCTACTGCTTTTATACCTCTTAATAATGTTGTAGTCCCAATTAGAAAGTTAATATCACAAAATAATATTAAGTTTAATATGGAAGAGGTTGTAGAAATTCTTCCTAATCAGCAGCTAGTTAAAACATCACAAAATTCATATTCTTATGATTATTTAATAGTTGCTACAGGTGTGCAATATGATTATCTTGGTAATAATAGTTGGCAGAAATATACTCTATCTTTAAAAACAGCGTATGATGCACAAAAAATAAAATCTCACATTTTACAACAATTTGAGTTAGCTGAAACGGCGAATAGTATTGAAGAACGAAATCACTACTTAAGTTTTATAGTAGTAGGAGCTGGTGCAACAGGAGTTGAAATTACAGGAGCCATTCTAGATCTTTTACACACTGACTTTTTTAAAACTTATCATAATTTCTCTATTGATGATATTTCAATTCATTTGATTGAAGGTGGTGAATCTATACTTTCTGCATTTTCTAAAAAGCTTTCAGATCATGGCTATAATTCACTAAAGAAAAGAAAAGTAAATATACATCTAAATGAACTAGTAACAGATATTTCAGAAGGAGTTGTTCATACTGAAAAAAATAGTTATAGAGGGGCAACCATCATTTGGAGTACTGTACTAAAAGGTCAAGCTATAGGCGAATGGATGGGTAGGCAAACGAAGAAAGGAAAAGTAGAGGTTTTGGGAGATTTAACTCACCCAGACTATAATAATATATACTTTGCTGGAGATATTTCGTATGTAAAAAATAGCCCTTTACCAGGACTGGCATCAGTAGCTAAGCAGCAGGGTAAATTTATTTGCAAACATATAACTCAAAGGGAAAGTAATAAAAAAACAAAAGATTTTAAATACAAAGATTTAGGTACTATGGCTATTATCAAAAAACATGAGGCTATAGCAGAGATTTTTGGAATGAAGTTTAAAGGTAAGCTTGGTTGGTTTATTTGGGGCGGGGTACATATAACATTTTTAATAAGTATAAGAAATAAATTTGTGGTGAGCTTTAACTGGTTAAGTTATTACATTTTTAAAAGAATAGGTTCAATAGAATTTATAAGAAAGAAGAAGCATAAATAACTTAAAAGAAGTTAAATTTATCTTTGTGATATAAGTAGTTAAGGAGAATGTAATGCCTTACAATAAACTAGCTAATTTACCTAAAAAAGTAAAAAAAGAATTACCGAGTATTGCTCAAGAAATATATCAATCTGCTTTTAATAACGCTTGGGAAGAATATAAAGATAAGAGCAAAAGAAGAACGAATGATGATCTTGAAACTATAGCTCATAAAGTAGCATGGAACGCTGTCAAAAAGAAATATTATAAAGATGAATTAACAGGGAAATGGCAAAATAAGTAATATTTTAGATATGCGCAAGTTTTCTAATTCTTGGAATTATTAGATACATTAAGAATGCAGCAATAGCAGCTACTAAAGTTAATATTGTGAATAATATTAAATAGCTAGTATTTGTTTGTGTAGGAGTTGCATGTATGTCTGGAGAAGCAACTACCATTGATAACAAGCTAGCTATAACTCCTGATGTACCTCCAGTAACAACCATCCATGATCCCATCATTAATCCTTGAAGTTTAGGGCTAGCTAGTTTACCAACCATAGCATAACCAGTCGGGCCAATAAGTAGCTCACCAATAGATTGGAATGCATAACTTAATATCAGCCATATAGCTGCAGTATAACCGGCAGTATTTGCACATAGTATACCTATGATAAGCATCAAAAATCCTATCGCCATAAAAATGATACTGAAACAGAATTGCATTGGGAAAGAAAAGATAAATCTTTTACGTACAATTATTAGGATACTTGGAAGCAGCATCCCACCAATAGCTATAACTATAGTATTTACATTCTGAAACCACTGAGTAGGCATCAAGAACCCTAAGAAGTGTCTATCTACATTTGCCTCTGTAAATACAGTTAGAGCCATTGGGGCAAGTGAGTAGGCTGACCAAAAAACAAGACCAAAACAAGCTAGTATAAAATAAGCATAAACTTTTTCCTTTTGTTCTTTTTCTCTTTGAGCTTTTGCTATAGGAATAAACATAGCTAATAATAATATTCCGATACCAAGAACAATATAGTTTGTGTTAAGAGGATACTGTAGTGCTAAAAATAATAAGGCAATTACCAAAAGTATTATTACTATTGCAAAAGAGT
Organism: Francisella uliginis; assembly: GCF_001895265.1. Lineage (NCBI taxonomy): Bacteria > Pseudomonadati > Pseudomonadota > Gammaproteobacteria > Thiotrichales > Francisellaceae > Francisella > Francisella uliginis. Next base: position 898,046 of record NZ_CP016796.1, read on the forward strand.
TATTCTTCAATAATATATGATCGCCAATTTTTTCAACTTTTTTGACTAAAGGTGTTGTTCTATCTGCTACTGTTTTCCAGCCTACTGCTAAAAGTATAAAGGCTGTAATGTTTGTGATAGCTGTTAGAAGAAATAAAATATTGTAGCTATTATCTTGTTGGAATACACCAGCAACGGTAAAGCCTATAAAAAAGCCTATGTTCATTCCAGCATAATTCCAGTAAAAAGCACTCTCTCTACTACTATCATCATTTTCAAATTGCTGCGTTAACATCATATTTATACAAGGTACATTCATTCCGCTACCTGATAAAAATAAGGCTAAAGCAATGTAAAGATTTTCTGTAGATGGGAAAGATAAGAATAAGCAAGCAATAGTTTGTAGTACCATACCTATTAAAAAAAGTGATCTATAGCTAATTAAACGACCACCAACATAACCACCTAAAAGATGAAGTCCATAGTTAAATGCTACAAAAACTCCCATAACAGCGCTTGCTTTAGTGACTGTGAAGCCAAGTCCTTGAGTCATAAATAGTACAAGTGTTGAATAAAGAACTGCAAAACTAATTGTTGAAACAAGTTGAGTTATTAATAATAATTTGGAGGCATTTTTAAATAATGAAAAATTCATAGGCATTTTAAAATTATATATAGTGGATATAATTTTATTATATTAAGAGCTATAAAATATAGTAGAAAATAAAAATATAATAGAAAGAAAGATTTTTATAAGATATATTGGCTTAGGTCTTTATCTTTAACTAGAGTTCCTAGCTTTTCATTAACATAATCAGTAGTTATATTAATAGCTTTGTCATCAAGCTCTGGAGCATCAAAAGAGATTTCCTCTAAAAGTCTCTCCATAACTGTATGTAGCCTTCTAGCTCCGATATTTTCAACTTCTTCGTTAACTTGATATGATATTTCAGCGATTCTTTTGATAGCATCTTCATCAAAGTTTAGTTCAACACCTTCAGTTTTCATAAGAGCAACATATTGCTTAAGGATTGAACAATCAGGCTCTTTTAAGATTCTTACAAAATCTTCGATTTCTAAAGATTTTAACTCAACCCTAATAGGTAATCTACCTTGTAGCTCTGGAATAAGGTCAGATGGTTTAGCAACATGGAACGCACCTGAAGCAATGAAAAGTATATGATCTGTTTTAACCATACCGTGTTTTGTTGATACAGTTGAACCTTCTACTAGAGGTAATAGATCACGTTGAACACCTTCACGAGATACATCAGCACCAGAGTTACTAGACTTTTTGCAAACCTTATCAATCTCATCTAAAAATACTATACCATTTTGTTCAACTGATTCTAAAGCACGAGCTTTTATATCTTCTTCATTAATCAATTTTGCAGCTTCTTCATCTTGAACAAGTTTGATAGCATCTTTGATTTTCATTTTCTTATTTTTCTTCTTGTCACTGCTTAGACTAGAAAATAAATCTTGAAGTTGGTTTGTCATGTCTTCCATTCCTGGAGGTCCCATAACTCCTATGCTCTTAGGTGCAGCAGCTACTTCAATCTCAATTTCTTTATCATCAAGTTCACCATTTTGGATCTTGTTTCTAAAGATTTCACGAGTTTTATTTTCTTTTTCTTTTTTAGATGTAGTTTCTTCAGCAGGCTCATTAGCAAAACCAACTTTTGATTCAGCAGCTCTTGCAGGTGGAATTAAAACATCTAAAATTCTATCTTCAGCTAATTTAGCAGCTTTCTCTGTAACTTGTTTTTTTGCTTCTTCACGCTTCATTTTTACAGCCATTTCAACTAAGTCACGGATGATAGATTCGACATCTTTACCAACATAACCAACTTCTGTAAATTTAGTAGCTTCTACTTTGATAAAAGGAGCATCTGCAAGCTTTGCAAGTCTACGAGCTATTTCTGTTTTACCAACACCAGTTGGTCCAATCATTAAAATATTTTTAGGAGTTACTTCTTGACGCATTTCACTATCAAGCTGCATTCTACGCCATCTATTACGTAGTGCGATAGCTACAGCTTTTTTTGCATCATTTTGACCGATTATATGTCTTTCTAATTCATGTACAATTGTTTTTGGAGTCATTATTTCTGCCATGGTATAACTATCCTTTTTTGTTTTCTAAACTTTCTATAGTGAAATTATGGTTTGTATATATACAAGTATCAGCTGCTATTGTAAGACTTCTTTTTACAATTTCCTCAGCTGAAAGATCAGTATTCTCAACAAGAGCAGTAGCAGCAGAGCGCGCATAAGTAGAGCCTGAACCAATAGAGATGATATTATTCTTATCAGCAGCCATTACATCACCAACCCCTGATATTAAAAGCGATAATTTTTCATCTGCAACTATAATCATAGCTTCTAATTTACTTAGCATTCTGTCTAAACGCCATTCGCGGACCATTTCAACAGCTGCTCGTTCTAGATTTCCTTGATAAAACTCTAATTTTTGTTCAAATTTTTCAAATAGAGTGAACGCATCTGCAGTAGATCCTGCAAAGCCTGTGAGTACTTTACCACCATTTAATTTTCTAACTTTTACAATATTGTCTTTTGCTACAGTATGACCTAAAGTTGCTTGACCATCACCACCGATTACTACTTTATCACCTTTTCTAACACAAAGAATAGTAGTTCCTTTCATTGTTTCCATATTTATTATTCCTTTTTTCGGCGTTGTTAAAATAATCTATTTAATATAAGGTGGTATTGATGTGAGATTTTACAAGCTTTTTATTATTATTTTTTTACGTTTATTATTTATCTTTGCCTTTAAGACAGAAAAGTATTAAAAATTATGTTATATTTTAGCTTGTTTTATTTATTAAGTAGAGTGTTTTAAGTATGAGTAATTTAAACTTTAAAGAAACAATTTCACTAGCTACAACTATATATAAAAGAGGTTTTAAGATAACTTTTGCTTTAGCATTTATACTTTCTTTTATATCTGAATTTTGTTTAGTATATCTAATGCAACATGGTATGGCTGAATATATTGAAAGTGGTGGAAAAACAATGTCTGATAATTTTCCAGGAGGAAATATTTTAGCATTGATGGTTTTGATAATAATGGTAGCAACCATATTTGTCTATGCGATGATAATCATATTACAAGGAATCATGATTAAACATGAAATGAAAGCATCTGATGCTATAAGAATAGCATTACAAATATTTTCAAAAAGAGTATTTCCATTTACAGGATGTTTTTTACTTTCTATGATAGTAATGTCAATACTGACTATGTTTTTACAATATATAGGTATATTTATAACAATATTGCTATTTTTAACTGTAATGCCTGCTATTCTTCTTGATCAGAAAGGCGTTTTTGACTCGATATCTGGTAATTTTAATATTATAAAGAGTAATTTCTTTTATATGTTTAGGATAACTATAGCTATACTAGCACTTATGATCGTAAAGCCTTTACTTACTTTTGGTTTGATTTATATATTTAAAAATATGAATATAGAAATGAATTCATTAGAAATGAGTATGCAAAATATTATTGTAACAGTAGTAGATGCTTTTATTTTACCATTTATATTTGCTGTTAGTGTTAGTGCTTTCTTTTCAACCAAGAAAAAAAGCAATGTTATTTAACATCTAATAACTTCTTTATCATATAATCTTTTTTCAATTGCAAGAAAAGTTAAAATAGTTGACCAATTTAATCCTGATATATAATATTGAATTTGTGTTAAGTGTTTTTTGCTTCACAAAATCATTTAATATACTTATTGTTCAAAACTTTTGTTCATAGAACTTGAGGCTTAATAATGAAAAAGTTTGTAAATATATTTTTTGTGTTTGTTCTAGCGCTATGTTTTAGTTCTGTTTATGCAGTAAATTTATCTTTAATGAAGACAAATATATCAAAAGCGGATCAACAAGATAAAAGTTCTAGTAGTTTACAAAGCAAGAATACTCGTTCAACTATACAAGACTATAAGAATAAAAATAAAAAAATATAAGTTGCTTTTGTTTGATTAGATTAGACCTTTTAAGTGTTCTAAAACGGCTTGGGAAAATCCAGTATCTGAAACATTATATCCACCTTCTAGCAAAGAGATTATTGGACAGTTATTTTGCTTATAAGCAAGTTTGGATTTTATATATTTAGACATTTCATAATAAGCTAAGTCACTTAAGCCTTCTCCTTGTCTAAATTTTGCTACGGGATCGTTATTTCTAGCATCAAACCCTGCTGAAATAAGGACAAGATCAGGATTGAATTTACCAAAGGCATCATCTATAGTTTGGTAAAAGTTAGCTAAGTAATTTTTATCATTAAACTCTTGTCTTTTTAAGTGAACATTTCTTATATAACTATTAGAGTTGGCGGCTTTACCAGATATAGTACCAAAATTACTTGGATCGCTATCAGGAATTTCATTATAATATGGATAAATACTAGCATTGTGTAGTGAGATGAAGTAAGTATCAAAATCAGTGAATCTTGACTCTATTTGTCTATCTGCAATCTCAAATAAAACATTTTGAGTGCCATTGCCATGGTGATAATCCCAATCAATTATTAAAATAGTTTTTTTATTAAATTTTTTATGTGCTAATAAAGAAACAAAAGCTACATTATTAAAATAACAATAACCTTCACCAACCTGATTACCTCCATCAAATTCATCATCCTTACTTACACCTCCAGCAAAGCTATGATGACCTGGTGGGCGCATAGCATAGAATGAAATTTGATTATCCTGTATTGATTTATCAATAGTCTGTGTTAAGGCCTGTAACGGGAATAGTACTGTTTGAATTTTTTCAGAGTTTTGTATTTCAAAAATATGTTTTTGAGGGTGAAGAGTTTCTATATATGGTTTAAAACTATTATCAAAATTACTAGGTTCGATTTTGTGTGGTTGTATAATATCAAGCTTTTTCGCTTTATCGTATGCAAGCTTAACTATATCTAAGCGTTTTGGTTGTTCAGCAGAACCTTTATAGTTTAAATGCTTTTTAAAAAGCTCGAAATTGTAAAAAAAATTTACCTTACTCATAATTAGTAATTCAATAGTTTTTTAAAGAACTTAAAATCATAAGATTGTTTAAATTTAAGTTTCTTATCTGAGACATTTATACTTTTACCATCACTATTAATATTAGCTATAATTCCAGATTCAACTTTTATTTTAATTTCTTGATTATCTTTTATATAAGTTTTACTAAAAGGTAATGTTTTACCAAAGCGCCATTGCCAATTTTTTAAGCTTTCTATTTCATTTGTTATTATTTGTTTATTCTCAAGAGGGGTCTCTTCATTAATTAGACTTAATTCAACACTACCAAAGCTAGTTAAAAAAGCTTTTGTAATATCTTGAGTTTGAATATCTGGATTAATCTCAGCTAAGTTTATGACTTTAGAGCGGTGTGACTTTACTCCTTTAGTATCTAAAGATTTATCAATTGGTTGATGAAGATAATCGTAAAGTTTCTTAGTGTTAGCATTTATCAATAAAGTACCATGATGGAATGCTCTATCTTTTTTTTCTCTAAAAGCACTACCAGATACTTTGTATGTAAAGTCATGATGATCGACAACAATATCATTTCTCTGGTTAGCATAGACATCTATTCCTAATTTTTGTACAGCTTTACAAACTAAGTCAAGATTAGCTTTGATATCATGATCCTTTTTAGGAGAAATAATAGTATAGTTTAGATTACCAAAATCATGATAAACTGTACCACCACCACTTTGGCGTCTGACCATAATAATATTATCTTTTTTCATACTTTCAAGATTACATTCAAGCCAAGGATTTTGTGCTCTACCAATAACGACACAAGGAGCATTTTGCCACAAGAACAATATTTTCTTGTCTTGAAGTTTCTCTAAGAAAAGCCAGTTTTCAAGTGCTAAATTAAAGTAAATATTATTACTTTGAGAAATATAGATATTCATTCTTTATTAAATATTTTTACTTTAAGATTAAGTATAAGGTTTTATTGAGTGTATAAAAGAGTTTTGTGATATAATTTTGCTTTATTGAGTAAATTATATAAATATTAAAACTATAATGTCGACTATACAGCAGACTTTAGAAATTATTAAAAGAGGGGCTGATGAAGTCCTTATCGAAGAAGAATTAATAAAAAAGCTAGAAAAAGATAAGCCGCTGGTTATTAAATTTGGTTGTGATCCAACAGCTCCTGATATTCATTTGGGTCATACAGTTGTTATTAATAAATTAAAGCAGTTACAAGATTTGGGTCATGAAATCCATTTCTTAATAGGTGATTTTACAGCTCAAATAGGTGATCCAACTGGAAAAAATGCTACTAGACCTCCTTTGACAGCCCAAGAAGTTGCTACGAATGCTGAAACATATACAAAGCAAGTTTTTAAAATTTTGGATAGAGAAAAAACAATTATCCGTCGTAATGGCGACTGGTTTGATAAGATGTCTGCAAGTGACATGATCAAACTAGCTTCAAAATCTACAGTAGCTAGGATGCTTGAAAGGGATGATTTCTCAAAAAGATATAAGGGTGGTCAATCAATCTCTATTCATGAATTTTTGTATCCTCTGGTACAAGGTTATGATTCTGTAGCTATGAATGCTGATATTGAGTTAGGTGGTACAGATCAGAAATTTAATCTACTAATGGGTAGAGAGCTACAAAAACAACAAGGTCAAGAACCGCAAATCATCATTACTATGCCTCTTTTAGAAGGTCTAGATGGTGTTAAGAAGATGTCTAAATCTAGCCAAAACTATATTGGAATAGAAGAGGCTGCTAATGATATCTTTGGTAAAGTTATGTCTATATCTGATGATCTTATGTGGCGTTATTACGAGTTATTAAGCTTTAAATCTTTAGAGACTATAGCAGAGTTAAAAGAGAAAGTTGAAAATGGAACTAATCCACGAGATATCAAGATAGAACTTGCAAAAGAGTTAATAGAAAGATTCCATTCTAAGGAAGATGCTGAGAAAGCTCATCAAGATTTTATACAAAGATTTCAAAAAAATCAGATACCTGATGACATAAATGTTGTAGAATTAAGTCAAGAGTTACCTATTGCTAACTTGCTTAAAGAAGCTGGTTTAGTTTCAAGTACATCTGAGGCTAATCGCATGATTAAGCAGGGAGCTGTTAAAATAGATGGTGAAAAAGTTGCTGATAATAAAGTTACTTTTGGTAAAGGTACAGATAATGTTTTCCAAGTAGGAAAACGTAAATTTGCAAAAATTATTATTAAATAAGGGGTTATTAGAAATGGATAAGTTTTTATCAATATTTGTTGGAGTTTTAATTATTGTTACAATTATTACAATATTTATTCACTTATTTCCTATAGCATTAAAAGTATGCATTATTTCAGCAATTATTAGTGCAATAATTTATGTAGTATTAAAAATGATTGAGAAATTTAGCAATTAATCATTTCTTTTAAAACCAATTATTTGCCTACGCTGTTTTTTAGTTGGTTTTTCGTGACTTTGTAGACTTGCTGTTTTTCTTAGCAGAGCTTCTTTCTCTCTTTTCTCAATACTTTCAGGTGTTTCTGTATAGAGCTTTTGTGCCTCTGTTGCAGATTTTCTAACTTCATCCAGGGCTTCGACGACTATAGTTTTCTTTATGTGTGACTGTTGGACTTGATATATATCGCCAATACTGACCGCTTTACTAACTTTTGTTTTCTGGCCTTGAAAGTGTACTTTACCACCTTCGATAGCTTTTTTTGCTAAAGCTCTAGTCTTATAAAACCTAGCAGCCCATAGCCATTTGTCTAGTCTAACACTCATACTTGGATTATATTATTTTATATAATTTGATTATAGCTAATAACATCAAACATTTTAACTAGTTTTAAAGTCTGATATTCTAAAAGGCAGTTTAATACTTAGAAAAATAATAAAATGGACAAAATAATAAATTTACATAAGATGAATACATCTTTAGATAAAAAAAATAATGCTAGTTATCAATTAGAAGATATCTGCATGAATGATTATATTGGTAAAAATTTGAAAATTGAATTTTTAGATGAAATCAACTGTGTATCTTGTGGTACCAAGACAAAAAAAAGCTATTCTCAGGGGCATTGTTTTATGTGTATGAGAAGATTACCTGAATGTGATATCTGTATTGTTAAACCAGAGTTATGTCATTTTGCTGAAGGTACTTGTAGAGATTCTGAGTGGGGTGAAAAAAACTGTATGAAAACACATATAGTCTATTTAGCAAATACAGGAGATACTAAAGTAGGAATTACGAAACTAAAAAATGTACCGTCACGTTGGATAGATCAAGGAGCTAGTCAAGCTATTCCAATATTTGCAGTTGAGAGTAGGTTGATATCAGGCTTAGTAGAGGTTGCAATAAAAGAACATATATCAGATAAGACTAATTGGCGTAAGATGCTTCAAGGTGATCCAGATAGTAGTGTTGATTTTGCTGCTCTAAGAGATGATCTGATCAAAAAATCTACTGATAATATAGAGAAAATAAAAGCTAAATATGGTGAGAATAGTGTTGAACCAGTAGAAGGAAGTATCCAAAATATAAGCTATCCCGTGCTTGAATATCCTGTGAAAATTAAATCATTTAATTTAGATAAAGATCCTATTATTGATGCTAGGCTTATGGGAATAAAAGGTCAATATCTAATATTTGATACTGGAGTGATAAATATACGTAAGTTTAGTGGTTATAAATGTAATATTTCAGGATAGCTTATGAGGAGAGTTGCTATTATCGGAGCTGGAGCTAGTGGGCTAATTAGTGCAAAAATTCTATTAGATAAAGGTTTTGATGTAACAGTTTTTGAAAAAACTAATAATGTTGCAGGAGTTTGGAACTATAGTGAACAAGAGGGTGCTTTATACAAAAGTCTTAGAACGAATTTACCTAAGGAGATAATGACTTTTGAGAATGCGCAAGTTTCTTATAAAACAGATAAATCTTTTATAAATTATGATGAAGTTAAAGCTTATTTAGAAGATAATGCAAAAGTTTGGCAAATAGATAAACTTGTTCAGCTAAATAGTGAGGTTATTAAATTAGAACCTATTGATAGTCTATCAGATCAACCAGCATGGCAACTTACATATATAAAGGATCATGAGAGTTTTAAGGAAGAGTTTAATTTTGTTGTTGTGTGTAATGGACATTATAATATACCTAAAACCTCTTTAGATACTGAAGGGGTTGACAGTGTAAAGAATTATATTACTCATAGTAAGAGCTATAGATCTCCAAATAATCATGGTAAGAGAGTATTGTGTATTGGTTACTCATCATCTGGTATGGATATATCTCAAGAGTTATTAAACAGTGATCGAGAAGTTTATGTTTCTCTAAGAGAATTGGATAATCAAAAAGAACTACATAATTTGCAAAACTCTAAAAAAGGAATTAAATTTATCTCTGGTATACAAAAGTATGAGAAAACAGAACACGGCTGTTTAGCTATAACAGCAAACCAAAATAGTATAGAAATTGATGAGGTTATATTTTGTACTGGTTATAAGTATGATTTTCCTTTTTTATCTCAAAATATAGTTTCGACAAAGGGTAATATTGTTGAACCATTGTATAATCAATTACTCCATGAGAAATATTTAAATCTTGCATTTGTAGGGCTTCCCTGGAAAACATTACCTTTTGTTTTATCTGAGTGCCAGGCAATATTTTTAGCTAATATTTGGCAGCAAAATAAAGCTGATTTATCTACAACTCTTACTGAAATGCAAGATAGTAAGGCTCATAGGGAGAGCTTTGATAGTTATTCAGTAAAATACTATCATATGCTCGGAGATGAGCAGTGGAAGTATAATCTTAATTTACTTGATATTGTAGGCCAGAAGACTCCCTTAAGAGAACAGAGGATAAAGCAGATAGAACAAGTATACAATGATGTTCATAATTTGAAATTAGAATATCCATTTAGCTTTCGAGAAGCTAACTATGAAATTGATTTTACAAAACAAAAGTATTATAGAATCAATAATCCTATATAGATTTTGTTAGGCTTTTAAGAGCAAATTCAATATCTCTTTCTGAAGAGCTATTTTGTTGTCTATTTTTATATATACAAAGTATTTTTTTTACAATACGAGATTGATATTGTTCTTTTGATATTTGTTTAGATTGTAGCTCTTTTATATCTTTTACTATCGAACTAACTGCTAGCTTCCGAGTAATTGAGTATGGTGAATGAGGGTATAATTTAAATGTTAGCCATAATATGACACAACCAAATATAGCGCTTAAACCTACAGTTAATGATTTAGAAATTTCAAAATTCATATGATTGCTTGGCTGCACAAGAGATATTACGCCTAAACAAAACCCTAGACTATATGCTTGGAATTTTTGATGAGTCATTGTGATAATACCAAGGAATAATGTTCCAACTAAAACTAATATTAGTAACTCAAAATACCCTACAACTTTAGCTAGTAAATTTAGAGTAACAAAAATACTAATAGGAATAGATATAATTATACCTATAACAGATTTTTTTGTTAAATCTGCTGAATTTGGTGCAGGTACAAAGATTTGCGATAAAAGACAAGGGATTACAAGCATCATTAGTAAACTTGAATTACCTTCGGTATTTATCCAAAATAAGGATAAAAATATTAATAGAAATATAGTTCTAGATATAGTAAAAAAAGTTACAAGTATATTATTATAGTTTTTAAAACTGTAATAGTGTTGATCATACGTTATAGGTGAGTTTTTTTTATTTATTTGTTGGTAACTATTGATTACTTTATTAAATTTTATGATTACTTGATCTATTAAAAAATTGTTTGACTTAAAAGTAAACTCACTTTTCGTAGTATTAAGATCATCAAGATCATTTGAAATCCTTTTTAGCTTTCTTTTAAAGGATTGATCTAACTTATCTTTTACGGCTTGTTTTCTTAAAATATGAGCAGATTGGATTAATTCAACTATATTATTTGAAAATTTACGATAATCATTGCTATTAAGGTTTTCGTATTTACTTGCGCTTAGATCATTATCTAAAGTTATAAGGCTATTAAGAATATTTTCTACTTGCTTGTTATATCTTTCATTATTATAGAAATCTTTTACAGAAAGAACTTGTTTAATATAATCTATTGTTAAATTAAAGGACTTGGTTGCATGATTTTTAAGTGTATCATTAACCTTTACAGGAAAAATATAGTAGTTTACAAGGCATGAACATAAGCTACCTATGATTATTTCTGTAATTCTAGAGTATCCTATGTGAAAAATATATTGTTCTGTTGTCATTAATGGATTAGCAATAGAGTAAAAAACAACTATAGTACAAGTGATATTTGCTAAAGTTAAAGCATAAATAAAATTTGGGTGTGACATACTAACAGAAAAGTACATAGTGATAGCAATAAAGACACATAAAAACAATATTGCTAAGGCAGGATATGGTAAAAATAAATTGACTATTATAAAGCCTATAACAACGCCTATAAGAGATACAAAGACTAAAAGTACAGCTTTCTCAACAATAAAACCAGTCTCAGGTCTAAGTTGTAGAAAAAGGGCGGTTATCATTGCCCACATGGGTTTATCTAGGTCAAGACTCATTGATATACCAAGGGCTAGAGTTATAGCAATACAGCCTTTTAATGTATATATGAAGCTCTTAGTTGTGAAAATCTTTTCAGTCATTGTATTTTTACCGTAGCATTTATTCCTGAAACTAGATTTATATCTTTGGGAATTACCTCTAGAGATATATCTACGGGAATTCTTTTTGAGAGTCTTACCCAGTCGAAAGTTTGCTGTATTTTGGGTAATAGCTGACTATTTACATCTGTGTTATTATCGGCTATTGCTTTGCCTATACTAATTACATGACCATACAAAGGTTCTCCGCCACTCATTAACTGAATTTCTGCCTGTTTACCTATTTTAATATTTGGAAGCTTAGTTTCTTCGAAGTATCCTGTAACATAAAAAGAGTTTTTCTTTACTATAGACATTACAGGTTTTGCAACTGTTACAAAATTACCTTGTCTTAAGCTTATGTTGTTTATCATGCCACTAATAGGTGCATAAACTCTAGTTCTTCTTAGATTGATTTCTGCAGTTAGAAAATCTGCTTTTGCTTTTTCTACGGCTGCCTTTTTCAGCTTAACTGCCATCAAATAATCATCTAATTCTTCTCTACTAATTGATCCAGATTTACCTAGTTTTTTCCTTCTATTATATTTTTGTTGAGCAAGTTTTAATTCTAGAGTAGCATGATCTACAATAGCTTCCTTCTCTTTAAAATCTGCAACATATCTTTCATCATCAATAGAGAATATTAAATCTCCTTTTTTGACTTTTTGAATATCTTTTACATATACTTTTGTTACAAATCCCGATACATCAGGAGCTATAGTTATAATTTTTGCTCTGATCCTAGCATCTCTAGTCCATGGAGAGTAAAAATAATATTGCCATACTGAATATAAAGAGAATATAGCGAGAGCTATGATTATTGCACTAAGTAGTGATTTAATTTTTTTATTTGGCATGTGAGTTTTAACCTTCAAGTAAAAATATTATTAGGCCTAAATAACATATAAATAGTAATAAATTTATCCAAGATAATTTTAAATTAGTATGAAAGTACAACGCTTTAGATATCGTTAGATTGCTTATAATTGTTAAAATACAGGCTAAGCTTACAAATAGCACAAGAGGAGAAAACAGTAAGCCATTAATAGAAATTACGATCATATTTAGCTCCTTATTAATCGAAAGAAGTTACAGTTAATTGATGAAATGCTTAAAGATCTTACTAATTAACTTTTAAAATAAATGATACACCGTATTATATAGTGATACAATAATAATTTAGAAATTTTATACCAAAAAAGCTATTATTAGAGGGTGAATATATTTTAAAGAAAATAGTTATGAGTGAGAGTAAAAAAATTCAAGTAATAAGTAGAGCCATTAGTATTTTACAGAGTATTAGTAATCAACCTGGTGGGATGAGTCTAGGAGATATAGCAAAAGAAGTTGATTTGCCAAGATCTACTGTACAAAGAATTGTTGCGGCTTTAGAAGCTGAAAGCTTCACAAGAAGTGAAGGTGCTGGAAGGATTTTACTTGGATCTGGGATTTTTAAGTTAGCATCATCATCTTACGCGGATATTGTTTCTTTAACACAAAACTCACTGAGAAAACTTAGTGAAAAAACTCGAGAAACAGTTGTTTTGACTCAGTCAAACAATACTGATTTAATTGTAATGCATCGATTTATTGCAAATAGAGAACTCCAAGTGATTCCAAGGATTGGTGTTCTAGATAAACCTATATATAACACGGCACCAGGAAGAGCTCTCTTGTCTTTATATAGTGACCAAGAAGTTATTGAAATCTTAGGTAAAGAAATATCTGAAAATAAAGAGCTATTTGGTAGACTAGCAAAAATAAGATCTAATGGCATAGAGTATGATCATAGTAAAACGATGGAGGGGATAGTTAGTATAGCTGCAGCTATAAATACCTTTTTAGGAAGTTTAGGTATTTCTGTTCTTGTCCCTCAACATCGTTTTGAACAAAATAAAGATTTTTATATCAAAGAGTTATTAAAAGTCAAAAAGGTTATCCTATCTGATATTGGCATCAAAAACTCTAAACTATAAATTGATTAATTAGGTAATGTGGTATATATGCTTACGAATGATTGGAAAAAAGCCATCAAAGAATCTTTTTATTCACCGCTGGAGTTACTAAAGTTTTTACAGATTGATGTTAGTGAAGCTAATATTTCATTAAGAGAAGCAAAAAAGTTTAAGATGATTGTTCCGCGATCTTTTGCCAGTAGAATGAAAAAAGGTGATATAAATGACCCTTTATTAAAGCAAGTTTTGCCAACACTAGATGAAGAAGCTATCGATCAAAGTTATACTAGTGATCCGCTTGAAGAGAAAAATTATAATAAAGTTCCTGGTTTATTACATAAATATCATGGTAGAGTTTTATTAATTGCTCAGACAAGTTGTGCTGTGCATTGTAGATATTGCTTCCGTAAAGAATTTAATTATAAAGATAACATCCCAGGTAGGAAAGATTGGTTAGAAGCTTTTGAATATATAGAAAATGATAAGAGTATAGAAGAAGTTATTTTAAGTGGAGGAGACCCTTTATTAAATAATGATGAAATTATAGAATTTTTCTTAGAAAATATACAGAAAATACCACATATTAAAAGGCTTAGAATTCATTCAAGAATACCCGTAGTGTTACCAGAAAGGATCTCTGATAATTTATTAAAAATTCTATCACAGCATAGGTTAGATACAATATTGGTTATACATGTTAATCATCCAAATGAGATAGATAGCAATGTCACTAATATTTTAAGACAGATACATAAGTCTGGCATAATTATTCTAAATCAAAGTACTTTACTAAAAGGCATAAATGATGATCCTAATGTACTTCACCCACTCAGTACAAAGTTAATAGAATCTAAAGTAATTCCATACTATATACATACGCTAGATACTGTCTCGGGAACTAAGCATTATAATGTTGATAATGCTAAGGATATCATGAAAAAACTTTCAGAAATATCATCTGGTTTTATGGTTCCTGTATTGACTAAAGAGATTCCAGGCTATCCATCTAAAAAGTGGTTATCGTTTCATGAGTAGAGCATATATCTTAATTTTATTTGATGTGGTTTCAAAAAAATTTATAATTAAAAGTATAAATATACTAAATCTAGAACTTATAAATGGGTAAAAAAATATTTTTTAGTCTATGTTTAGTCATATTTGTTGACTCTATTAGTGCAGGTATTATATTTCCTATAATGCCTGAATTATTTTTAGATACTCAATATGGTTTGGTTAGGAGTCATAGTTTTATTTCTAGTAGTATGCTTTATGGTTTATCTTTTGGCTTATTTCCTTTAGCAAGTTTCTTTGGAATGCCATTTTTAGGTACTTTGTCTGATCACTACGGCAGAAGAAGAATATTAATTTTAGGTCTTTCTGGAGTCTGTTTTAGTGATTTGTTGGCATGTGCATCAATTTTATTAAGAGATCCTTGTATATTTTTATTATCTAGATTTATTATTGGTTTTTTTTCAGCAACATATGTAGTTGCTAATGCAGTGATTGCTGATTTAAGTTTGGATATTAAATCAAAAATGAATAATTTCAAATGGCCAACTTTAGCATTTGTAGCAGGGTTTGTATTAGGTCCATTAATAGGAGGAAGTTCTTCGATATTACAAGGTGCAAATTCTTTAACATTGCCATTTCTTGTAGTGCTGTGTCTATCGTTATTTAATTTAATTTTGATATATGTTTTATTCACAGATATTAAATCTATAGATCAAAAAAAACATAAAGCTTTTAGAAATCAATTTAGAGATATAATTGATATATTCATAGACAAATCTCTAAGGTTATTAACAATCAGTTATAGTTTATTTCAGTTTGCTATAGGGTTATTTATACAATCTATATCGTTATTTTTAGCAGATACATTTAATTTTAATACAAAAAATATTGGAATATTTTTCACGGTAATGTGTATGGGACTAGCATTGAATATACTGTTTATACAGCCATTACTATCGAAATATATTAAGATAAATAAGCTGATAATATCAAGTATAATAATAATGTCTGTTATGTTATTAATCGAAGGGATATCGGTATATGTAGATGATTTTATACAGATAGATGTTAGATTGGTTATATGGATAGCATCATTAATTTTTTATATATCTATGCCATTTGCGACCACAGGATATACAGCGGTATATTCAGATTTTTCTGATAAGGAAAGACAAGGCAAAACAATGGGTGGACTTGGACAAATATCATCATTGATGTGGTTTTTAGCATCATTTTTTATCGGGTATCTAGTATTAACCCATGAGTCATTGATATTAATGTTGGCTGGATCTTTAGCGTTAATAGGAGCATTAATACTGTATATGGCATTTTTTAAATTAACTAAAATAGATAGTAATTAATTCAGGAATAATATGAGAAATAACATTTATAAAAAAATTGCAACTAAATATAGTAACTTATTTTGGAATGAGTGGGAGTTAAACCCTAAAAAAACTGACTACAATATTATTTTTTCATATAAATTACAAGGTGATTTTGATGTTGAAAGGTTACAGGATGCTGTAAATAACTTTATTAAGGCAAGAGTTTTTTTTCGCTCTTATTTTGAACATGATGAAGAAAATCTATATCAAATAATAATGGATGAGGTTCCTACGTATGAAATTGAAAACATACTTATGTCTGATGCTAATGAAATTAGTGTTAAAGAAAAAATTTCTGAAAAAGGAAATGAACCATTTGATTTAACAAAATATCCGTTGTTTAAAATTTTTATTATAAAGACTGATGATAGCACTCACTATTTAACAATGGTTGCTCATCATATTATTGCAGATGGAGGAGCTTTTTGTGATCTTAGAAATAGTATTTCAAGTTTTTATAACAATAAATCATGGGAAGTAGATGATGATAAAGCTCTATATCTGAGTTATTTAGATGATGAGTACAAATCAGATTCTTTTAGTAAAAAAACAAAAGATTTAAATTACTGGGGAGAAGCTTTAGAGTCTTTTGATCTTTCTGCTGATACATCTAATCTTGATTCTAAACTAGAAATCAAAAATGAAAGACTTTTACAGTCAAATATTAAGTTTAATTTAAATAGAGATGATTTTTTAAAACTGAATAACTTCTTAGAAGAAGATAAAACATCTGTTTTTGCTATCTTATCATCTATTTGGAGTACTTTACTTATGAGGTACTTAAATCTTGATAATGCTGTATTTTCATTTATGTCTAATCCAAAAGGTAAAAAGTACAAAAATTTAAATGGTGGCTTAGTTAATAATTTACTTTTACCTATATCAAAAGAGACTAATTTAAGTTTAAGCGATCTATGCCAGAATGTTGGAGGAAGTCTTAGAAAAATGTTAAGGCATAGTAAAATTTCTTTTGGAGAGTTAGTTTCATTTATAAGACAACAAGGAAAAATTAAAAATGGTACAAAGCCTTTTAATTTAGCTATTATTGAAAGTTTTCTTAGTAGTGATTATAAAGGTCTAAATTTTAATGATATTGATACTAGCTACTTTTATAAAGAAGCTGCGTTTATTATATATGATCTTTGTTTAGAATACTCAGTTGATGATGATACAATATTTTTTGAACTACACTATAATGGTTCTAAATTTAGTAGAGAAATAGCAAATCAACTTTCAAAGGATTTTATTGCACTTCTTCAAAATTCAATTCTTAAACCTCAACTATCTCCATATACACATAATTTATTATCAAACATAGAATATAATAAAATTATCCATGATTGGAATAGTACAGAAGAACAGATTAATTACAATTCAACATTAAAAGATTTATTTGAAAAACAAGTTTTAGCAACACCTAATAATATCGCGTTGATATTTGAAGATGAAGAAATTACTTATACAGAGTTAAATAACCAGGCTAATAAGGTTGCTCATGCATTGGTTGATTTGTATAGAAAGAAGCAAAATAAGAATGTTGACGGTGATACTATCTTTGGAGTGTATATTGAACGTTCTGTAAATATGATTGTAGCTATACTTGCTATACTTAAAACAGGAGCTGCATATGTTCCATTAGATGATCAAGATCCTATTGATCGAACTACATTGAAAATAAACGATTGTGGTTGTGATATTGTTGTAACCTCAAATACTAAATTAGAAGCTTTATCAGCTGTAAATAATGATTTAATTACCTTAAGTATAGATACATGTGAAAATTACCCAAATAGTAATCTTTTAACAAATATTAAACCTAATGATCTAGCTTATGTTATTTATACATCTGGTAGTACAGGCACTCCTAAAGGGGTAATGATTGAAAACCGCATGGTAATCAACACTCTTAAGGATATAAACAATAAGTTTGATATTGACGAGAGTGATAGATCTATAATGATTTCAAGCCTATCTTTTGATTTATCTGTTTATGATATATTTGGTATGTTTATATGTGGTGGCGGAGTTGTTCTACCTTCATTAGATGAAAAAAACGATTTCACAAAAATTGTTGAGATCATTGAAAAGTACAAAGTCTCTATTTGGAATAGTGTGCCACAGCTTTTTTCTTTAATTATTGATTATGGGCTTCCTGTAAGTTTTATTAAAAATATGAAAAAAGTACTTTTAAGTGGAGACTGGTTAGATACAAAGTTGATATATAGATTAGTAGAGATTGAAAAATGTCAATGTATCGTAAGTCTTGGAGGTGCTACAGAAGGAAGTATATGGTCAATCTTCAATGAAGTTGGTAGTGTGGATCCTTTAGCTGCAAGCATATCTTATGGAAAACCATTAGGCAATCAAAAAGCATATGTGCTAGATGATATGCATAATCCTGTTCCTGTAGGCGTGATAGGAGAGTATTACATAGGAGGAATAGGGGTTGCTAGAGGGTATATGAATAGACCAGATTTAAATTCAACAAGTTTTATCGTTAATCCATTATATAATAATCAAGATAGTGGTGATTCAGAGATTATTTATAAAACTGGAGATTTGGTTAGATGGAGTACCGATGGTAGTTTGGAATTTATAGGGCGTAGTGATGATCAAGTTAAGCTTAATGGATTTAGAGTAGAGTTAGGTGAAATAGAGAGTAAGATTTCTGAGTATCCCAAAATAGAAAGTTGTGTGGTGAACTCTTATAAGAATAGCAATAGTTTTTCCTTATGCGCTTTTTATAAATCGAATGATGATTTAAATAATGAAGAAATAAAGAATTTTTTATTAGGAAAACTTCCTACTTATATGATTCCAACAAGTTTTGTTAAAGTTGAAAACTTTCCTCTTACGCCGACTGGTAAACTAAATAGAAAAGCATTAGTTCCGCCCGCTGAAAATGAAATTTTAATAAAAGAGATTATAGAACCAAAAAATAAATATGAGCAAGATGTCTGTCAGATATGGGAAGAAATGCTTGATACAGATCAAATAGGTGTTTGTGATAACTTTTTTAATATAGGTGGTGATTCACTATCAGCAATTAAAGCTGCTCATAAACTTAGTAAATTATTCCAACAAAAAGTATTGCCTGCTGATATTTTTGAATATCCAACTATTAGAGAAATCTGTGACAATTTTGTACAAGACTCATTCGTGATAGAGGAAGGAGAATTATGATTAATTCTATTATTGAGTTTCTTTATGAAATAAATAATCAAGGTCTTCTCTTATGGAATGATGGTGGCAAGTTAAAATATAAAAAATTTCGAGAAATAGAAAATCAGGAACAGAAATTTTTATTTATAAAAAAAAATAAGACTGAGATTCTGGATATTTTAGTTAATAGTAATATTACTTCAGGTGATAATATATTACCTATAATATATAAGATCCCTAATTTTAATAATAGCTTATCCTCTTATCAAGAGGGGCTTATATTTCTTCAAGAATCTGAAAATGCTTCTTGTGCCTATAATGCTCCTATGATTCTTGAATTAAGCTCAGATACCAATATCAATATATTCAAAAAGAGCATTTTGGAATTAGTTGATAGACATGAAATACTTAGAACTATATTCATAAAAAGCGAAGATGGGTATTTATATCAAAACGTAGCTAATGAGAATATTTCTATCCCTGAATTCTATATAAGTAAAGAATTTTTAGAAGATACTTTTAAAAAGGAAATTAATAAAAATTTTGATTTATGGCAAGATTTGCCAATAAGAGCAACAATATATAAAGTTGAAAATAAAATCTTTGCAATAATGGTTATACATCATATCGCTTTTGATGGGTGGTCATATAATATTTTTTTAGATGAATTAAAAAGCATATATATAGCAAAAAGCTCTAATCAAGAGAGCAGATTACAAAGTATTTATATTCAATATAAAGACTTTGCGCTTTGGCAACGATTAAATCTTGATAATTATTTAAATAATCAAAAAGAGTACTGGAAAAATAATCTCAAAGATGCTGAATTACTAAACTTTCCTATAGATTATAAAAGGCCTAACTCTTTAGAATATCAAGGAAATGATTTTAATTTTAATATACCTAAAGATTTAGCAGATAAAATTAAGAATTTTTCGAAGGAAAATAATTATACTCAATATTCTGTGATGTTGGCATGCTTTTATATTTTGTTACACAAGTATACAAACCAAACAGATTTAATAATTGGAACCCCATTTGCTAATAGAAATAATACTTATACTGAAAAGATGTTGGGGTATTTTATTAATACCTTACCAGTGAGACTCATCTTAGAAGAAGGTATGACTTTTAGAAACTTATGCTCTAAATTAAATTCAGAATTAATAGAAGTTCAGAAAAACCAAGAATATCCTTTAAGTAAGATTATTAAGGATTTAAATCTTGAAAAAGATCCTAGTCGTCATCCTTTGTTTCAAATCCTTTTTTCTGTACAGAGTTTTGGAACAAATATTGAAAGTTCATTTTTTAAACCTATTAGTGCACATAAGTATCATCAGGTATCACAATTTGATCTTTCTCTCTTTATAGACAATAGTAAAGCAGATTTTGAATGTCGTATAAATTATTCTACAGCACTCTTTGATAAACAAACTATTAAAAGAATAAGTGAACATTTTCTAAATATAGTTAGGTCAGTTTTAGATACAAGTGATATTCAAATAAATCAAATTCAGATGCTAAGTAAATCTGAATATCAATTGATTACGCAGCAATGGAATAAAACTCAAGTAGATTATCCTGAGAGTAAGACGATAAATGATTTATTTGATGAGATTGTATCGTCGTATGGCGATAGAAATGCTGTGATATTCAATGATATAGCTATTAACTATACAGAACTAGATACAAGATCAAATCAACTTGCTAATTTTATTTTAAAAGAGCACAAACATGTTCTTAGTGAGAAATCCTTGGCAAATAATAATTTCATCGGCTTATATTTAGATCGTTCTTTAGAGATGATGATTTCGATAGTTTCAATTTTAAAGATAGGGGCTGCATATGTACCTTTTTCTCCAGCAGATCCTATCGAGCGTTTAGAATATAAGCTAAAAGATTCTAATTGTAAAATAGTATTAATATCGAAGCATCATATTGATAATCAGTTACTTAATTTAAATGATGATATATCGTTTTTATGTGTTGAAGAAATATTAAATAATACTAAAGAATTACCTGATCACAAACCTAAAACTATAGTTAAACCAAATGATCTAGCATATGTAATATATACTTCTGGTACAACTGGAGAACCTAAAGGAGTAATGATTGAACATAGGTCTCTTGTTAATAGATTAATTTGGATGAAAGACAAATATGATTTTAATATTGAATCTAAAGTTTTACAAAAAACCTCGTATTCTTTTGATGTCTCTGTTTGGGAGCTAATACTTCCGTTGATTTCTGGAGGAACCGTTGTTTTAGCTAAGCCAGAAGGTCACAAAGATCCTAAATATATCTATGATCTTATTAATATGCAGCGTATTAATAAGTTACATTTTGTACCAACTATGCTTAGATCTTTTATAACATTTATAAAAACTATAGATAGTTTTTCAATACCTTCTGTTTGTGATGTTTTTTGTAGTGGAGAAGCTCTTTCTCAGGAGTTAGCCAGTAGTTTTAAAGTACTCTTTCCAGATGTAAGACTTCATAATCTTTATGGGCCTACGGAAGCTACAATTGATGTAAGTTTTTTTGAGTTTAATAATCAAGATGATAAATTATTAACCGTACCTATTGGCCAACCTATTCAAAACCATAAACTATATGTACTTGATAAGACTTTAAATCCTGTTCCTATTGGAGTCCCAGGAGAGTTGTATATAAGTGGAGTAGGTCTTGCAAGAGGGTATTTAGGTAAAGAGCAACTAACCAATCAACGTTTTCTTGATAATCCTTTCTCAAGTAATACTGATATATCATCTAGTTTTTCAAAAATATATAAAACAGGAGATATAGTTAAATACCTTCCCAATGGAGTAATTGAGTATATTGGTAGAAATGATAGTCAAGTAAAGATCAAAGGGTTTAGAATAGAGTTAGGAGAAATTGAATCTGTAATTAGTAAGCTAAGTAATATTAAAGACTCTATTGTTACAACGTATAATGACAATACAGGAAATACAAAACTTATTGCTTATTATATAGCTCCAGCTGAGATTGCTGAAGATGATTTATTATCATCAGTTGCAAAAACTTTACCAGACTATATGGTTCCTAATTACTTTATAAAGATAAATAAAATACCATTTAACTTAAATGGTAAGGTCGATTATAAGTCTCTTCCTCTACCAAATAATAAGCGTAGTAATTCTAAGAGTTTAATGGAATTACCTAAAACGGATATTGAACAGACTCTATGTGATATTTGGTGTAAAATATTAGATCTTAATGAAATAAGAACTAATGAAAATTTTTTCCGTTTAGGAGGAGATTCAATAACAAGTATACAAGTTGCAGCTGAAGCTAGAAAACATGGTATTTCTATTACAACTAAACAGATTTTTGATAATCCCACGATAAGTCAATTAGGTTTAATTACACAACAATTAAACAATAACAAAGAAAAAGCAAATATTAGCCTAACAGGAGAATTTCCTGGTATACCTATAGTTAAATGGTTTTTTAATTGTGAGTTTGAGAAAGAAAACCATTGGAATCAGGCAAAGTTATTTAGTATTAGTGATGTAAACTTAGATAAACTAAAAGCTTCAATAAGCACTTACTATAGAAGTGCGGAGTTTTTCAAACTTAGGTACAATAAAAAAACTGGAAAATTATTTTATACAGATAAGTCAAAAGATTTAGTTATATATGAATATGATGTCTGTAATAGTCATGATCAAGAGAAATCTATTGCTGAGCTATGTACAAAATGGCAAGCTGAGTTTGATCTTGAAAAAGGTCCTATAGCTTCTTTTGGTATTATTAGAGGTTTAAAAGACGGAAGACTAAGGCTATTTATTTCTTTACATCACTTAATTGTTGATGGAGTATCATGGCTTTTTATATTAGATTCAATCCAACAAATTTATAATGGTAATAGTTTTTCTAGGGCTTCATCAACATATAAAGATTGGTCTATATTCTGTTATGAATATGCAAATAAGATATCTCAGCAAACAGAGAACTACTGGATAGAAACTTCCAAAAAAGTTAGAGACTATCCATTAACTACTGACAAATCTATATCCTCTAAGAAAAACTTTGATATATCAAGTCAAAAGATCTTAATTGATCAAGATTTAACTTCTAGCATTATTAAAAAATGTCCTGAAGTTTATAATTTAAATGTAGGTGAAGTCTTAATAATTTCTTTAGTTTTATCATTATCTAAGATAAACAAAAGTAAACATATTTGTATGGCAATGGAGGGGCATGGGAGAGAAAATATTTTAGGGGCACCTGATATTTCAGATGCTGTAGGGTGGTTTACTTCTTTATATCCTATTTGTATAGATATTCCTTCAGATAATAACCTTAATTTAATAATTAAAGATATAAAAGAGCAGTTAAAATCTATTCCTGATAATGGTTTATCTTTTGGGTTATTAAAGTATTGTTCTAGTCAAGAAGATATATTACAGCAATTAGATATAGATTATCCTGATGTGCTTTTTAATTATATGGGGCAGTTTGATACAGAAACTAAAGATAGTATTTTTGAAATTGAGAAATTTATTTCTGGAAACATAAGCTCTGAGCAAAACCACAAAGAATATCTTATTGAAATTAATGCATATATATTAGACAAAAAATTAAATATCTTAATTGATTTTAGTAAGTCTCATTTTGAAGAGTCAACTATAGCTAAGCTCTTAAGTCAGTTAGAGTATAATTTGCAAAGTATAACTACTCATTGTTTATCAAAAGATAGTGTTGAGTATACACCATCTGATTTTCCAACTTCAGAAGTTCAGCAGTATGAATTAGATTCAGTTTTAAAAAATATTCTTAAATTTCCTCATTTTGAAAGGATTATGGGACTTTCAGAGTTACAAAAAGGTATGTTGTTTCATGCTATTCATTCGCCAAATTCAGACCAATATAATGAGCAATTTATTTGGGAACTTGAAGGCCAGATTAATATTGATCTGTTTATAAAAGCGTGGGAAGTTGTAATTAATAATTATGATGCCTTAAGAAGTTTTTTCATTTGGGAAAATTTGATAAATCCAATTCAAGTTGTCTTACAAAAAGTTCCTGTTACCTGGGATATTAAAGATATATCTACATCAGGAAGTATCATACAAGAAAGAAATTCAATAATTAATAAAGATAGAAAAAATATTTTTACTTTGAACAATACACCTTATAGATTCACTTTAATAAAAGAATCTGGTTGTAATTATACATTTATATGGTCATATCATCATATTATTTTAGATGGGTGGAGTTGTGCAAATCTTATAGCTCAAGTTAGACTAGCTTATGAAAAATTAATTAATGGTGAAAATCATTCACTATTTCCAGCACCATCTTATTTTAACTATCTTCAATTCATTGACTCAATAAATATCACTGAGTCAAAGGCTTTCTGGAGTGATAAACTAAGCCTAATTGATGAACCTTTAAATCTACAAATTGTCAAGCCTGGTGCCATATTAGATAATAGAAAACCGATAAAAATACAAAAAAATTATCACTCTACTATCGATACTAATCTAGCGTCTCAGGTTGAGAGCTTAGCAAGCAAGTTGGGTATAACAATAAATAGTATAATGCAATTTGCATATGGATATCTGTTGAGTTTATATGCAGATTCAGAAATAACAACCCATGGGACTGTTTTCTCTGGAAGAAATATAGGTATGGTTAATATAGATAAGGCTGTTGGTCTATTTATAAATACTATGCCTGTGATACTAAATTGGAATCTTAATAGTTCTATAAAAGATGCTTTAAAAACTATACATAATGAGATTGAAGATATCGCTGAACATAGCACTGTTAGTTTATCAGAGCTTCAACAAACTACGGGCTTAGATGATATAGATCTTTTTAATACTATTTTTGTTTTTGAAAACTATCCATTAGAAAAAGAATCTTTTATTAAAAATACTACTATAAAAAACTTCTATGCAAATGAAAAGGTCAATTATCCATTATCAATAATTTGTTATAAAAAAGAAGGGTTGTTAAACCTTCAAACATTATATGATGCAGAATGTTTTGAAAGTTTCGATATACAGCAATTGAATAATAGGTTTGCTGTTTGTTTGCAGTCAATAATAGAAAATGTTGAAAATGACTTGAGCAGTATAAGCTTGATTACTCAAGAAGAGAGAAATAAACTGTTATATCAATATAACAATACTGAATCAACGTATCCAAACAAGCCTCTTCATATCCTCTTTAAGGAGCAAGCTCAGCTAACACAAAATGTTAAGGCTGCTATCTCAAAAGATCAATCTATTTCTTATATCGACTTAGATAGAAAATCTGACATTATGGCACAGATGCTTATTTCAAGTTTTGGAAGCATAGCTAAAGAGATGTTTATAGGTATATATTTTGAAAGAAATATCAATATGCTTATATCATTACTGGCTATTTTAAAGGTAGGTAAAGCTTATATACCATTTGATATTAAGGACCCTGATAAGAGAATTATTGAAAAGTTAAAAGACAGCAATGTAAAAATTATTTTAACAGAGGGTGAGTTTGTAGATAAACTAAAAAGCTTACAGTCTGATATTGAGATTGTAGATATTGAAGATCAATCAATACTTAATAATAACTCTACAAGTGGCACAGATTTTCAAAGTGAGTTATCTATAGATAGTCCGGCATATATGATTTATACATCAGGCACCACAGGAAAAGCAAAAGGAGTTATAGTTTCACATAGAACTATTCTTAATTTGATCAATCATCAAAATAAATCTATTGAAGTTAATACTTCTAGTAACATTTTGCAATTTGCTAATTATGCTTTTGATGTATCTGTACAAGAGATTTTTACAGCATTACTTAATGGTGCAACACTACATATAACTCCAGAAGAATTTAAGTCAGATATGGATATGCTTCTAGACTTTATCAAGGAGCGAAATACTCAAATAGTTTTTATACCTCCCGCGGTTATAAATATTATTTTTTCAGAAAATATTAATAATATTAATTTACCGAATTGTATCAAGCATATAATATCAGCAGGCGAGCAACTTATATTAACAAAAGATGCTAAGCAAAAAATTCTTCATGATAACGGATTTATAATTCATAACCACTATGGTCCAACAGAAACTCATGTGGTATCAACTTTTACTTTAGATGAAAAACCCTCTTATGAACAGAGTCATATACCAATAGGGAAACCGATAAGTAATAGCCAATTTTATATTTTAGATAAACATTTAAAGCTTGTTAGTGAGGGTATTGCTGGAGAACTATATATCAGTGGTGATAGTCTCGCTTTAGGTTATAACTCTGCAGAAATTACTGCAGAAAAATTTATTTATCTAGATGTTGAAAGTATAGGGGAGAGTAAAAGGCTATATAAAACAGGTGATTTAGTAAAATGGCTTCCTGATGGAAACCTTATATATTTAGGAAGGGCAGATGACCAGATTAAGATTAGAGGTTTTAGAATTGAGCTTAGTGAAATAGAAAGTAAAATTAATCAGATTGAAGGAATTAAGCAAAATGTAGTAGTTTTTAATAAGAATTTAGAACAAATTATTATTTATTATACTTGCAAAAACTCAGGTTTAGATTCTAATTTTATTCGAGAGTATTTACAAACTCGTTTACCAGATTACATGATACCTCATCATTTTATTAAGTTAGCGGGGATCCCGTTAACATCTAATGGTAAAGTTGATAAGAAACGCCTACCTATACCTGAGAAACAAATTCAAGAGTTTAACTATAAAGAGCCAAGGACAGAAACAGAAAGAGTTGTTTCACAAATATGGTCAGAAGTGTTAGGTATAAATAAAGTAAGTATAGAGGATAATTTCTTTAAACTAGGAGGCCATTCTTTAAATGCAACACAAGTAATATCAAGGATTAGGCGAATTTTTGAATTTAACTGTCCAGTCAAAAGTATCTTTGATAATCAAAAGCTTTTAGATTTTTGTAGATATATAGATGATAACTTTTCAATAGTAAATAAGAAAGATCATCATATAAGTGTAGTAGATAGAGAAGGAAGGTTACCTTTGTCATCTTCACAACAACGCTTATGGTTTATAGATTGTTATCAAAAAGGAGATAGTAGTAATTATAATATACCTATAGCAATCCACCTTAAAGGTAAATTAGATATAGCTATTCTTGAAGATAGTTTAAATCTTTTGATATCACGCCATGAGTCATTAAGAACTATATTTAAGCAAGACTCAGAAGGAAATGGATATCAGGAGGTTCTTAGTGTTAATAGTATTGAACCATTAAAGTTAGAAATAGAGTCTGTTGAAGAGTCTAAGCTAAGTTTAGCTGTAACTAAAAAAGCATCGAAGAGTTTTATATTAGGTGAATATCCTCTTATGAGAGTATATTTATTTGAGATACTTGATGCTTGTGAAGAATACATTCTTTTAGTTAACCAACATCATATAATAAGTGATGGATGGTCAGTAGGAATATTTTTTAGGGAATTAAGCCTAATTTATAATAGTTTGAGAAAAGCAATTAAGCCTGTATTAGAGCTTTTAGAAATTCAATATGCTGATTTTGCAGTATGGCAGCAGCAATATTTTAATAGTGAAGCTATCCAAGATCAGATTAATTATTGGAAAGAATCACTTTTAGGGTATGAAGATTTAAATTTACCTACAGATAAGTCAAGACCAGCAATTCAGAGTTTTAATGGGGCACAATATAGATTTGATGTAGATTCTGATCTTTATGGTGAACTACATCTTTTATCTAAGAAGCTTGGATGTACGATGTTTATGTTGCTTTTGTCGGGGTATTATATACTACTTAGACGTTATAGTGGTCAGCAAGATTTTGTTATAGGCACACCTATAGCTAATCGTAATAATTCCCAGGTAGAAGATACAATAGGCTATTTTGTAAATACTCTTGCTATAAGGGTTTCTTCTGAGGATTGTAGAGTTGAAGAGCTTATTAATTTAGTTAAAGATAGATGTTTGGGAGCATATCAACATCAAGATTTACCTTTTGAGCATTTGGTTGAGATTTTAGACATACAAAGAGATCCTTCTAGATCTGCAATCTTTCAAGCTGCTATTGTTATGGATAATTCAGATGTAACAGAAAATGTTAATTTTGATGAAATTAGCCCTAGTATGTTTACATATGATAATTCGTCTTCAAAGTTAGATATTACTTTATATTTCTTAGAAAATAAAAATAATTCAAACTGTAGTCTTGCTTTTGAATATAGTACAGATTTATTTGAACACTCTACAATACAGAGGATGTCAGAACATTATATAAAGATCTTACAAAGTATGGTAGGAGATTTAACTGAGTCAATTGATAGTATTAACTATTTATCAAAGGCTGAATATAATCAGTTAATCTATGATTGGAATAAAACAGATACTGACTATCCTAAAGATAAAACTGTAATAGATCTTTTTGAAGAATGTGCAATAAATATGCCAGATAATATAGCAATTATATCTGAGGGTAGAGAGTTAACTTACCGAGAGTTAAAAGAAAGATCTAATCTACTTGCTGAGTTTATTTTAGAAAGATATATAGCGGACAGTAGCGGTATTGCTAGAGATAATAAAACAGCGGTAGTTATTTTAGATAGATCAATAGAACTTATAGTTACAATATTTGCTGTGATGAAAGCTGGATTTACCTATGTACCTATTAGTAAAGATGAACCTTTAGAAAGGGTTAAGCAAAAATTTGATAAGCTAGAGCCTTCAATAATTATTACAGATAAAGCCTTTATTGAATATAGTCAAGAAACGAAGCTTTGTGAGAGTATTGATACAATTGATATTAATAGCTTAGAAGTTTCTAAGAATAAATATCAAAAGAAACTTATAGATAATATTGATATAAAGCCTCAAAGTTTAGCATATATTATGTATACATCAGGTTCTACTGGTGTTCCTAAAGGTGTTATGATTAAGCATAAATCTTTATTAAATCATGCGTGCTCATCAAGGGATAATTATGATATTACCTCTAAGGATCGTATTCTTCAGTTTTCTGCTATAACTTTTGATATTTCTATCGAGGAAATTTTTTCAACTTTGATAACTGGTGCTACTCTTATTCTCAGAGATAAATATCTATCGTACTCTATTGAGGATTTTATAGATTTTGTTAAGCAGTATAATATTAATGTAATCAATTTACCTACTGCTTACTGGAATGAGCTTGTAAGTTCGTTAGAAGCAAAGCTACTTCCTGCTAATTTAAAAACTGTAATAATAGGTGGTGAGAAAGCTAGTTTAGCTTCTTTAAGAAGATGGAATAATATAGTTCAACAAAATGTTAGAGTATTTAATACATATGGGCCTACTGAAGCAACAGTTGTTACCTCAGTATTTGAAATGAATAAAATCTCTGATTTGGACTTAATAAAAAATATTCCTATAGGAAAACCTGTTCAGAATTCTAAAGTATATATTCTTGATAAGCAAATGAAACCAGTTCCAGTAGGAGTTGCAGGAGAGCTTTATATTGGTGGAGTAGGAGTTGCAAAAGGGTATTTAAAAGATAATTCACTAACAACAGAGAAGTTTATAATTAATCCATATCAAGAAACGACAAAAATTTATAAGACTGGTGATATTGTTAGATGGTTAAAAACTGGTGATATTGAGTATTTAGGAAGAGCTGATGATCAGGTTAAGATTAGAGGGTATAGGATAGAACTCGGTGAGATTGAGTTTACAATAGCAGAGTATCCTTTAGTTAATAATGTAGTAGTTACAGCAAATAATTTAAATAGTGCTTCAAAAGAGCTTATTGCTTATATTGTTGAAAATATTGAAAAAAACATTGTTGATAAGGAAAAAGAAAATAATAATCAAGAAAAAGAAACTAAATTTGTTGACCAATGGCAACAGATTTATGATGAAACTTCTACAGATGAGAGTGGGAGATTTTCTTTTGATTTTGATATTAGTGGTTGGACAAGCTCTTATACTAATGAGCTGATAGCTTATGAAGAGATGAAAGAGTGGGTTGATAATACAATATCGCGTATTAACTCTTTTAATCCTATTAATATTCTTGAGATAGGTACAGGATCTGGTTTGCTTCTTTATCCTCTTTCTAGAGAGATTTCAGGAACTTATTTTGGAGTAGATTTTTCACAAACAGAAATTGATAGACTTAAAAAAGAAACACTAAGACTTCCTAAAAGAAATATACAGTTAAAAATTCTAAAAGCTGATGAAATAGAAAAGTTTAGTGATGATATTGCAGATACTAAGATTAATATGGTAGTCATCAACTCAGTTATCCAATATTTTCCAAGTGCAGATTATTTGGAGCAAGTTATACTTAAAGCATCAAGCTATATCAACGAAGGAGTTATATTTCTTGGTGATATAAGAGACTATCGTTTAGTTGGAGAGTTTCATCTTTCTGTTTGTCTCTATAATATTAGAGAATCTAGTTCAAAAGCAAGAGCTAGTACTTTGATAAATCTAGTTAAAGATGAGTTAAATAAAGAAAAAGAGTTATTGATATCTCCAGAGTATTTTATTGCACTTGAGAAGAAGTATGACTTTATTGACTATATAGAGTTACTTCCAAAGCAAGGAAAATCGCCAAATGAAATGAACTTGTTTAGATATGATGTAGCAATACATATAAAGAAAAATTCTATAAATGTAGTAAAACCATTCGATAGCAATATAACTAAGTATTCTGAAGATATTCTTGAGGTAGAAAAATACTTATCGGGTAATTCTAAAAAACTTTTAATAGTGAAAAATTATCAGTTAAATGACACAGTTACTTACTTATCTAAGCTTTATAATAAGCTTAAAGATGCTAATAATTCAGACTTAGAAGTAGGTATAGAAAATATTTTTGCTGATAATATTTATGATTTTACATTACTAAACTTTTGTAAAAACAATAACTGTAAGGTTTATGAGTTTTTATCTGTAGATAAAAATGAAAAAGTATCTAAAAATATTATTTTCTATAGAGATATAGATATTGAAGTTGTCAAAAGAATAGCATTTGAAGAGCTTAAGAGTGAATTAACTCATGACCATAATACTTTATATTACAATGATCCATCATTAGTACATCAAAAGTCAGTTAGTTGTTTAAATATTAATGACTTACGAGAGTATTTACAAACTCGTTTACCAGATTATATGATACCTAATCATTTTATTAAGTTAGCGGAGATTCCATTAACATCTAATGGTAAGGTTGATAAGAAACGATTACCTATACCAGATAATCAGAGTCAAACATTAAGTTATAGAGAGCCAAGGACAGAGACAGAAATAGTTGTCTCACAGATATGGTCTGAAGTGTTAGGTATTAATAAAGTAAGCATAGAAGATAACTTTTTTAAACTAGGAGGTCATTCTTTAAATGCAACACAGGTAATATCCCGAATTAGGCGAGTTTTTGAATTTAACTGTCCAGTCAAAAGTATATTTGATAATCAAAAGCTTTTAGATTTTTGCAGATATATAGATGATAATTTTTCAATAGTAAATAAGAAAGATCATCATATAAGTGTAGTAGATAGAGAAGGAAGGTTACCTTTGTCATCTTCACAACAACGCTTATGGTTTATAGATTGTTATCAAAAAGGAGATAGTAGTAATTATAATATACCTATAGCAATCCACCTTAAAGGTAAGTTAGATAAGGCTACTCTTGAAAAGAGTTTAAACCATTTGATATTACGCCATGAGTCATTAAGAACTATATTTAAGCAAGACTCAGATGGTAATGCATATCAAGAGGTTCTTAGTGTTAATAGTATTGAACCATTAAAGTTAGAAATAGAGTCTGTTGAAGAGTCAAGACTAAGCTTAGCTGTAACTAAAAAAGCATCGAAGAGTTTTATATTAGGTGAATATCCTCTTATGAGAGTATATTTATTTGAGATACTTGATGCTTGTGAAGAATACATTCTTTTAGTTAACCAACATCATATAATAAGTGATGGTTGGTCTGTTGGAATATTTTTTAGAGAGTTAAGCTTAATCTACAATAGTTTAAGAAAAGGTATTAAGCCAGTATTAGAGCCTTTAGAAATTCAATATGCTGATTTTTCAGTATGGCAGCAGCAATATTTTAATAGTGAAGCTATCCAAGATCAGATTAATTATTGGAAAGAATCACTTTTAGGGTATGAAGATTTAAATTTACCTACAGATAAGTTAAGACCAGCAATTCAGAGTTTTAATGGGGCACAACATAGGTTTGATATAAGTTCTGATCTATATAATGAACTACATCTTTTATCTAAGAAGCTTGGATGTACGATGTTTATGTTGCTTTTGTCAGGTTATTATATATTACTTAGACGTTATAGTGGTCAGCAAGATTTTGTTATAGGCACACCGATAGCGAATCGTAATAATTCCCAGGTAGAAGATATAATAGGTTATTTTGTAAATACTCTTGCTATAAGGGTTTCTTCTGAGGATTGTAGAGTTGAAGAGCTTATTAATTTAGTTAAAGATAGATGTTTGGGAGCATATCAACATCAAGATTTACCTTTTGAGCATTTGGTTGAGATTTTAGACATACAAAGAGATCCTTCTAGATCTGCAATATTTCAAGTATTGTTTACGCTTCAGAATGAGTTTAAATCATCAGATTTTAACTTTTCAGATATAGATACAATTCCATATAATTTTGATATATCTACATCAATTTTTGATCTAGATTTTAATCTTTTTCAAGATGATAATAAGTTATATTGTAATGTTCAATATAGTACAGACTTATTTGAACACTCTACCATAAAAAGGATGTCAGAGCATTATATCAATATCTTACAAAGTATGGTAAGTGATTTGACTGAGTCAATTGATAGTATTAACTATTTATCAAAGTCTGAATATAGTCAGTTAATTTATGATTGGAATAATACAGATACTGACTACCCTAAAGATAAAACTGTAATAGATCTTTTTAAAGAATGTGTAATAGGAATGCCGAATAATATTGCGGTTAGGTCAGAAGATAGAGAATTAACCTACAGAGAGTTAAATGAAAGATCTGACTTACTTGCGGAGTTTATTTTAGAAAGATATATAGCGGACAGTAGTGGTACTGCTAGAGATAATAAAATAGCGGTAGTTATTTTAGATAGATCAATAGAACTTATAGTTACAATATTTGCTGTGATGAAAGCTGGATTTACCTATGTACCTATTAGTAAAGATGAGCCAATAGAAAGGGTTTCTAGTAAAATATCTGATAGTAAATCAGATATAATAATATCAAACTCAAATTATGACATTATTAAAAAGATAAATAATTCCAATAGCTTTATAATGATCGATGCTATTGATTTTTTAAAGCATAATTTAGTTTATAGAGGCTTGTACAGTAGGAATAGAATGGATAATAGCATATCGCATATTTTTTATACATCAGGATCTACTGGAAAACCTAAAGGTGTTGTCGTTGAACATAAAGCACTTACAAATCTGATAAACTGGTTCTGTAAAAAATATAAAACTAATAGCTCATCTAAAACAATTTTATTAACAAATTATACTTTTGACCCTAGTTTAGAAGATATTTTTGCACCATTAATTTCAGGAGGTTCTTTATATATACCAACGAATCAGGAGCTATTAGACACTCAAAAGCTTTATAGAGTAATTAGAGATCAAAATATAAATATACTAAACTATGTTCCTCAGATGGCTTATGAGATTTTATATGATAAACCTCTAATTGAATCTCTTGATTATGTTATTGTAGGTGGAGATAGGCTTGATGAAACTATTAAGCAAAGATTATCTAGTATAGGGTATAGGATCTTTAATCATTATGGTCCAACAGAAACATGTATCGATTGTTTAGCAACAGAATGTAGTATCGATTCAAAAGTATCAATAGGAAAACCAATTTATAATACAAAAGCTTTTGTATTAGATAAAAATTTACATCCTGTTGCTAAAGGGATATATGGAGAATTGTATATAGCAGGCATTGGATTAGCTCGAGGATATTTAAATAATCATAAATTGACAGATGAAAGATTTATTACTAATCCATTTGCTAATGAGTATGATATAGCTAATGGCTACACAAGGTTATATAAAACTGGAGACCTTGTAAGATGGCTACCAGATGGTAATATTGAATATATAGATCGAAATGATTTTCAAGTTAAGATTCGCGGATTTAGAGTTGAGTTGGGAGAAGTTGAGTCTCAGTTATCTAAACTTAAGGGGATTAAGAAAGCTTCTGTCTTGGTTCAAACTAGTGAAAAACTAAATAATCAATACTTAATCGGTTACTATGTCCCAGAAAAATTAGGTGTGCTTAAGCAAGAAGATTTAATTAGTCAATTATCTAAGGTGTTACCTGAGTATATGGTGCCAAGTGTATTAATTGAACTTCAAAGTATGCCGTTAACAGTTAATGGTAAGTTAGACAGAAGGGCATTACCTGATCCTAAATTTATTAATGAAGATAGCTATGTAGCTCCTACTACAGAATTAGAAAAGCAAGTGTGTTATATCTGGCAAGATATTCTTGATTTAGATAAGGTAGGAATTAAAGAGGACTTTTTTAGGTTAGGCGGTAATAGCATATTAGCTATTAAACTATCACATAGGCTATCTAAAGAGTTAAATAGTCAAATAAGTGTTGCAGATATTTTTCTCAATAAAACAGTCAGTTTATTATCTAAAAAAATATCATCAGAAAATGGGTTATTAAAACAGCTCTTAAATCAAGATATAGGACAAAATAATGAAAATATATTCTTTATACATCCAGCTTACGCCGGTTGTGAAGTATATATAGATTTAGTTGAGAAAATTAAATCAAATTATAATTGTTATGGTATTGATAACTATAATATCATTAACAACGATCAGATAACTAACCTTAGCTCTTTAGCTATTAAATATAAGTCTATAATAGATTCTAAGATTACCAACTTTAACAATACTATAAGAATAGCTGGATGGTCTTTAGGTGGTAAAATAGCATTAGAAATAGCGTATTTATATGAGCAAAATGGATATAAAGATATTGAAATCTATTTATTTGATACATGGATTTTCAATAATGAGCTAAAAAAACAATGGGATAATCAGCAAAATATAGAGATACCAGGCTTTATAATAAATAAGAATTATGATGACGAGTATCTTTTAAAAGTAAAAAAAGCTGCGGAATCTGAAAATCAACTTATGTTGCGAGATATTTCAGGAAGACTTAAATATTCAAGATGTATATTGTATAAAGCTTTAGAGTGTGGTGATAAATATCAACATGATTATCCAGATAATAATCTTAGCTTAGTAGTTGATAATCTCGAGGTAATAAATATAGAGGCTAGTCATTGGGATATTTTGACTAAAATAGAAGAGTTTATTTGATGTTTTTTATAAACTTATTTTAGCTAGTTTATGGGCCTTATTGCCCCTCTTATATGAAGAAACATAGAGTAGGAAAGTCAAAGTATCTTTCTTTCATATATTCATGCTATAAAATTCTTATATTATTTTTATTTTACTATATCAGAAAAGACAATAATAAATATTTAGACATAAAAAAAGCCTTTATTTCTAAAGGCTTTCAATATATGGCGGAGAAAGAGGGCGTCATCTATTAAGTTCAATTTTTACCATCTTAGTTCAAAATAGTTCTCTAAGTCAATAATATCAAGGCTTATAGCTATTTATAAAAATCTTATCTAGTATTGAAAAGTTCATATTAATTCGTTATTATTCACTAATCATAGGTGGGTATATAGGTGGGTAGAAATAGTATGCGGAGAAAAACAGTGCTTACTGTCAAAGAGGTTGAATCTCTTAAGCTTAGTAATGGTTCGAAGCAAAAATTTTGCGTTGGAGGAGCTGATGGATTATATCTGCAAATTACAAAAAATGGTTCAAAATCATGGATATTTAGGTATACAGCTCTTGGAACAGGTGTAAATGGTGTTAAACAAAAACGAAAGGAAATGGGGCTTGGCTCATTTCCTTTAGTGCCATTAAAACTTGCTAGAGATAAGGCTAAAAAATATAAAAATCTTTTATTAGATGGAATTGATCCAGCTACGGATAGAAAAGTTAAGATTGAACAAATTAAAAATGATGAGCAACAAAAACAAATTACTTTTGAATATGTAACTAGGTTGTGGCTTGAGAAAAAATCACAGGAATGGAAAAATCCAAAAGATTTTCCAAGATGGACAAGAGCTTTTGAAAGAAATATATTTCCAACTCTTGGGAAAATGCCAATAAGTGAAATTACACATACACATATTACAGAAACTTTGAAGCCAATCTGGACAGAAATACATGATACATCAACTAAGTTGAGATCGTATATTTCTAATATCTTTGATTTTGCTATTGCATCCAGTCTCTATCATGAACTTAATCCAACACCATCTAAGAAACAGGTTGAGGTTTTATTACCATCTGGAAAACTCACACAAAAAACCAATCATCATCCTGCTTTACCATATAATCAGTTAAAAAGCTTTATTAAAGATCTTAAAACTGAAAATTCAATACCATCCTTAGCTCTAGAGTTTGCAATTTTAACAGCTAGTAGATTTGGGCAAATAGCAAAAGCATCTTGGGATCAATTTGATTTAAAAAAAAATGTTTGGATTATACCAGCTGAAATAATGAAAGGTTCAGCAAGTAAAGCTAAACCACATACAATACCGCTATCAAAAAGATCTATAGAAGTGCTTAATAAAGTTAAGAAGTTGGCAAATAATAAGTTAGTATTTCCAAACACTCAGGGCAATCAAATATCAGATAAAGCTTTGAAGAATGTTATTTTGAGTCTTCATAAAAGTTTAAAAAAGATAAATACAGATTCTAAAGGTTATATTGATCCTGCTTATAATAAAGTTATTACACAGCATGGTTTTAGATCTACATTCTTAAACTGGGTAACCGAGAAAAGTAATTACCCTTTACATGTAGGAAGGATGGCTTTAGCTCATGAGATCGAAGATAAAGTTGAAGCAGCTTACAGAAGAGGTAATTTGCTAGAAAAAAGAGCTTTGTTAATGGAAGAGTGGGCTGAATATATGAACTAAATTCAACAATACAATATTCAAAAACCTGTTATTATATCATACTTGTCAAGGACAAATTTTTTATAAATAGTGTCCTTTCTATACTTTCCATATTATCAAATAATATCTCTTGTATACAAAAGTAGCCGGCAGTGTTCAATCGCTTTCGAGAGCATAAAAAGAATTATGAGATTAAAGCTATGGAAGAAGAATATTTAAAAATAGATGAAGTTCTGAAAATAATAAAAAAGAAAAAAACGACTCTTTACGCATATATCGCGAGAGGGGATTTTCCTAAACCTATAAAAGTTTTTGGAAATAGCTTATGGCTTAGATCTGAGGTTAATGAATTTATGAGTAGTTTTGTTGAGCAAAGAAATAAGAAGCAAAATCAGCTTGGAGCTCTTAAGGAGTGTGATCATGTTAAATAAAAACTCAGATCAGCAATTTGATATAAACAATATAAGTTCTATTTTGATTAACGACGAGGAATCTGTTAAGTGGACATTAGAAAAAATTAATGAGCTTACAAATAGATTTAACGAGGGAGTAATTTCTGATAGTAAATATAAAAAAATGAAACAGTCACATTTAGATATGTTGAACTTTTTTATTAAAAGCTCAATCAAAAAAAATCTAACAGATGAAAATATAGATATAGTTGAGGATATAGATCAAAGCATTGGTTTCTTTGAGTTTTGTAATATTGTCAGTTCAGCATATAAAGAGATCCAGAACCAAGTTGTGTCTAAAAAAGTTCAAGCATTGTCATGGGATCAAGTGATTGCTAAGGATTTAAGATCTAAAGAATTTTTGCTTGAGCCTATTATAAAAGAAAAAGATCTAATAATGGTCTATGCAGAACGAGGTGTAGGAAAAACGCATCTATCTACAGGAATTGCTTGGGCAATATCTACAGGTACAAGTTTTCTAAGTTGGGAAGCTAATAGATCTGTAAATACATTATTTATAGATGGGGAAATGCCTTTAGTAAGCATAAGAGATAGATTAATGAATCTATCTAATGGACTTTCAAATAGCCAATTTAAAATTGTAAGTCATGATACTTTATTAGCTGACCAGATAATGCCAGATCTATCAACCCTAGAAGGACAAGAATCTCTCGAAGATCTTGTTGATTGGGCTGATTTTATAGTTTTAGATAATTTAGCTACCCTATGTCGTAGTGGTAGGGAAAATACAACAGAAGCATGGCGTATTACGCAAGATTGGTTGTTGAGTCTCAGAGCTAACGGTAAAACTATTCTTTTAGTAGATCATGCTGGCAAAAATGGAACTAATAGAGGTTCATCAGCTAAACAAGATGTGTTGGATACTGTTTTATGTCTCAAACATCCTTCT
This sequence comes from Francisella uliginis, assembly GCF_001895265.1. Lineage (NCBI taxonomy): Bacteria > Pseudomonadati > Pseudomonadota > Gammaproteobacteria > Thiotrichales > Francisellaceae > Francisella > Francisella uliginis. Next base: position 936,595 of record NZ_CP016796.1, read on the forward strand.
GACTATGAGTATGAGCAGGGTGCTAGATTTATAGTCAAGGTAGAGAAAAATCGTAATGGCGAAAAAATTGAGGATATAGAGGTTCACTTAGTGAATGGACATTGGAATATTTCGACTGCTAAGCAATCTAGGAATGAGCGAATAATTGAAATGTATAAATCTGATATGACCCAGAGAGATATAGCACAAGAGATGGATTGCAGTCTTGGATTAGTTAGTAAGGTTATCAAAGCGTACAAACAAAATAAAAAGTAGTGTTCACGATATTTTTGCCTAGAGACTGTGAACAATGAACATTTATAGAACATAAGAATGTACATGATATGAACAATATAATATTTAAACTAAAGACTTAAGCAATATTTAGCTTTTAGTAATTTAAAGTGTAAACAAAAATATGGAAATTTTGTGAACAGAGGTGTTCATATAGCGTTCATTTTGTCTTTTTAGAAAACATAAGTGTGAACATTATTTAATAAGGAATTTTTTATGAAAAATCAAAAAACATATACAAACAAAAATAGTATCAATATACAACTATTACCATTTATGCTGATTTTACTACCAGTAATTTCAGCTATAGTAATTTTAATTTCGGCAAGAAGCCCAAATCTACAAGGCCTATTTGCAATTTTGGAGAGAATATCAGGAGGTTTTGGATTTCATACAGACTATGGTTGGCTTTGGCGAGCTGTACTATTTTTCCCATTTTTAAGCGTTGCATATTACATTGGCTATACAATGCTCAAATCTCAGCAACAAACCTTTGGGGTTCAAGCTTTAAGATTAAGCATCAAGACATTGTTTATTTTTGTCTTTTCATGCTTTTTAATAGGAGTTAGTTGGGCAATAGCAGTTTATGTATCCAAAGTAATGAGTTTTATGAGCTTTTATGGAAATATCTTTGATAGAGTTGCAACTTTAACAAATCAGTATCCATACATGAAAGCGTACTCTTTGTTAGAAGATTATATTTGGGCTAATTTAGTATATTTTTATATAACATTAGCTATAGTTGCAGTAGTTCATATCGTCTTATCTAGAACAGTATATCCTAGTAAGATTGAGCCAGCATTTAGTGATTATATTTCTAGCATAGCTTCTAACAATAAAAGAAGTGAAGGATTAACTAGCTCAAAAGATGAGCTACTAGAATTAAAACAAAGACTTAGCAAGATGAAGACATTTGATCCCGCTACTTTTTTTAAAAAAGATCGAATATTCATAGCTAAGGATATTGAGAACAATAAGCCCATATATATAGAGGATTCAAAAATAAAAAATAGAGAACTTAAGCATGTTTGTATAGTTGGTTCTAGCGGTTCTGGTAAGGGAGTTTTTACTCAGTATTTTCTTGCGCAGGCGTGTATAAAAAACAACCCAATTATAGTATTAGATTGCAATGACGATGAACACGTTATGAAAAATCTCAAACATACCGCTGAAAATATGGGTAAGGACTTCCATTGGATTGACTTTAAGCAATATAACAAACCCCAGCTAGACCTACTTCAGGGAGCTACACCCCATCAGTTCAAAGAGCTCACAAATACGCTATTTCCTACTCTAAAAATAACAGAAGGGGGAGCTAACTATTTTTCACAGTTTTCAAGGAGAGCTAGAACAGTATATGAAAGCGAGGTTGAAGGTGTTAGATGCATGTTTGACTTACATACAAAAGTTTTAAGTAAGTATGGAGAAGATAGATTCAAAAATGATGATGGTCATATGCCTCAGTTTATACAAGAATTTTTTGATTTCGCTAATATTCCTATGTTTAAGGTAAATGAAAGTATGTCTATAGCAGAGGCTATTAAAAATGGTGATGTCATCTATATCTCATGTCCTGATATGTCAGCAGATGATGAGATAACCTATTTATGTAAAGCCTTACTCATCAGAATTTTGCAGATAATAAGCTCTAGAAATATAGACAACTCTAACCATGTATTTCTATTTGTAGATGAATTTGCTGATTTTGTTAATAAAACAGTTAAAGCAGCTATTGAGAAGATACGTAAGAAGAGATGTACTATGGTGATGAATATGACTTCGTTTGAGAGTTTGGCAGGATTGCAGTCAGATGTTGATGGTAATTCAGTAATTGATACTGTTAAAATCAATTCTATAAAATTAATTTATGAACAACCACATGAAAGCATATCTGAAAAAGCTAGTAAAATGACTGGTGAAAAGATAATTAAAGTTGAACGTAATCATATTAAAAGAAATGAGGCTCTTAAAGAAATTGACCAAGTCATGGAGACCGTTCAAACTTCACAAAAAACTAATGTTTTTAGCGCAACAATGTTGGCAAATCTCCCTCCTAAAGTAGGAGTTCTTGTTGGTCATGGCTTACCACGACTAGTTCAGACAGAGATTTTAAAGTATCCTCCAAATGTAGAATATCCAACCCTAATACAAGCTGAACCTTATAATGCAAATGACTCTGAAACAGATTCAGAAGATGATAATGATATCATGGGGGCTTTATGATTGAGACTAGAGGTAGAAAAGATCTTATAGAACAAGGTAATAAAAGAGTTAAGCTTGCTTTAGATTTCTTAGCTGATGAAGTCTATACCAATAGACAAATCTTAAAAGAAGTGACTGGCATTACTTCATCACAAGGTATTAGTGGATTTATCAAAAGACTAGAAAAACTAGGTTTTGCTAGAGAGATAAATCTACCAAGTGTAGAAGAGCCAAATAAAAGTTATAAGATAATAGGTATTACTTCACATGGTATGGCTGAAACTAATCATCTTGATAGAAGAGGCTTTGAATTAAGTAAACTTAAGCATAGTCAGCTATTGCATAAGTTTCTTTGTCAGCGGATACATTTACAAGCTATTAAACAAAATCACAAATATATTAGTGGTAGATGGCTAACTGATGAATGGTTTGGTGGTAAAAATGTCAAACGACCAGATGCTATTATCATTACACAAGATAATCAAAAGATAGCTATAGAAGCTGAACGAACTATAAAAAGTAAATATCGCTATCAGCAGATAATAGTCCAGTATCTTAAAATGATAAAAGCTAATCAAATATCTAAAGTTAGATATGTCATGCCAGATCAAGCTAAGGCTCAAATGGTTGAAAAAGCTATCAAGTCAATAAAGTCAGTAACTGTATCAACTAATGGACAGAAACGACAATTCAATCTAACTGAAGATGTTTGGAAGTGGTTTCACTTTGAGACCATATAAGATGTAAACATCTAAACTTGTGTAAAAATTGCATAAGCTCAAAAAAGGTTTCTTACTTCATACTTATGCAATATATGCATATTGCAACTAGTAAAATAATCCTCTAAAAACTACCATATCTACAATAACTACTATAAATAGTCACTTTCAATACACAAACAAACCCACAAAGCCTACTCATGCCAGCCCAACAACTCTAGCATAGTCACTACTAAAACCAGTCTTACTAACTTCTAAAAACATCTAACTTTGCTAATCCATAAATACCTAGATAATCATTGCATATCTTTAGCTAATGCGATGACTAAAATAAGCTCTTCATTTATATTTTTTGACTAATACCTTTCGTCACTGTAATACACCAAACCAGTTTGCCAATACCATATGAAATCAAGGTTTTGCCTGTGAGTTCCACCATGATTTTCTATGTTTTGTAATTGGCTATTCTTCAAATTGTTGTAACAGTGAAAGCAAAAGGAGCAAAAAATGATAACAAACTACGAGCCTCAAATTTATATCGCATGTTTAGCAAGCTATAACAATGGTATCCTATACGGTAAATGGATTAATGCAAACCAAGATGTTTCTGCTTTAGAAGAAGAAATTCAAGAGATTTTAGCAGGTTCCCCTATGCCAGACGCTGAAGAGTGGGCAATACATGACTATGAAGATTTTGATAATCTAGGTTTGTCAGAGTATGAAAGCTTAGAGACTATCTCTCAAGTAGCTCAAAACATTGTAGAACATGGGGAGCTTTTTATAGAAGCTTATAAGTATACAAACAATATTGATGAAGCTATCGAAATGATAAACGATTGTTTCATAGGTTTATATGACTCAGTTGAAGACTATGCAGAAGAAACTACTGATATTTCATCAGTTCCAGAATATCTAAGATACTACATCGACTTTGAATCTCTAGCCCGTGATATTGAGCTATCAGGAGATATCACAACTTTTGCAGTTGATAATCAAATAGCTGTTTTCTGCTAAAAATCTATCCTATTTTTTTCGATACTTTTGCAATCTACTTTTAGGTTTATCAGGAATAGTCATCTCTATAAAACCTTGCTCTAAGGCTGGATTAAGATACCTGTCAGAGAATGATTTTCTATCTTTTAAGCCTAATTTATCTTGTATTTCTTGTCTTGATAGTTCCAAAGTTCCTAAAACCTTGAGAAGTTCTTTGACTTGGGGGGTGACATGCTGTGTGACTTGGGGGGTGATGTCTTTGATTGAGATTAGAAGCATCTCAAGCATAAACTCTATAAATACAGAGCAATTAGTATTATCTGTACTATCTTTGATAGCTTTATAATATGCTTGTTGATTGTCATATATGATGCTTTCAACTGGTAAATAACTAAAGACTTCATTCCATTGGCTTAAAATTAGCGATTGCCATAATCTACCCATACGACCATTACCATCTGCAAAAGGATGTATAAACTCAAACTCATAATGAAAAATACAACTACTTATCAAAGGATGTTCATCTGTATTAGATATCCAATTAAATAGATCAGACATTAAATGAGGAAGTTTCTTACTTGGAGGTGCGATATGAATTACATCACTACCAGACATAACACCAACAGATCCAGAGCGATAGCAACCGATCTCATCAACCAAACCAGTCATTAAAAGCAAATGAGTTTTAATAAAGTCTTCTTCACTCTTATAGTTTAGTGTGTTAAAAGTATCATAAACCTTGATAGCATTTCTGATTTCTAGGATTTCTTTTTGAGGAGCTAAAACTTTTTTACCTTCAAGTATTGCTGTAATAATAGACTCATCTAGAGTATTACCTTCTATTGCTAAAGTTCCGCGTATAGTTTTAACTTTATTTACTTTGCGTAGCCTAAGATCTCTTTGAATTTTTGATGAAGCATTTATCTCACCAACCATTTGGCTTATTTCAGATACTAATGAAACAATTTTAGATGTAATAGTGTATGGCGGTTTATACTTCATCTCGTATTTTATATAAGTAATTTAATTGTTATAAATTATAACATTTCAGTTTGTTATTTATTTTATTTTTCTATAGATAATCCAATATAAAAGTATCACGTCATTCCGTCAGGCTTCGACCGTGGAATCCAACAAATAGCTTATAAATAAACTATTTGATCAAGTACTACTTTAAGTAAACCATGTAATACACTAAAGACAGCTATATAAAACAATACTTCTAGAAATCACAAAACCAATTAAATATAATCTTTTGTATAGATATATAAATATTTTTAACCTAAATGGCTCAAGTAAAAAAGAAAGCAAATACCAAGTCTATGGAAGAGACTCTTTGGGATAGTGCAAATAAACTAAGGGGCTCAGTTGAGTCTAGCGAATATAAACATATAGTTTTAGGGCTAATATTTTTAAAATTTGTTAGCGATACTTTTGAAGAACGCCGAGAGCAACTAATAGCCGAAGGCAAAGAAGCATTTATCGACATGGTAGAGTTTTATACTATGGAAAATGTCTTCTATCTACCAGAAGAATCTAGGTGGTCATATATCAAGCAAAATGCCAAACAAGACGATATAGCTCTCAAGATAGATACAGCTCTATCAACTATTGAAAAAAATAACCCTAGTTTAAAAGGTGCATTACCAGATAACTATTTCTCAAGGCTTGGGCTAGATGTGAGTAAACTCTCTAGCTTGATAGATACTATAAATAATATCAACACTATAGCCGACAAAGGTAATGACATAGTAGGGCGAGTGTATGAATATTTCTTGAGTAAATTTGCGATAGCAGAGGGTAAGGGTAAAGGTGAGTTCTACACGCCAAAATCAATCGTAAATCTAATTGCGAATATGATAGAACCATACAAAGGTAAAATATACGATCCAGCTTGTGGTTCGGGTGGTATGTTTGTCCAATCTATCAAGTTTATAGAAGCTCATAAGGGTAACAAAAAAGACATCTCAATCTATGGACAAGAATATACAGGTACTACATACAAACTAGCTAAGATGAATCTAGCAATCCGTGGAATCTCGGCAAATCTTGGAGATGTGCCAGCAGATACATTTTTCAAAGATCAACATCCTGATCTAAAAGCTGATTTTATAATGGCGAATCCACCATTTAACCAAAAAGATTGGCGTGGAGCAAATGAGCTATTAGATGATCCGCGTTGGGCGGGTTATGATGTACCACCAAAGTCAAATGCAAACTATGGTTGGATACTCAATATAGTTTCTAAGCTATCGCAAAATGGTGTAGCTGGTTTTATCCTAGCTAATGGTGCTCTAAGTGGTGGTGGCGAAGAATACAAAATCCGTAAAAAGCTAATAGAAAATGATCTAGTTGAAGCTATTTTAATACTACCAATGAGAATGTTTTACACTACAGATATTAGTGTGACTATCTGGATACTTAATGCTAATAAAAAACAGAGGGAATTTGAGCAGAATGGTAAGCAAAAGAGCCATAGAGATAGAACTAATGAGATTTTATTTATGGATTTACGCCAAAAGGGTGTGCCATTTGAGAAGAAATTTATTCAGTTTGATGAAAAAAATATCCAAGAAATATCAGACACTTATCATATTTGGCAATCTGATAAAGAGTCATATAAAGATATTCCAGAGTATTGTAATAGTGTAACTATAGATGAAGTCATTGCCAAAGACTACTCATTAGTACCAAGTAAATATATAGAATTTGTAAATAGAGATGAGAATATAGATTTTGATGAGAAAATGAAAAATCTACAAGCTGAATTTGGCGAGCTACTAAAGCAAGAAGAGCAATCAAAAAAAGAACTTCTAACAGTATTTAAAGAGTTGGGTTATGAGATCAAATTATAAAAAACTTGGTAACTATATCCAGCAAGTTAAGAAAAGAAATGCTGATAATTTTTTAACTGTTGAAAATCTTAGAGGTATAAATATTAATAAAGAATTTATGCCGTCTGTAGCAAATGTTACAGGAACTGATTTATCAAAATATAAAGTAGTAGAGAAAAATCAATTTGCATATAACCCAATGCACGTTGGTAGAGATGGTGTATTACCAATAAGTATGCTGGAATTAGAGCAGAAAGTTATAGTATCTCCTGCTTATGTTATTTTTGAGGTAGTGGACAAGCAAATTTTGCTTCCAGAATATCTAATGATGTGGTTTAGAAGAAGTGAGTTTGATAGAAATGCTTGGTTTACTACAGATAGTAGTGTTAGAGGTGGATTTAACTGGGATGATTTTTGTGAGTTAGAACTACCAATCCCATCAATAGAAAAACAGCGTGAGATAGTAGCAGAGTATTATGCAATTACAAATCGAATCAAACTAAATGAACAACTAAACCAAAAACTAGAAGAAACAGCTCAAGCCATATATAAAGAGTGGTTTGTGGATTTCAATTTTCCACACAATTTTAGTCATTCTGAACTTGATTCAGAATCTGATATCCGACCGTACAAGTCTGGCGGTGGTGAGATGGTTTGGTGCGAGGAGCTTGAGAAGGAGATTCCGAAGGGGTGGGGCGTATCTAAACTAAGTGATTTCGCTGAAATAAAAGCAGGTGGAGATAAACCTAAAATAGTCAAAAAATATATGTCTAGTAAATATAGTATTCCAATATTTGGAAATAGTACTGTAGATGAAGGACTTTATGGTTTTACGAACGCTCCTAAAGTAACAAAAAAATCAATTACAGTATCAGCAAGAGGGGCAATCATAGGCTATACTGTTTTGAGGCTAGCTTCTTTTGTTCCTATTGTTCGTTTGATTGTGATTACTCCATATTCAGAAAGTTTTTTATGTTATCTATATTTATCTATAAGTTCTCTTAGGTTTCATAGTGAATCCTCTGCTCAAGGACAATTAACTGTTCCTGATATATCATCTTTTGAAATTTTAAAGCCAGCTGTAAACATTGTTACAAAATTCTCTTGTTTTATAGACAAAATATTATCAAGAGTGGATTTGAAAAAGAAAGAGATTTTAGAGCTTAATAGACTTAAAGAAATATTACTTTCAAAAATGGCAACTGTGGAGGGGTGATGGAATCAAATCATTCAATGCTTACAGATGAGTATAAAAAGCATGAGATATTTTCTGACCTCAATAAGTATATTAAATTTTATGATTTATTAGCTTTTAATGTCTTCAAATTTATTAACAAAGGTACTCAAGCATTCAATTACGAAACTTATCTAGTATCTTCGATACGATCAACTCTAGAATCTGTTAAGAAACTACTTGAGTTTGGCACAATAAATGATGCCTATTCTTTAACTAGAAAATACTATGATTCAATAGTAATACATTGCTATACATCTCTATATATTAAGGATAATTTTAGTTTAGAAAATTTTATTGTAGAGAAAGTGAATAATTGGCTCAGAGGTAAAGAAAAGCTACCACAATACCGAGAGATGAATGAGTATGTTATAAAACATAAAGATTTAAATGATATAAACGATCTTTTGTTTAAGGGTAACTATAAAAATGTAAGGGGTACTTTAAATGATTATGCCCACTATAATTACTTCCAATTTATGATGCTCAATGATTATCAACTAAATTTAGATAATAGAATAAAGTCATTAGATTCATTACAAGAGTGTATTAGAGAAATTTTTATTAAGCACTTTGTTTGGATGTTTTCAATTAATGAATCTTTAATGGCTTCAGATGATTACATTGATTACTTAGATTTTGGAGAGACTCCTCCTGAAAATTCTCAATATTGGGTAGCTAACTTTATTCAAGAGGCTTTTGATGAAATTATAAAAAAATATAGACTGGATTTAGCAAAAGAACTTATAAAAAATACATGTATGGAATTGAAGTAGTATGGATCTAGATATATCTAAAATTCTTGAGCAATTTAATCGTAAAGCAGATATTAAAGAAATAATAAATAATTCTAGGGTAGAAACTTTATATAAAAGTGAAGACAGTAATGGTAATAAGTACTTAAATGTAGTTTATTATGAGGATGAGCAAGCAATACAGTTTTCACCAAGAGTATTATTTCAGGTTGTACATAATGATAATAAAAATGATTTAAAATCACTAAAAATATATCAATATAATTATCATAGTAAAGAGGTAAAAGATATTACCTTTAGTAACTTTAGTTTTGGTCAATTAAGAGCTTTTCTAAGATTTTTAGATGAGATAAATATAGATTCTATAAATGAAAGAAAAATATCTTTATCTAATGGAAGTAATAATGAAGAAATAGCTACACAAATAAAAGAGTTATTGCATAAAAATGATGGTGAAGAGATATTAAAACAAATATTATCAGATGAAAGTTTAGTTAGTAAAGATATTGTAAATATAGGTTATAGAAAGAAAGGACTTGAGCAATTTAGAGAAAATTTAAAAAATAACTTGAGTGAGAAAAAATGGCAAGAGTTTTTTAAAAATAATCTTTGGATCTTTGGATATGGCTTAGATTATAGATTTAATAGTTGTTTACAAGATGAGGCAAGTGTATCAAGTAGTAACCTTGACGGGTCAAATACTGTCATATCAGATTTTTTAATGGGAGATAATTCATTTACAACCTTTGTGGAACTTAAAAAACCACAATCAAAGATATTTTCAGTTTCAAAAAATAGATCAAACTCTTGGTGTTTAACTTCAGAGTTTTTTAATGCTGTCAGTCAAATTTTAGAACAAAAAGCATCTGGGCAGATAAAACTGGAGCAATCACAAAATTACACAAAAAATGGAAATGAAATTATACAAAAAGCCTATGATTCTAAGGTGATTTTATTATATGGTTCATGGCAAGAGCTAGAAAGTGATAACCCTAGAGATAAGCAAATAAAGAAAAAAACATTTGAATTGTTTAGAAGAAATAATCGTAATATTGAGATAATCACTTATGATGAGCTTTTTGAAAGAGCTGAGTTTATCGTAGAGGGGAATATTAGTTATGAGGGTTAAATTATGGATTTAGCGAAATGTGTACTAGATAATAAAATTTATAATGCTAAAGATTTTGCAAAAGTTGACGGTTTCGAAGAAAAAAGTAAAAATCTAATTTGTTTGGAATGTGGACATACAGCTTTTTTTAGAAGACCTTCAATAAGTGGTCAAGGTGCTTGTTTTGGTTCAAGACCTCACGGTGTAGGATGTAAACTAGGTGCTAGTAGTTCAGAAAAATTGTTGGGGCATCTTGAAGAGAGTGAGAAAGAAATAATTAATTCAGGTGATAGGATAAAAGTAGATTTTAAATTCGGAAGTGAATCAAGTTCACATATCACAGAAACTGAAAATGAAAACGAAGTCTCAAATAATTTAGGAAAAAATCATTCTTGTAAAAACGGAACAAAAAGATCATCTCGAAATAGAAGATTAAAGTCATTATTAAATATGTTAATCCATGATGTTAATTTTGCAATATCATCTCAAAAAATAGATGTTGGTTATAAGCATCCATATTATGCAAGTAATTTATTTAAAAGGCATTACGAGATATCATCTGAAGATATAGGTAAATTTAGAGGGGTTTATGGAGTAGTGGTGTCTATAAGAATACAAGAAGATAGTTTTTGGATTAATTTTAGTGGTGAAAATAAGGATTTTAGTATATTGATAAATGACAAGTCTAGTTTTCTTTTAAGATTTAAGAAATATAAAGATATTAATGAAATTGTAGGTTTATACGTTCTATGCTTTGGAGATATAAAATTATCCTTAAAAAATAAGCCTTATATTAAATTAGATAGTATATCTAAGATAGCTTTTAAGTAGTGTTATACCTTGCATATTAAGAAAGGCTTTTAATTTGGAAATAAAAAATGAACAAATTCACAGAAGAAAAACTAGAGCTTGCATTTATTGAGTTACTTGGTCAAGAGGGCATTAGTTATCAGTTTGGTAAAGAAATTATCCGTGATGATAAAGATGTACTTCTGGTAGATGATTTGCGTGAGTACTTAGCTACTAGATATGCTAGTGATAATATCACAACTAGCGAGATTACAACTATTATCCGTAAACTAGAGGCTTATCCAGCTAGTGATCTATATGATACTAACAAGGCTATCATGGAGCTAGTAACTAGTGGTTTTGATTTCAAACGAGAAGATCCAAAAGCTAAAGATATTCGTATTCATTTTATAGATTATCAAAATATTGACGCTAATAACTTCAAGATAGTCAATCAGCTAGAGATAACAGGATATGAGAAACGCATACCAGATGGCATAGTTTATATAAATGGTTTGCCTCTAGTAGTTTTTGAGTTTAAAAGTGCTATCCGTGAAGAAGCAACTATCAAAGATGCTTTCGATCAGCTAACAGTCCGCTATAGAAGAGATATACCAGAGCTTTTTAAATATAATGCTTTTTGTGTCATTAGTGATGGTATCAATAATAAGGCTGGTTCTCTTTTTGCTCCGTATGAATTTTTCTACTCTTGGCGAAGAATCACAGGCGATGAAGTCGATGTAGATGGTATCGCCTCAATGCACTCAATGATTCAAGGGATGCTTAATCGTGAGAGATTAGTAGACATTATCCATAATTTTATCTATATACCTGATAAATCGCACAAAGAAGAGAAAATAGTTTGTCGCTATCCGCAGTATTATGCTACCAAAAAGCTCTATGAAAATATTATTCAACATCAAAAACCTCATGGCGATGGTAAAGGTGGTACATACTTTGGTGCAACTGGTTGCGGTAAAAGTTTTACAATGCTTTTCTTAACTCGTATGTTGATGAAAAGTATTCATTTCTCAAGTCCAACTATTGTGATTATCACAGATAGGACAGACTTGGATGACCAACTTGGTAAACAGTTTGCAAATGCTAAAAAATTTATTGGTGATAATACAGTTGTCAGTGTTGAGAGTAGGGCAGACCTAAGAGCTAAATTAAAAGCTCGCGAAAGTGGTGGTGTGTTTCTTACTACTATTCATAAGTTTACCGAAGATTTGGATATCCTCAGTGAGAGAACTAATATTATCTGTATATCTGATGAAGCACATAGAAGCCAGATAAACCTAGACCAAAAAATCAAATTCACAAAAGACGGTATCAAAAAATCTTATGGTTTTGCTAAGTATCTGCATGATTCATTACCTAATGCTACCTTTGTCGGTTTCACAGGTACGCCGATAGATGCAACTTTAGATGTCTTTGGTAATGTCGTTGATAGCTATACTATGACAGAGTCAGTTAGAGATGAGATTACTGTTCGTATAGTTTACGAAGGCAGAGCTGCAAAAGTATTATTAGATAGCTCAAGACTTCAAGAGATTGAGAAATATTATCAAGAATGTGCCGAAGCCGGAGCAAATGAACACCAAGTAGAAGAAAGCAAAAAGGCTATGACAAACATGAGTGTCATACTTGGTGATATTGATAGGATTAGAGCGATAGCAAAGGATTTTGTAGAGCATTATGAGCAGAGAGTTTCTGAGGGTGCTACTATCAAAGGCAAGGCTATGTTTGTCTCTAGTAGTAGACAGATTGCTTATGCTTTATTTAAAGAAATCATTGCTTTGCGTCCAGAGTGGAATATTAAACAAGCTTGTGAAGATACCGCAGAGCTTACAGATAAAGAAAAGAAAGAGATACTTCCATTAGAGAAAATCAAAATGATTATGACTCGCAACCAAGATGATTGTGAAGAGTTATATAATCTATTAGGTACAAAAGAGTATCGTAAAACTTTAGATACTCAATTCAAAAATGAAAAATCTAACTTCAAAATAGCTATAGTAGTTGATATGTGGCTAACAGGTTTTGATGTGCCATTTTTAGATACTATCTATATTGATAAGCCAATCCAACAGCATAACCTTATTCAAACTATTTCTCGTGTAAATAGAAAATACGCAGGTAAAAACAAGGGCTTAGTAGTTGACTATATCGGTATGAAAACGGCGATGAACAAGGCTCTTAAACAATTCTCTAGTATTGATAGCCAAAACTTTGAGGATATAGAAGCATCTATAGTTGTTGTCAAAGATCAGCTAGATCTATTAGCAAAACTTTTTCATAAATTTGATAATAGTAAATATTTTTCAGGTTCACCAGTTGAGCAACTAAATTGTCTAAATTTTGCTAGTGAATATATCCAACTAACAAAAGAGCTAGAAAATAGATTTATGTATATCGTTAAGAGACTAAAAGCAGCTTATGATATATGCTGTGGTGCTGATGCTTTTTCAGACCATGAGAAAGATCTTATACATTTCTATCTAGCTGTGCGTTCTATAGTTGTCAAACTAACCAAAGGCGAAGCTCCAGATACTGCACAGATGAACAAAAGGGTAGCTAATATGATAGAAGAGGCTATCAAAAGTGAAGGTGTTGAGGAGATATTTAAACTTGGTAGTGATGATGAGTCAAAGATTGATATTTTTGATGAGGATTATCTAAACAAGATAGATAAAGTAAAACTGCCAAATACTAAGATTAAGCTATTACAACAGTTATTAGCAAAAGCTCTAGAAGACTTTAAAAAGGTAAATAAAGTCAAAGCATTAGACTTCTCTAAAAAGCTTAACTCACTTGTAGAAAAATATAATGAACGCAAAGAGCAAGATGTGTTAGTTAGTGATGTTTTAAATGATTTTACAGATGAGATTGTCGATTTATATCACGCTCTTAAAAAAGAAAAAGAGTCTTTTGGTGATCTAGGTATCGACTTTGAAGAAAAAGCTTTTTATGACATCTTAAAAGATATAGCTATCCGGTATGAGTTTGACTATCCAGAGGATAAACTTATAGCTCTAGCTAAAGAGGTCAAAAAAGTAGTCGATGATAAATCAAAATATACTGACTGGAATATCAGAGATGATATCAAAGCCGAACTAAAAGTAGATTTGATAATGCTCTTGGCAAAACATGGCTACCCACCAATTACAAAAGATGAGGTTTTCAAAGAGATTTTTGAGCAAGCTGAGAATTTTAAGAAGAATAGGTAGGGCTCATTAATTGAATAATACTGATGCTAATAGTGAAATATTAGAAGTTATCGATCTTGATGGAGAAAGTAACTCAAGTATCTCAATATACTTAGAAGATTTTCCTGATATAGACAGTGAATATATATATTCTATTTATGAAAAAATATACAAAAAAGTCAGTTGTGACAGAACTTATTATAGAGATGAATTATCTAAATTTATATTTTGTTATTCCTTTTATAAATTTATGTATGATTATGTTTGTGCAGATATCTTTGGTGATTTTAAAATAGATATTGAGAAATATTATAACTTAGGCTGGGTTGAAAAATTTTTAGATTATTTCGATGATAACAAAAATAATTATAAAAATATCTATTTCAATAATAGTAGTAAAATAGATTTTTCTAATGCTAAAAATATTGCGGTGTCTGTTTATAATTATATTGAACAACTTCAAGACCAGCATAGTAATGAAGGAATAAATATCTATTATTTGTATAAGCAATTCCATATAGGAATTATGTTCCCTAAGAAGCCCTTTTTAATTAAAAAAGACGAAAATTTTTTTCATATTATAGAAAATATTTATGTGAATTTTTTATCTGGAGATATATATAAGGGCTACTCAAATAAAGATATTATTAGAAACGAGTTTGATACTGAAAATTTGTTTCCTAATATTCAAATGTATGAAAATAAATTTAAGAGCATTACTAATGAAACTCTCTTGAAATCACTATTTCATAGATATAATTTACTTAATACGATCAAGTCTATACATGATAGATATATCTTTATTAGCAATAATGAGTCAAAAAATTATGACTATATGTCAGAAAGTGAAGAGTTTTTAATACAGCAAAACATAATTGATGTTGTCGCAAATATTTTTAAATTTGCTAAAGAATTATACTCAAGTAATCCTATAGAAGCCACATTTGACTTTAATTTTGCACGAGAACTATATTTAAAAAATCCTTTTGGTTCTAAAAGAATAAAAGACCTAAAAGATATCATAAGAATTTTAAGTGATAATATTGATATTATTAATCCAGCAACAAGACTGTTCTGGGAAGAGCGGTATGGTGTTGGTGAGATTTCAACAGGTAAGTATTACAATTTAATGCAAAAGAAGTCTGTATATAAGGATGTTCGTGAGAGTTTTAGCACTAATTATGAGAAAAAGGCTTATAAAGAGTTCTTAAGCAAGAATAGTAACGCTATTATCGAGACATGGACTGATGAGTATAGTCTATTGTACATTCTTGATGTAGTCATAATATGCAAGTTATTTGGTTTGAATATACCTAATGATATTAAATTTGCTAATCTGCTTAATACAGAAAATGAAATTAAAATTGATAGACATATCTTTAAAATAAACATTCGACTTAATGATGAATATTTATTATGGTTAGCATATCACATAAAGTATCTAACTTTTGATGAAGTAATTAGATAAGCAAACCTAGATAGGTTAGAGTTTTTAATATCGCCCACCCTTAACTATATTAGCAGGGCGTTAGAGTAAGCCGAAATAAAGTCTAAAATAGCTATGGTAGATATATAGCAATCTTTATGAAATCATATTCCTTGTTGATCTATATCAATAGGGGAAATGAATATGAAAATAATAAGATTAAAAACAGTATTAGAAATTACTAGTTTATCTAGATCTACAATATATGATTATATGAGTAGAGACCTATTTCCTAAACAGGTTAAGTTAGGCGAAAACTCAGTGGGATGGGTACTTTCTGAAGTTGAAGATTGGCTGAATGATAGAATATCAGAAAGAGATTATAAGCTAGATAACTCTCAAAATCTGAACTAAAACATCACGACAAAAATAATATTCTTGATTGAGTTTTAAGTTTATTTATTACTTTTGTCAAAGTAAGTAAATAATCAAGCAGATTTATCAAGCTATCAAATAAACCCCATAGGCTAGAGTTTCTCAATATCGTCCGCCCTTTATGCTTTTGCAAGCATCGCTGGGCGTTGGACAGAGCCGATATTTGATTAACTCTTCGCCGCTTCCCCAAAATTTGGGGAATGCTCAGCCCACCGTCTGCGCTACGCTTGACCAACGAGTTTCACACGATGGACTAAAGCCGAGCAAAGCACCCTGTCGCAGGCTAAGGGCACAGTAACAAGTTTGCTAGTCTAAGTCCCTCCCGTTTCACTGGTAAAACCCGTTGGTCAACCTTATCAGGCCGACGGTGGGCAATGCGTAATGCTTCGCATGATTAATATTTAGAAACGCTATTGTAAAAGATTTAGATAACCCAGCGGTCATCTAAATCAACTAGCGTTTCAGAGAGAATCTTGTTATTTTAAATAAAAAAGATATATGGAGCTATTATTGGATAAAAAAGTTTTTATATCAGGTAAAAGTATGTCTTATTATGATTTATATAAAATAACATATGATCAAAAAGATCTAGATAAATATTATATTAATATATACGAAAAGCTTAAAGGAGATACTCAAGTAATAGATCCCGTATCAGATGCTAGGTATATTTTTTCAAAACTATATATATCATCTATTGATTTACATTTAGAGACTTTTTATAAAGTATATGTTGTTAAAGAATATATTGATAATATGTCACTAAAACAGGTAAGAAAGATTATTTCAGAGACGTTTTTTCTGGTGCTAGATATTATTTATAAAAATATGATAGTTTCATTTATAAGAGACTATTTAGAAAATTATGATAGGTTTAACATTTGTTTAGTAGATACTCCAGAGCTAGATATAGGAGATATTGAGTCACCAGTAGAAATAATAAGATCATATGAGTCTAATAAATATTTATCAGCAATTACTATAAACAGTGTTTTTAAATCTTGGGAAACTTTAAAAAGTGCTAAAGAGAATAATATTTATCTATTTAAAAAAATAGATAAACCACTACCTGCAAGTTTTAATAGAAGGGTACTAAACTCTCTTCAGTATAATGTTTATGATTTTTCTAATCTAACGGTCAAGCAAATTGCTTTCATGATCTACAATAGATGGGTTATGTATATTGACTGGACAAGACTTCAGCTGACTTTTGATCAAAAGATGTTACAAGTATCTATTGGTTATGATAATGAAAGGATAGAGAAAATAAATATATTCTTAGAACAGATGTTATTAGATCCTATAAATTCAAATTATCTTTTGGAAAGTGAAAAGACGATATGGTTTGAAAAACATAAAGGTAGTAATATTGATATTTTTTTTAGAAGAGTTCAAAAATTACCTTATTGTCTACGAGCTGAACTTGTTAAGAATTTAGAGTTAAATATCAAACTAGAGAAGAGTAATAAGTCATATTCAGTATTTAATACTACGAATATAGAATCAGCAAAACAAAAAATTAAAAATTATTGGATACCAAAGTTAAGATTTTTAGACTTAATGTTATATGAGTATATGACTGGATATAGTATTAATGAGAAGCACAATTATATTCAGGAAAAAGAAAGCAGCGATGATGAAAGAGAAATTAATTCAAGTAGGTATAAAAAATATATCGAAGAAATTTTCCATTTTGATTATTTAAAAGATTTAATGACGGTTTGCTTATTCGATAGTTAATCAAAAGGTTGTTAAGCGAAATCTTTTAGGTGGGTTTATAGGTGGGTAGAAACAAAAAAGCCCGCTACAAAGTAGGCGGGCTCTATGTTCATGGCGGAGAAAGAGGGATTCGAACCCCCGGACCTGTTACAGTCAACGGTTTTCAAGACCGCCGCTTTCGACCACTCAGCCATTTCTCCGAACTGATGGAGTATATTATACAATTATTTGTAAGCTTTGCAAGATTATTTTGGTCAAAAGTTAAAGATATTTGAAGTTTTTTACTTTATTGATAAAAAATGGTATATCATCAATATTAATCAATATTTTCTAGTTTTTAATTATGATAAATTTTTTAGCTAAAAATCAAAATTGGGCAAAAATTGCTCCATGGGCAGGATTATTTTTTCTAATATTATTGTTTACTAATTTTTCAATTTATGATCCTCACTTTTGGGGATTAATAAATATTCCTTTATATTTATTTCATCAAACAGAAGAACATTATATTCCTGGAGGTTTCAAAAAGTTCATGAATCAAATAGTCATGAATTTACCAGGGGGGCAAGAAAAGCTTACGGACATTAAAATATTTTGGATAAATATATTAATGGTGTGGTTAGCTTTTACTATTTTTGGTCTGTTAAGTTTTATAAATTTAGGCTTTGGTCTATTAATTATTATCTTTAGTATTATGAATTGTTTAACACATATTGCAGAAGGTTTTAAACGTAGAAGTTGGAATCCTGGTTTAGTAATGGCTAGTTTTCAGTTTGTCATATCTATTTTTGCTGCTTACTATGTCACAGTACATGGATTAGAAGATCCTATAAAATGGTGGGTCTCAACTGTAGTTTTTTCAGTTGTAGTTCACATATTGCTGTTTAAGTTAGTAATGACTAAAAATTAATAAATTTTTAATTATTCTAGACTTTATAGTCGTGAAGCATTATTATCTAGAAAAATTCCTTAGTAGAAGAGGTTTGAAATGTCAGATAACAGATATGAAATCACAAAAAAAGTAACGATTGTAGGTATGTTTATAAATACCTTGCTTGCAATATCTAAAACAATAGTAGGAATAATTGGTCGCTCTCCAGCTCTATTTGCAGATGGGATTCACTCTTTTTCAGATTTATTAAGTGACTGTATGGTTTTATTTGCAGCAAAATACGCAAATAAAGGCGAAGATCATAATCATCCATATGGCCACGAAAGATTAGAAACCTTAGCAACTCTTGTACTTTCTAGTTTGCTTATAGCTATTGGTTTTATGATTGTTTATCATTCATTGACGGATTTAATTAGTGGTGATTATGTAACTCCTGACAAATTTACAGTTTTTGCAGCTATATTTTCAATAATAGGTAATGAGTTTATTTATCAGTATACCATGAGAGCAGCAAATAAAATTGATTCAGATATGCTAAGAGCAAATGCATGGCATAGTCGATCTGATATGTGGTCTTCTGTAGTTGTTTTAATTGGCTTAGTAGGAGCTTTTTTAGGATTTGCTTGGATGGATGCTATAGCTGCTCTTGTTGTTTGCTACATGATAGTAAAAATGGGAGTTAAATGGGGCTATTCTTCGGTTGCAGAGCTAATTGATGAAGGTGTTGATGACGAGACTCGCAAGAATATTAAAACAATAATTACAAATACTGAAGGTGTCGAGGATTTTCACTATTTAAGAACGAGAAAAATGGCAGGTAAAATTGTTTTAGATGTCCATGTTTTAGTTGATAAATTTAGTACAGCTTCAGAGGGTCACTATATAGCAGAGATCGTTAAAAGTAATATTTATCATAATATTGAAAATATTAAAGATATTACTGTACATGTTGACGTTACAAATCATGAAGATAGTGTAATAAAATTAGAAAATTTCGAACCATCAAGGAAAGAGATTTTAGAAGTTATATCTGATTTTTTTGTTAAAAACAATCTAGATACGACAATTATATTAGCAAAAAGAAGTTCTATATATTATTTTGATGGCGAAATAATAGTTGATCTTTATGTCAAAAGATCAAATGACTTGAAAAAATATTCAGATGAGTTGAAGAATTTAGCATGTAATAATTATAATATAGGTATCAATTTATATTGTCCGCTTGGTGATAACTAAAGTTTATAAGGCGTTTTAAATGAAAATTAAAAAAGCAGTTTTTCCTGTTGCAGGGTGGGGTACTAGGTTTTTACCTGCGACTAAATCATGTCCAAAAGAAATGTTGACAGTTGTCGATAAGCCATTAATTCAATATGCTGTAGAAGAAGCTATAGAAGCTGGTTGTAAAGAAATAATATTTGTTACTAGCTCTAATAAAAAGTCGTTAGAAGATCATTTTGATAGAAATTTTGAATTAGAATATTCCCTTGAGAAGAAACAAAAATATGAACTATTAAATATGGTTAAAAATATTATTCCTAAAGATGTAAGTTTTTTCTTTGTACGTCAGCCAGAAGCTTTAGGTTTAGGTCATGCAGTATTATGTGCTAAACCTCTTGTTGGTATTGAAGATTTTGCTGTTATATTGCCTGATGATCTTATTTATAATTATGATTGTGGTAGTGGAGTTTTGAAACAGATGGTTAAGTCTGTTGAGGGTACTGATATTAGAGGATGTATAGCTACTCAGCAGGTTAAAAAATCTGAAACAGGCTCATATGGCATAGTTGCAAAAGATCAAGAAGATATTATAAAAGCAATTGTGGAAAAGCCATCCCCAGAAAAAGCACCGTCTACAAATGCTGTAGTTGGTAGATATTTGCTACCTAATAAAATTTTTAGATGCTTAGAAACAACATCTGAAGGGGCAGGTGGTGAAATTCAGCTAACAGATGCTATAGCTAAGCTTATAGAACAGGAAGAAAAAATACTATCTTATGAATTTAAAGGGACACGTTATGATTGTGGTAGTAAATTAGGATTTTTAATTGCTAATTATGAAATAGCGTTACAGCACCAAGAGTTAGGTCAAAAATTCAAAAATTATCTTCAAAATAGACATTAAATTTATTAATAGTCCATCGTATCTATAACTTACAATTTTTCTTAAATATGCTAATATGAACTTAAGATTAAGTTTATTTAATAGTTAGTAATGTCATATTCAAAGTTTCAAGTATCTCAAGAATTTATAGACAGCTCTCATGTTAATAACGAATTATATGAAAAGCTTTATAAAGAGTCATTAAATAATCCAGAAGAATTCTGGTCTAAACAGGCAAATCGTATCCATTGGCATAAGCCTTTTACGAAAGCATGTAATAGTAGTTTTGAACCTGTTGATATCAAATGGTTTGAAGATGGTGAGTTGAATGTTTGCTATAATTGTGTAGATAGGCACTTACCAGAAAGAGCTAATCAAGTTGCATTTATATGGCAAGCTGATAACCCAAGAAAATCAAAGAAAATAACATACAGAGAGCTTTATCATAGAGTCTGTGAGATGGCTAATATTCTTGAAAATAATGGCGTGAAGCAAGGTGATGTTGTAACTATATATATGCCATTAGTGCCAGAATCAATATATGCAATGTTAGCATGTGCACGTATTGGTGCAACACATTCTGTTGTTTTTGGTGGATTTTCTGCTGAATCTCTAAAACAGCGTATTATAAATGCTAAAAGTGATTTTATAATTACAGTTGATGAAGCTGTTAGATCTGGTAAAAGAATTCCTATGAAAGCTAGTGTTGACAAAATCATGTCTGATATTGATTTTGTTAGAAAAGTCTTAGTAGTGCGTAATACAGAAACAGATAATATATCATGGAATAAAAATGTTGATATTTGTTATTCAGAGGAATTAAAAAAGGTTTCAAATGAGCATCAGCCAAAATCTTTTAATGCAGAAACTCCTTTATTTATGTTATATACTTCAGGTTCAACAGGAGCCCCTAAAGGTTTGGTGCATACTTCAGGAGGGTATTTAGTTTATGCTAGTATGACTCATAAGTTAGTATTTGATCATAAAGATCATGATGTATATTGGTGTACTGCAGATATTGGTTGGATAACTGGTCATACATATGTAGTTTATGGACCTCTTGCTAATGGAGCTACTTCAGTTATATTTGAAGGTGTACCGACATATCCAGATGCTTCAAGATTATGGCAAGAAGTAGATCAACATAATGTTAGTATTTTATATACAGCACCAACATTAGTTAGATCTTTATTGAAGGTTGGAGATGATTATCTTGAAAGTACAACTAGGAAGTCTCTACGCATATTAGGATCAGTAGGTGAGCCAATAAATCCAGAAGCTTGGCACTGGTTTGTAGAAAAGGCGGGTAATAATCAAGCTCCTTTGATGGATACTTGGTGGCAAACTGAGACTGGTGGGCATATGATTACACCCTTGCCGGGAGCACACAAATTAAAACCCGGATCTGCTTCAAAACCTTTTTTTGGTGTTGAGGTTGCTTTATTTGATACAGATGGTAATGAAATTCATGGAGAAGGTAAAGGTGCTTTATGTATAAAAAGAGCTACTCCAGGAATGGCAAGAACTATTTTTGGTGATCATGATAGATATTTACAGACTTATTTTTCTAGTTTTAAAGGACATTATTTTTCA